>NZ_JACOPC010000011.1:0-245641 GCF_014288035.1 Hungatella sp. L36 | reverse complement strand
GGCGGCCTGGCAGATGTTATGATCTGCCAGGCCGCCGCCGTTTGTAGGAATTAAATGCCGAGCTTCTTATTTTCCCGTCAGAAGCTCCACCTGCGCTACTACCTGTCCGATGTATACGCTCAGCGGCAGCTCCTCACAGCCAACCACGTAGTGATTGCATTTGTTCACCGGAATCAGGATTTTCTTAGCCTGGCTGGAGCCGATGGCTTCCGCCATGACCGGAGTGATCTCACCGAGCAGGGAGTTCGGGATTACGATACCGATGGGCCCGATAATAATGTCTGCGCTGCGGCTGGCCACGACCACGGGATTTTCACCGGTTGCACCGGCGTCCGCACCGGCTTTCAGCATGGAGGAGGTGGCGATGGAGTTGGTTCCGATTGCGGTTATTTCAAGTTCCGGATGGGACTTTTTTAACTGGACAATAACGGCGTGTCCCATCTTGCCGCCCTGCCCGTCGATTACGATAATTTTCATTTGTAGGTTCCTTTTCAATGATATATGATTTTCTTATTTATTATAAAACATTCCTGCCGTGTTTACAAGAAAAGGGTATGAATTTTGAAGTGGCTCCCTTTTCCCTGTTTACGGAAGGGGTTACTTTGTAGTATAATATGGAATTATAAATCCAATTTAAATTCCGGAATCGCAGATCCGGCAGTCTGATAACCAATTATTATGTACATAGACCAACAATTACAAAAAACAGGAGGAATACATCATGTATGTAGAAAACAAAAATGTTCCGCTTACAGACTTAGGCGGCGGTGTTGTGCGGAAGGTACTGGCCTACAGCGAGAATTTAATGAATGTGGAGCTGAAGTTTGTAAAGGGAGCGATCGGTGCAAAACACAGCCATCCTCATGAGCAGATTGGCTATATCATATCCGGTTCCCTGTTATTTCAGGAGGAAGGCAAGGAAGACAAAGTTCTGGTAACAGGAGACAGCTATTACGTTGAGCCGGATGTGGTGCACGGTGTGGTAGCGCTGGAAGAGACCATGCTGCTGGATATCTTTACACCAATGAGAAAAGATTTCGTGGAATAAAGAACCATAACAAGGGGGAAGCCCGGGAAACAGTTTCATTTCCCGGACTTCTTCCTTATTTCTCCTTATGAGGCAGTCTGCCGCGTAAGAAGCGTTTCTTTAATTTACTCCAGTTAAACGGTATCACCGGATAGATATAGCTCTTGCCTGCGATCGTCTTGTTAAATACGACAGCACAGACGGATAGTATGACTCCGATGGCAAATCCCCAGTAATTAAAGAGGGCAGTGAGCACCAGCAGGATCATTCGCATGAATTTGAATGCGTAGCCCAGCTCGAAGCTGGCCTGGGAGTAATTGGCAATGGTCACGAAGGCCATATAGAGCATGGTTTCACTGTTAAACCAGCCGGATTTTACGGAGTATTCACCCAGGACGATACCGGCGATAACACTGAGCGGTGTGGTCAGCATGCTGGGCGTATTGACAGCGGCCAGCCTCAGACCATCGATGGCAAATTCCAGTATGAGAAGCTGGAAGATGAGCGGTACATGAGGCGGTTCTGACAATTGAATGAATTCCAGCCAGGAAGGGATGACATTGGGATTCTGCATCAGCACAAGCCACAGCGGCGTTAAATAAAGCGTCAGCACGGAGATTGCCATACGCGAAAGGCGCAGGTATGATCCCGTTACCGGTGGGAAATAGTAATCGTCGGCTTCTTCAATAATATCGAAGACTGACGATGGCAGGATCATGGCGGCAGGCGAGTTATCTACCAGAATGATGATGTTTCCCTCCAGGATGGAGGCGGCCGCAGTGTCGGGACGCTCGGAAAATTTAAACTTGGGAAATGGATTGTACCATTTATGTGGATAAAGGCACTCCGCAAGGCTTTCCTGGTTCATGGTCAAAGCGTCGACCTCCAGCTTGTTGATCCTGTCTTTGATCATGGCGAGGAGATTTTCATCGATCCGGCCCTGCATGTAGCAGAGGGCGATGTCCGTGTGGGAGCTTTCCCCGGCGCTGGTGATCTCCATGGTGAGCTTTGGATCACGGATTCGGCGGCGGATCAGGGCCGTGTTGAAAATAAGTGTTTCCACAAACCCGTCACGGGAACCGCGAAGTACCTTGTCTTTTTCTGGCTCAGACACACCGCGGGCCGGATAGGTGCGGCAGTCGATGGTGAAGCAGCTGTCATACCCGTCGATGAACAGACACGACACGCCCATGAGGAGCTGGCCGATCATCTCGGAATCACTCTTTACCAGTCCAACCTCTCCGTAGGGAAGGTATTTCTTGGAAAATGCGTGAGCGTCTTCCGGCATGGAGTCTTCCTTCAGCGTCGAAAATGCCTGGAGTATTTTGAGCCATACCTCATCCTTGGTGAAGCCATCTATAAAATAGAGACAGGCCTCCCGCCCACCCACATGGATGACTCGGTAGACTACGTCGAAATTCGTGTCCACATTCAATTTTTCTTTCAGATAAGACATGTTATCAGAAAGCTTACTGGAAAAGTCCATATTATGGTCTCCTTTTTTTACTGTTTTGGTAGTCCGCGGATTATGCGGCAATGAAAGGGAATTAGCGATATAGAAAGTATGCGCATTTTTGATGAAAATATGTTTCATGAAAACATGTACGTATGACAAAGACGTTTTTGCATACATTGTAGAAAAAATTGCGATAATGATTCTTCCAGCCCGACCCTTTTTTGGTGAAATACACTAAAATGATTGACTTTTTCCATTATTGATGTTATGATTGTCCATGTGAGAAGCACAAAGGGGTGCCTTGCGTGTATGATTTCAGGCATGGGGATGCCAAAATTATAAGAACTTAATAATGTGACGGTTTTAGATCGTGACGAAGAACTGCTTTCTGTGGGGGATAAGCAGTTCTTTTTTTGTAGTAGAAAAGTACTCCTATTACATAAAAAGCCCTCTGGGCAGGAGGTGCACTGTGCGCCAAGAAAATATGGCTGCTGAAGCGACCGCGCTCCGGCGCGCGAGCCCGGCTTGCCGGACTCTTTCCTGGTCCCTGGAACGTTTGCGACCAGGGAATCACAGCAAGTAAAATCAAGCATGAAATGCTCCGTGGCTTTATAATAACGGTAGGGTGGTTGAAACAAGGAGAACAGACGAATGTACGAGTGGCAGAAACAGATTCAAATCTTTGTCGATGAAATTGACAAATGCATCAAAAATTATAACGATGAAGCTTTGACACTGAGCTTTCTTTCCCGCAGTCTCGGTTATTCCGAATTCTATACGACGAGAAAATTTAAAGAGATATCGGGTATGCAGTTTCGGGATTACTTAAGGCTGAGGAAATTAGCCTTTGCACTAAAAGAGGTCCGGGACAGTGATAAAAGCTTTTTGGATATTGCGCTGGATTATGGCTTTTCGTCAAATGAAGCCTTTACCAGGGCCTTTAAAGGGACTTATGGCATGACGCCCAGTGAATACCGCAAAAACCCGAAGCCAGTTGTTCTGCGTACAAAAATAAACCCTTTCGACCGCTACTTATTAGGATTAGGAGAAATTGGCATGATGAAATCTACCGATGATATTAAAATTTATTTTGTAACCATACCCGCACACAAATTTCTGCACATTAAAAATTATGAGAGTAATGGGTACTGGGATTTCTGGCAGAAACAGAATCAGATTCCGGGCCAGGATTACGAAACCATTTGCGGTTTACTCGACAGCATTAAGGGGAAATTAGACGATGAGGGCGGAAGCGAACCTAACTGTGGAAGCGGCCAGATCATGGCCTATATTAACGACCCGGAAGGCAGACTCTGCGACTGGGGAATCCCGCGCACCGAGTGTCACGGCGTACGGCTTCCTTATGATTATAAAGGTGAGATACCGCCGCAGATGCTGTTCATTGATGTCCCCGAAGCCGAGTATGTCGTCTTTGAACACGGCCCCTTCGATTATGAACAGGAAAACCGCAGTGTTGAGGAAAAGATTGAAGCGGCAATGGCTGCCTTTGATTATTCCGGCACCGGCTACAGCTTTGATACCACACCGGGCAGAATAACATACTTTTACTTCAATCCGGAACAGTATTTTAAGTATATCAGACCGGTGAAAAGGTAGAGGCATGTCTACCTCAGCGCGGCAAAACGGATTCCATCGTACGTAAAAGAATTTCCATATGCAAAGAGATCAGGATTTTCAAAGATGAACTGGATGAAGAAGATAATATTCAGATCAGGGTCTTCCGGCTTTTTGAAATAGGTTTCATTGTCGATTAAAACGATAATCGTATATTCTTCCAGATGAACGTGTGTAACCCGGTAATCGTCGGAATCGAGATAATCCAGCATCTGTTCAAATTTTTCTTTGGGCAGTTTCGTCTCATGCTGAATCTTCGTGACGACCATCTTAAATCTTTCCATAGGTACCTCCTCATTGTGCCTGCAGTGAAGTTCGCAGAGCCTAATGGCAGTGTGCCTTCAGAAATTGAAAAAAACCGCCGGAACCTAATCGATTAAGGATTCCCGGCGGTTTCGCCATGGAGACAACAGGGCTCGAACCTGCGACCTTCTACACGTCAAGCAGATGCTCTCCCAGCTGAGCTATATCTCCATATCGCTATTTTAATCGAAAGGAGCAAAAAAATCAATAGTTAGAATAAAATTTTTTAAGTTGTCTTAATTTGTATTGATGGAAGTGAGAATTTTACATATAATAGCATTAATGCGTACTTAAGGAGAGGAGTTTTTTACTATGTGGAGGAAGTTAAGAAAGAACAGGCGTTTTCGGATATTTATGACGACAGTGGCGGTCATCGGTTCGGCGCTGCTTCAGACATTTGTTATTCAGGCGTTTATAAGGCCGGCTGGGCTGCTGTCCGGCGGATTTACCGGAATAGCGATCCTGATTGACCGCGTGACGTCCCTGTTCGGAATCAATCTGTCAACTTCCCTGGCCATGGTGATTTTGAATATTCCGGTGGCCTGGGCCTGCAGCAAGAGTATCAGCCGGCGGTTTACATTTTTCTCACTGCTCCAGGTATTTCTGGCCAGCTTATTTTTGAAAATCTTTCACTTCTCACCGATCTTCGAGGACGTGATCCTGAATGTGATCTACGGAGGCGTGCTGTATGGTTTCTGCATCGTCCTGGCGCTGAGAGGCAATGCCTCCACAGGCGGAACGGACTTTATCGCCCTCTACGTATCCAATAAGACGGGAAATTCCATCTGGACGTCTGTATTTGTGGGAAATGTGGTGCTTTTATGTATCTTCGGAGCTATCTTCGGATGGGATTACGCGGGATATTCGATTCTGTTTCAGTTTGTGTCCACGATGATCGTATCCACCTTCCATCACCGCTATGAGCGGGTGACACTGCAGATTACGACCTCCAAAGGCCTGGAGATGACGGACGCCTATGTAAAGATCTTCCGGCACGGCATATCCTGTGTGGATGCCATCGGCGGATACAGCAAAAAACACATGTACCTGCTTCACACCGTGGTGTCTTCCTACGAGGTGGCAGATATCATCACCCTGCTTCATGAGGTGGATGAGCATGTGATCGTCAATATGTTCCGGACCCAGCAGTTCTACGGCGGCTTTTACCGTGCTCCGATGGAGTAGGCGGAACCTAACGGTTCCGCCTGCGAAATCCATACCAGTGGTGTTTCTTCAGCTTGGAAAACCAGTTAAAATAGAAGAAGAACAGGATCGAAGTGATGACCCATGTCAGCGGGTAGCTGAAAATAACGGTCTGAATCGTCGGACGGAGCGGTACTGCAGCCCAGATCCAGACGACACGGAGTGCACAGACGCCCAGACAGGTGATAATCATGGGAATCCAGCAGTCGCCGACGCCTCGCAGAGAACCGGAATAAATCTCGATGCAGACGTAGGTGAAGAAGGTCGGAACCAGATACTGCAAGATCTCGGTTCCTTTTTCGATAACCGCCGCGTCCGTGGTAAACAGCAGATAGATATAGCTGCCGCCCCAGTAGAGCAGGACGCTTAACAGGAAGGTGGCGGCAAAGCTCATGGCCAGACACACGCGAACCCCCTTGTGAACCCTGTCCTTTTTCCCGGCGCCGTAGTTCTGTCCAACGAATGTGGTAACGGAGATGCCGAAGGCGTTGATGATCATCCAGAACACGCTGTCGATCTTTCCGTATGCGGTCCAGGCAGCAATGGTATCGGTTCCGAGCGCATTGACGCTGGACTGGATAATCACGTTGGAGGCGGAGTACATGACGGACTGAAGACCCGCGGGGAATCCGATCTGGATAATCCGCTTCAGCATGTCCAGATCCAGCCGAATAGACCGGGGGATCAGATGGTACGACTCCTTTGTCTTCATCAGCACGATGATGACCAGTACGGCGCTGACCAGCTGGGAGATGATGGTAGCCAGCGCGGCTCCCATGACGCCCATATGCAGGTAGACGACGAAAACGATATCCAGTACAATGTTGGTAAAACAGCTGGCAATCAGGAAGTACAGCGGTCGTTTCGAGTCCCCGATCGCCCGCAGGATACCGGCTCCCATGTTATAGATCAGGTTGCCGATGACTCCCAGAAAATAGATTCGCATATACAAAACCGCGTGATTTAATATATCATCCGGTGTTCCCATGGCGGATAAGGCCCACGGCGCGCCTGCCACACCGATGACCATGAGGACAATGCCTCCCACGATGGAAAATGCAATCGACGTATGTACCGCCCTGCTCACCCGGTCCGGCTGTTTCGCACCGTAAAACTGGGAGATAATTACGGTGGCACCGGAAGAAAGTCCTACGAAGAACCCCACAAGAAGATTGATCAGGGTTCCCGTAGGACCTCCTACGGCTGCCAGCGCTTCCTTTCCAACGAACCGCCCTACAATCACGGCATCGGCGGTGTTATAGAGCTGCTGGAAAAATGTTCCAAATAAAATTGGAAAGAAAAACAGAAGAAGCTGTTTCCAGATCACTCCTTCTGTAATTTGATTCTGCCCCATGACACTCTGTGTCCTGCTTTTCTGACTCATATCCCGTTCCTCTTACTGTAAAATAATTATGTATTCTGATCTCATTATACAGGGAGAAAAGAGAAAACACAATCCCCATACCATATTCTTATTTTGCAATTTCGGCTTTGGTCAGCGCCGTGTCGACTGCTTTTAAGAGGACGGTGGATGTGTAGCGTGTCTCATCGGAGTAGGAGATGTTTTTGGTGGACTGATTTTTTACAATCTGCTCCGAGAGAGTGTCCATGGCCGGCTGCATCAGCGGATACATGGTGGTGACCGCTTCGCTTAAGGGAACGAGGGTGACCGATGTAATTTTATCCGCATCCACGGTTACCTGTACGTTGACATCCTGGTTATTCAGCGTGATCGCGGAAGAGTAAACTCCGGGCACATAGGTGGCCACTTCTCCGGAAGTGGGAACGGTATCTTTTTTCGGCCGGAACATGATGAGAAACAGGGTGATTAACAGTATTCCGAGGCCGACAAAGATGGCGGTGTAGATGATTTCTTTCATCCGCAGTACTACAATTTTTGTTTTAGAGCTCATATTAAAATAAGGTCCTCCGAACGGGTTTTGATATAGTGTATTCTGCTTGAGGGCGGTTTATGAATAGACGGCAGGAGCACCTGCATTTAAAAAGAGAAAGGGCCGTATTTTGTTTGCGAGGAGAACTGTTGTTCTTAAAACAATGGACTTGTACATCAAAATATAGTAAAATATAGTTGGATAGCCATTAAAATGTGAAGGGCTTGAGAGGGAAGGAGCAACACGAAAGATATGTCCATACAGTTATTAACAGGCGGTTCCGGTTCCGGAAAGACACACCGCCTGTATACCGATTTAATCAGGGATTCCATTGAGAATCCGGACACGAAGTATTTTGCCATTGTCCCGGAGCAGTTTACCATGCAGACACAGAAGGAGATTGTGACGCTGCATCCGAACCACGGCGTGATGAATATTGATATTGTCAGCTTCCAGCGTCTGGCGTACCGAGTTTTCGAGGAGCTTGCCATCGTAAACCCGGACGTCCTGGACGATATGGGAAAATCCATGATTCTGAGAAAGGTGACAGGAGGTAAACAGAAGGAACTGCCTCTGTACCAGTCCCATCTGAATCAGAACGGCTTTATCGGCCAGTTAAAATCCATGCTTTCAGAGCTTTACCAGTACGGCATTACGCCGGAAATGCTGGACGCGAAGATCCCGGAGACCACCAGCCCCATGCTCCGCCAGAAGCTGGAGGATATTTCCGTCATTTACAAGGCGTTTAAGGAGTATATCAAGGACCGCTATATCACGACGGAGGAGATTCTGGATGTGCTTTGTAAGCACCTGCCGGAATCGAGGCTGATCAAAGATAGTGTGATCACTCTGGACGGCTACACGGGCTTTACTCCGGTCCAGTACCGCCTGCTGGACCTTTTTCTCCGTTACAGCCGCCGGGTGATCGTGACTGTGACCATCGATCCATCCGTGGCGGAGGGGGGGAAGAGGGGCGTGCAGGACTTATTTCACATGAGCAGTGAGATGATGGATAAGTTAAACGCACTGGCCCGCCAGAATCACGTAAAGCGGGAACCGGATATCGTTCTCGACGACCATCCGGCTGTCCGGTACCGCAGCGGAGTAAAGCAGCAGATGGAGCAGCCGGCAGCAGACACGCCGTCCCATTCGGCGCTTGATTTTCTGGAGCAGAACTTATACCGCTACAGCGGCCGTGTGTATTCCGGCAAAGCGGAGGAGATCCGCCTGGTGCAGGCGGTGAATCCAGCCGGGGAGATCTCCCACGTGGTTCGTCAGATCGGAAAACTGCTGCGCGAGGGATACCGGTACCGTGACATGGCCGTTATCACCGGTGACATCGGAAGCTTTGCAGGAGAGCTGATCCATCAGTTTGATGCGTCGGAGATTCCGTACTTCCTGGATGACAAAAAGAGCATCCTGAAAAATCCCATGGTCGAGCTGGTGCGCGCGGCGCTGGAGACGATTCAGAAGGATTTTTCCTACGAAACCGTGTTCCGCTACTTAAGAACCGGCCTTGTGACGAAGCCGGAGGATGAGCGCAGGCTGGACCGCCTGGAGAACTACGTGATCGCCATGGGAATCCGGGGATTAAAGCGGTGGAATACCACCTGGGAGGGCTGGTACCGCGGCGGCAGGGACTTAAATTTAGAGGAGTTAAACCAGCTCCGGGAAGAGATTATGGCGCCTCTCACGGCGTTTATCGAGGCGTTCCGGGAAGAGGGAAGGACGGTGCGCACCATGACGGAGGCCGTGGTCCGGCTTCTGGAGGCGCTCTCAGTGGAGGAGAAGATGCTGGCCAGAGAGGCCTCATTTCGGGAACAGGGAGAATTTGGGCTTGCCAAAGAATACGGTCAGGTGTACGGCCTCGTCGTCGATCTGATGGACCGTCTCGCCAGGCTCTTAGGGGACGAGAAGGTGAGCCGCAGGGAGTACGCGGAGATTCTGGACGCGGGTTTTTCCGAAATCAAGGTAGGCCTGATCCCGGCGGCCGTGGACCGGATCGTGGTGGGCGATATTACGAGAACGCGTCTCGACCATATCAAGATTCTGTTTTTTATCGGTGTAAACGATGGAATCGTGCCGCAGAAGAAGGAAAACAGCAGCCTGTTTACGGATAAGGAACGGGAATTTTTAGGCAGCCATCACATTGAGCTGGCGCCCACCGTACGTGTGGAGAGCTTCCGTCAGCGGTTCTATCTGTATCTCGCTTTAACGAAGCCGGCGGAACGGCTTTATCTCTCCTTCTCGGCCATGGATGCGTCGGGAAAGAGCCTGCGGCCATCGATATTGCTGGGAGAGTTAAGAAAGCTGTTTCCGCAGCTGACCGTTGTGGCCGCATCGGATGAAGCGGCCGGCGTGCCGCTCTCCATCCGGGAAGCCAGGGGACGGTTGACCCACGGCCTTCGGAACTTCGAGATGACCCGGGAGGATTCGGAATTCTTGGAGCTGTTCCGCCATTTTATGATGGATGAGGAGCAGAGAGAGAACGTAAAAAGACTGGTAGATGCGGCATTTTACGCCTATGAGGAGCGTGGAATCGGGAAAATGGCGGCGAAGGCGCTGTACGGCACGGTGCTGGGCGGCAGTGTCACGAGGCTGGAACAGTACGCGTCCTGTGCCTATGCCCACTTCCTGAATTACGGTCTGGAGCTGGCAGAGCGCCAGCAGTATGAGCTGGCGGCTATGGACATCGGTAATCTGTTTCACGATTCCATCGACCTCTGTTTTAAGAAGATGAAGGAACAGGGAGGCGACTGGAAGACGATCGGGGAAGACGAGAGAAAGGCTCTGGTGCATACCGCCGTGACCGAGGTGACTGAGGAATATGGGAATACGATCTTAAAGAGCTCTGCCAGAAATGCCTATCTGGCCCGCAAGGTGGAGAAGATCACGGACCGTACCATATGGGCGCTGGCGGAGCAGCTGAAGAAAGGCGATTTCACGCCGGTAGGATTCGAGGTGTCCTTCTCAGCCGCCGATAATCTGAAGGCCATGAAAATCGCTCTCTCCGAGGAGGAGGCGCTTCATTTGAGGGGCCGTATCGACCGTATGGACTTGTGCGAGGATGAGGAACACGTCTATGTGAAGATCATCGATTATAAATCCGGCGGGACTTCCTTCGATCTGACTGCGCTTTATTACGGTCTGCAGCTGCAGCTGGTGGTCTATATGGACGCGGCCATGGAGATGGAGGAACGCCGCAATCCGGACAAGGCTGTGATCCCGGCCGGTATTTTCTATTATAATATCAACGACCCGGTGATCGACCGGGAAGGAGACATGACCCCGGAGGCCATCGACAGGCGGATTCTAAAGGAACTGCGCATGAACGGTCTGGTAAACAGCGAGCTGGAGGTCATCAGCCATCTGGACCACGAGATTGAGACGGAATCCGATGTCATCCCGGTGGCGATGAAGAACGGCCTGATCCAGGAGGCGAAGTCATCCGTAGCGGGAGGAAACCGGTTCTCGGCCTTAAAACGCTATGTCAATGAGAAGCTGAAGACCGAGGGACGCGAGATCCTGGAAGGGGCCGTGGCGGTGAACCCGTACAAGCAGGGAAATAAGACGGCCTGCGACTACTGCCCGTACCATGCGGTGTGCGGCTTCGATTTAAAAACCTCCGGGTTTGGCTTCCGCAAATTCAAACCACTGAAATCAGAAGAAATATGGCCGGAGATAGAAGGAGAGCAGCAGGATGGCGATTAACTGGACAAAAGAACAGAAGGCGGTCATTGAAAGCAGAAACCGCAATCTTCTCGTTTCCGCGGCAGCGGGCAGCGGAAAGACAGCGGTTCTGGTGGAGCGGATTATCCGCATGATCACAGAGGGAGAGAATCCCCTGGACATCGATCAGCTTCTGGTTATGACATTTACGAAGGCGGCGGCGGATGAGATGCGGGAGCGCGTACTTCTGGCCGTCGATGAAAAATTGAAGGAGGACCCTGAAAACGGTCATCTGCAGATGCAGGCGGCCATGATTCCCTACGCCCGGATTACGACCATTGACAGCTTCTGTCTGGGAATCATCCGGGAGCACTATAACCAGCTGGACATCGATCCGGCTTTTCGTGTGGGGGATGAAGGGGAACTCCTCCTGCTTCGCGGCTCCGTGATGGAACAGCTGCTGGAGGACTACTATGAGGCCGGGGATGAGGAATTTTCCCGGTTTGTGGAGACGTATGCCACCGGCAAATCGGACCGGGGCATCGAGGATCATATTATGGCTGTCTACAACTTTTCCGGAAGCAATCCGTGGCCGGAAAAATGGCTGGAGGCCTGCGAAAAGGAACTGGAGGACTACGAGGAGGGAAGCGACGACAGGCTTATGGAGACGGAGTGGATGCGCTTCCTGATGTGGGATGTCGCCATGCAGACAGGGGAATTCTGCGCCCAGCTGAAGGAGGCGCTTGCCGTCTGTGACGAGGAAAACGGGCCTGCGGCCTATATCCCCATGCTGACATCGGATTTGCGCATGCTGCAGGCGATCGGGAACGCAAAGGATTACGGCTGCCTTAATGAACTGTTAGGCAGCGCCTCCTTCGACCGCCTGGCCTCCATCCGGAGCAAGGAGATCGACGCGGATAAGAAATCGTTTGTGACCGGATGCAGGGACCGGGTAAAGAAGGCGGTCGGAAAACTCCGTGATTTATACTGCTTTGAATCCATTGAGACCGTGGTGCGTGACTTAAGGGGTACCGCGGGTGCGGTGCGGATGCTGCTGAGACTGGCCGGAGAATTTCACGACCGTTACCAGGAAGCCAAGCAGGAAAAGAACCTGGTGGATTTCGGGGATCTGGAGCATTATGCGCTGGAGGTGCTTCTGGAAGAGACGGACGAGGGAGAACGAACCCCGTCTGCCGCCGCCGACGAGCTGAGCCGCCAGTTTGAAGAAATCCTGGTGGATGAGTACCAGGACAGCAACGACGTGCAGGAGGCGCTGATCCACGCCATTTCCAGGGAACGGTTCGGGACGCCCAACGTGTTTATGGTGGGCGACGTGAAACAGAGTATCTACAAATTCCGTCTGGCAAGGCCGGAACTGTTTTTAAAGAAATACGAATCTTATCCCAGAGAGGACGGCCTGTATCAGACGATTGAGCTGCACCAGAATTTCCGAAGCCGGGACAGTGTGCTTTCCGGCATTAATGAGGTATTCTATCAGATCATGACGAAAGGTCTGGGCGGAATTCTCTATACGGAAGACGCGGCTCTCCATCCCGGCGCGGTATTTGAACCGACGGAAGAGATGGTTGGAGGAAAACTGGAACTTCATATGGTCAACACGGGAGGCGGACTGTTAAAACAGCTGGAGGCGGATCCTGCGGACGATTATACGGCCCACGAGATGGAGGCCAAGCTGATCGCTGCCCGGATGAAGGAACTGATAAATCCTGAGACCGGGTTAAAGGTCTGGGATAAGAAGGAAAAGCGCTACAGGACCGCCTGTTATGGCGATATGGTTATCCTTCTGCGCAGCTTAAGCGGATTTGCTGAGGATTTCGTCAACATCTTAATGAATGAGGGAATACCGGCCTATGCGGAGCGGAGAACCGGCTACTTTACGGCAATTGAGGTCGAAACGGTGCTGTGCTTCTTAAGCATCATCGATAATCCGATGCAGGATATTCCGCTGGCTGCGGTCTTAAAGTCCCCCATCGTGGGAGCCACGGACGAAGAATTGGCCCGCCTTATGGCCGTGTTCAAGAGAACGGCGAAAAAGGGACAGGACAGGGGAATCTACGGGGCGTGGATGTATTATCTGGAAAACAGTCCGGAGGATGAACGGGAGGGAGCGCTTTACGGAAAGCTCGCGGCGTTTTCCGATGAACTGGCAGAGTACCGCCGCATAGCCGGCTATCTGTCCATCCATGAGCTTCTGTATATCATCTATGAAAATACCGGATATTACGATTATATCGCGGCCATGCCAGCGGGAGAGGCGAGACAGGCGAATTTGGACATGCTGGTGGAAAAGGCGTCAGCCTATGAAAAGACCAGCTATTCCGGGCTGTTTCATTTTATCCGCTATATCGAGAACTTAAAAAAATATGACACGGACTTCGGGGAAGCCGCCCTGGCCGGAGACGAGAATACCGTGCGGATTTTGAGCATTCATAAGAGCAAGGGACTGGAATTTCCGGTAGTCTTTCTGGCGGGCATGGGCAAGAAGTTTAATAAACAGGATTTATATGGAAAGATCCTCATTGACCCGGATCTGGGAATTGCCACGGATTATCTGGACTTAGAGCTGCGAGTCAAGACACCGACATTAAAGAAGAATGTCCTTCGGCGGCGCCTGGAGCTGGAAGCATTGGGAGAAGAACTGCGTGTTCTCTACGTGGCTATGACCAGAGCGAAGGAAAAGCTGATTATGACGGGCACGGACCGCTATCTGGATAAGAAACTGGAGCGTTTTTCCGATATTAAGAGAACGGCCGGGCAGATTCCGTTTACCATCCTGTCAACGGCGGATTCGTTTTTGGACTGGCTGCTCATGAGCCTTTCCGGAAAACTGTCGGAGTCGGCGCTTCTGTCGGACGCGGGAGCGGAAACAGGCCTGATGACGGTAAGGTCTTATTCCGTGGCCGATCTGGTAGGCGTGGAGATCGAACATCAGGCGGAAAAGAAGCTGTCTAAGGAAGAACTGCTAAACTTTGACTGCGCCCGTATTTACGATGAAGCGTATGCCGCAGGCATATCCGCGGCCTTTGCATACCGTTATCCCCATACCGCAGACATCGGCCTCCACACGAAGCTTTCCGTATCGGAGCTTAAGAAACAGGGCCAGCTGATCGATGACGAGGAGAGCACCTTCCTGCCTACGATTCCGGCCTTTCTGCTGGAAGAAAGCGGGAAAAAGGATCAGGGCGGCGGCGCATTCCGCGGAACCGCCTATCACCGTGCACTGGAACTGTTAAATTTCCCCGGTATGAAAACCATTTCCGATGTGGAGATGGCACTGGATACATTCCGCAGGGAGAAGTACATGGACGAAGTGAGCCTGTCCCTTCTGGATGCCGGAATTTTATGGAATTTCTTAAGCTCCCCCCTTGGCCGGCGCATGAGTGCCGCGCAGGCCAAAGGCCTCCTTTACAAGGAACAGCAATTCGTCATCGGAATTCCGGCCCGCGAGATGGAGGTCTGCAGTTCCGATGAGCTCGTCCTGATTCAGGGAATTATCGATGCATATATGGAAGAGGAAGATGGCCTCGTCCTGATCGATTACAAGACCGACCACGTGGTGAGAGGCCGCGAATCCCTGCTGACAGAGCGGTACGGGATCCAGCTGGAGTACTATAAGCGTGCGCTGGAACAGATGACGGGGAAAAAGGTGACGGAGAAGATTATTTATTCGCTGACGCTGCAGGTGGAGATTGTGCTTGAGTAGGAGACAGTGTATGAAAATCAAACGGGAGCTGCAGGCTGGACGTTATAAGAGCAGGACAAAGAACAATAATTCTGACAATGAGTGATTGGATGGTGATATCTAGTGGCTGAAAGTAAGAACAACAAATTGCAAATCCGAAATAGTACTGTAGATTCCCTTGTGTTTACGAAAGATGCCCATGAGGACGGAATTGAAGTTCGTGTCTAAGATCACGATGTTTGGCTGACACAAAAGGCGATTGGTCAGCTTTTCGATGTAGACAGAAGTGTTGTTATAAAGCACCTCAAAAATATTTATGAGAGTTGCGAACTGTCTGAGGATTCAACTTGTGCAAATTATGCACAAGTTGCGGATAACGGCAAAACTTATCAATACAAGTTCTATTTTTTGTCTGCCATTATCGCTGTTGGTTATCGCATCAACTCCGCCAAAGCAAAGGCAAAGTGACTGCAACTATTGCAAAAGCCTTAGCAGAGAGCGAATTTGAACAATACAGAGTCATTCAAGATCGTTTGTATCAAAGCGACTTTGACAGGCTTGTTGCCAGCGCCGAGGAGAATAACTGATATTCCCGGCGGTTGCGATTATTGTTCAGGCGGCGCGCCTGTTTCATTTTGGCCTGCCGCCATTCGTGACTCAGTCATGTTCGCGTCCTCCTGAAATGAAATATGCTCTAAACAAGCACCTCACTAACCATGAGAAAAATATGATTAAGAAGTTGCTTAGAGCATATAACACCGGAATTTGGATTCCGAACTAAAAAAGAATTAGTGTTGCTAAAATATTTTTATGTGCTACAATGATAATAGATAAAATCTATAAATAAGGGAGCGGGGAAAACATGATACCAGACAACGAAGTAAGGCTGACACAAATGACAAAGACAGCGGGCTGTGCTGCCAAGATTGGTCCGGGGACTCTGGCGGGGGTACTGGAGAATCTTCCAAAGGCTGAGGATCCGAATCTGCTGGTGGGAATCGAGACCTCCGACGATGGAGCCGTATACCGGGTGAACGATGAACTGGCGTTCATACAGACGCTGGATTTCTTCACACCGGTGGTGGACGACCCCTATACGTTCGGCCAGGTAGCGGCGGCCAACGCATTAAGCGATATTTATGCCATGGGCGGAGAACCGAAGGTGGCGCTCAATATCGTGGCCTGGCCCAACTGCGTCAATCCGGCATTTCTCGGTAAGATTCTGGAGGGCGGAGCCTCAAAGGTCGCGGAAGCGGGAGCGGTCCTGGCAGGCGGCCATTCCGTTCAGGATGATGAGCCGAAGTACGGCTTAAGTGTGACGGGATTCGTCCATCCGGACAGAATTTTTAAAAACTGCGGCGCAAGACCAGGCGATGTGCTGATTCTGACGAAACCACTGGGAACAGGTATCGTCAATACGGCGGTGAAGGCGGATATGGCTTCCGAGGAGGCGAAGGCGGAGGTGATCCGGGTTATGACCTCCTTAAACAAGACGGCCAAGCGCGTGATCGAACAGTTTGACGTGCACAGCTGTACCGATGTGACCGGGTTCGGCTTAGCAGGTCACAGCGTCGAGATGGCGGAAGGAAGCGGTGTGACTCTGGAAATCCATATGTCGGATTTACCGCTTCAGAAGGAAGCTCCGGATCTGGCAAAGATGGGGCTGATTCCGGCGGGAGCTTACAGAAACCGTTCGTTTGTTGAGAATAAGGTTGATTTCGGGGATACAGAGGAGTTTCTGTGTGATATTTTCTGTGATCCTCAGACCTCGGGGGGACTTTTAGTCAGCGTCACACCGGAGGATGGAGAAAAGATAACGGCCGGGCTGCGGGAAGCCGGTTTGGAGACTGCGTTTGCGGTGATTGGCTGTGTGAAGGAACTGGAAGATAAATTCGTGAAACTGAGGTGAGATTATGATCTATCTCGATAATGCCGCCACCTCGTACCAAAAGCCGGAGGCGGTGTATCAGGCGGTACAGGAGGCCATGTACCATATGGGAAACTCCGGCAGAGGAGCTCACGGCGCATCCCTGGATGCGTCCAGGCAGATCTATTCTGCCAGAGAGCTGCTGGCGGAGCTGTTCCATGCGGGAGACCCATCCCGGGTGGCGTTTACGGCCAATTCCACCGAAAGCCTGAATATGGCAGTCTTCGGCCTGTTCGGACCGGGAGATCACGTAATCACCACAATGCTGGAACATAACTCCGTTCTGCGTCCGCTCTATCTTCTGGAAGAAGCCGGACTGGAGCTGACGATTCTTCCCGCTGATCAAAATGGCTGCATCTGCTACGAGGATATTGAAAAGGCAATCAGACCCAATACGAAAGGAATTATCTGTACCCATGCCTCCAACCTCACCGGAAATATGGTGGATATCGGACGGATTGGGCGCTTCTGCAGAAAGAAAGGCCTGCTTTTCGTTGTAGATGCTTCCCAGACCGCAGGCGTGTTCGACATTAATATGGAAGAAATGGGAATTGATGTTCTCTGCTTCACCGGGCACAAAGGCCTGCTCGGCCCTCAGGGAACGGGAGGAATCTGCGTGCGCCAGGGTGTTGCTGTGAGACCTCTCATTGTGGGTGGAAGCGGAGTCCACAGCTATTCAAAGTCCCATCCGGAGGATATGCCGACTGCTTTGGAGGCCGGAACTTTAAACGGTCACGGAATTGCCGGACTTTACGCGGCTTTACGCTATATTCAGGAAACTGGCATGGAGCAGATCAAGGAAAGAGAGCTATCTCTGATGAGGCAGTTTTACGATGGGGTGAGAACCATTCCGGGAGTGACCATTTATGGCGATTTTACGGGGCAGAGGGCGCCTATCGTGTCACTGAATATCCGGGATTACGATTCCGGTGAGGTGGCGGACGAGCTGGCGTATCACTACGAGATCTATACCAGGGCAGGCGCCCACTGTGCGCCTCTGATGCATCGGGCGCTGGGGACGGAGAGCACCGGAGCCGTCCGTTTTTCCATGTCACACTTTAATACGGAAGCCGAGATCGACGAGGCCGTCCGCGCGGTACATGAAATTGCAAACACGCTCTAGTGCCTCCCGGCTTAAATACGCCTTATATAGTGCCTGATATCTGCGTCAGGTGTGCAACTGGCGTAGAGAGCAGGTGCTATGCATGGTGTATTTACGCCGGGCGGCACTAGTACGGACTACTGGAATTCCGGCTTCTGACAGGGGGAAATGTCTATGAATCTGAAACAACTGGAGGCCTTTGTCTGCGTGGCAGAGGTGAAAAACTTTTCTCAGGCCGCCAAGAAACTGTATCTGACCCAGCCTACGGTCAGTGCCCATATCCATTCGCTGGAAAAGGAGCTGGGGGCCAGGCTGTTTATCCGCACGACGAAGGACGTGGAATTATCACCGTCCGGGGAACTCCTGTACGACAATGCCAGAAAAATGCTGCAGCTGGAGAAAAATATTCTCCGCGATTTTACGAGGACCGATACGCCGGGCGTTCAAAAGATAACGGTGGGAGCTTCCACTGTTCCAGGGCAGTATATTCTTCCCCAGATCCTTTCTCTGTTTTCCAGGACGTATCCCGGTAATCAGCTGGAATTAATGGAGGCGGACAGCCTGGAAGTAGTGCGCATGGTGTTGGATGGGAAGGTGGAGATCGGCTTTACCGGTACGCGGCTGGAGGATCCGACCTGTGTGTTTGAGCCGTTTTACTACGACCGCCTCGTGGTAATTACACCAAATGTGGAGACATACCGGGAATATGAGAAGACCGGCTTTCCCATGGAACGTTTCTATGAGGAGAAATGGATTGTCCGGGAGGACGGATCCGGAACGCGAAAGGAAACGGAACAGTATTTGAAGGAACACGGCGTAGATTTAAAACGTATGAACGTGGTAGCTACAATAAGCAATCAGGAGACCATCAAAAAATCGGTCAGCACCGCCATGGGAATTGCCATTATCTCCAGTGCCGCGGTGGAAGATTATGTGGCTCAGGGGCAGCTTCTGCGTTTTCCTCTGGCAGAGGGCGATATTTACCGAAAACTTTACATGGTCTGGAGTAAGAGCAATAAGCCTGGCAAGGCGGCCCGGCTGTTCATACAGTTTGTTAGGGAACTGTATGCTTACTTATAGATAAAATCTATAAGCGTAATACGATTATCAATTAGACAGAGGTCCCTTTCTTTGCTACACTGATTTCATAAAATTTACGTAACAATTCAGAGCGGCGGGAAAATTGGCGCAAAAGCGGACGTTGAGCTTGCTCATAAGACCGTCTTTGCACCAATTTTCACATCGGATGAATATCCGGTGTTTCTTGAATGGCTGTATCCTTCAAGAAGATAAGCCGTTCGGAATTGTTACAGTGAAGAAAAGGGGGACAACATGAATTTGACGGAATCAAAAAAAACACTGGCGTTATCAGGGGTAGTACTGGGTATCGTTGCGGCGGCTCTGGCCTTCTTCGGAAACCCGAAGAATATGGCGATCTGCATCGCCTGCTTTATCCGTGATACGGCGGGGGCCATGAAATTACACCAGGCGGCGGTGGTGCAGTATGTGCGGCCTGAGATCGTCGGAATTGTGGTGGGAGCGTTCTTGATATCTCTGATCACAAAAGAATACCGCTCCACGGCAGGCTCTTCACCGATGATACGGTTTGTGCTGGGGATGATCATGATGATCGGCGCCCTAGTATTTCTGGGATGTCCGCTGCGTATGCTGATCCGTATGTCGGCAGGCGATTTGAACGCCTACGTGGCTCTGGTTGGCTTTGTGGGCGGCGTTTTTACCGGAACAGCCGCACTTAAGAAGGGCTTCAGTCTTGGAAGATCTTATGAATCAAGAAGCGTCAGCGGATACGTTCTGCCGGTCCTTTTGGTTATCGTACTGATCTTGAGCGTGACGACGACTCTGATGGCAGTCAGCGAGAAGGGGCCGGGAAGTATGCACGCGCCGGTTCTCATTGCACTCGTGGGAGGGCTGGTATTCGGAGCGGTCTCACAGAAATGCCGGACCTGCTTTGCCGGAAGCTTTCGAGATGTGATTTTAATGAAAAACTTTGATTTGATTACGATCATCGGAGCATTTTTCGTAGTAATGCTTATCTTTAATATTGCAACCGGAGGGTTTAAGCTTTCCTTTGACGGTCAGCCGGTAGCCCATGCACAGCATTTGTGGAATATACTCGGTATGTATGTGGTTGGATTTGCAGCCGTCCTTGCAGGCGGGTGTCCCCTCAGACAGCTGGTGCTGGCGGGACAGGGATCTTCCGATTCCGCTGTTACCTTCCTGGGAATGTTCATAGGCGCGGCTCTCTGTCATAACTTTGGACTTGCCGGCGCGGCAGCAGCGGCAGCGACGGACGCTTCACCAGCGGTAGCCGGAGGCCCGGGAATGGCTGGAAAAGCAGCGGTTATCCTCTGTATCGCGGTGCTGTTTGTGATTGGTTTTCTTCCGGGAATTCAGCGGGAGAAAAATAGAAGAACAGAAATCAGAGATCAGAGATCAAAGATCAAAGGTCAGAGATCAAAGGTCAGAGATTGGAGATCGGAGATCAGAAAGTGCAGAGAACAGATCAGGAGGAAACCCACATGTACGAAGTAGATGCAAGAGGCTTATCGTGTCCGGAACCGTTAATGCTGGTGTCGGATGCATTGAAATCCCATCCGGGAGAGAAATTGAAAGTTCTGGTGAGCGAACCGCATTCCAGAACGAATGTAGAGAAGTTTGTTAAGAGCAGAGGACTTACCGTGCTGGTAAAAGAGACTGGTTCGGATTTCGAACTGACGATAGAAGGATAGAAATTAATGAGGCAAAAGGAAAATAAAGTGATCGTGACTTTCCACACAACGGCGGAAGCGATTGCGATGGAGAAAGCCTGTTTAAACGGCGGAATCCCGGGCCGTCTTATTCCGGTCCCGCGCCAGATTTCCTCCGGATGCGGATTGGCCTACTGTGCCGCCGCAGAGCTGGAGGAAATGATTTTAAAATATATGAAGCAAAATGATATGCATTATGAGGCGGTTGGTGTGTATCTGATCTGATTCGATTCGATGGAAGCAAATGAGGCGGTTTGATGCGGAAAGCAGAGAGCAGTAAGCAGAGAGCTGAAAGCAGTAAGCAGAGCGCAGAAAGCAGAGCAGAAAGCAGTAAGTAGAAAGCAGAGAGCAGAGAGCAGAGAGCAGAAAGCAGAAAGCAGAAAACAGAAATCAGAAATCAGAAAGCAGAAATCAGTAAAGTAGAGATCAGAAATCATAAAACAACCAACAACCAGCAACCAACAACCAGCAACCAGCAACCAACCAACAGCAATACCAGCGGTCAGATCTCTGACCGCCTTTTTTTAACTAATAATTTTTTAGATTTATAGAAAAAAACTATAAGTATCCTTTCCGAATTGTATTCAAAATATCCACCCAAAAGACAGAAATAAAGAAAAATGCACAAAAATGAAAATGGTATTGACAAATAGTTGTACAATATGGTAGACTCAAACTGTCAGAGGTCAGAAAATTTAATAGAGATAAGTATTCAAAGAAACTTATATATGCTCATAATTGGTTGAGCGTTTCTACCAACTACCGTAATAGTTGTCTATAAGTTTTTGCATGACTGTCAGCACGATCAGTAAAGACTGCAAAAGACACCAGTCATGCGAAAATTATAGGGGTGACGGTGGTTTTTTTTTGAGATGGAAGTCGTCCGGACGCGATTTTACAGCTGTCTCTCCTATAACAGGAATACGGAATAGGAGGGAAAATGGCCGGAGATAAGAATTTTGTACTGAAGGGAAACATCTGTTACAGCGAAGATGCAAAGAACTTAAAACTGGTAGAAGCCGGATGGCTCGTCTGCAGGGAGGGGCTGTGTGCCGGAGTTTTTGAGACACTGCCGGAGGAATACGCATCGTATCCGGTGACGGACTGCGGCGATCAGATCATCACACCAGGACTTGTGGATTTACATGTCCATGCACCGCAGTATGCGTTCCGCGGTCTGGGAATGGATTTAGAGCTTCTGGACTGGCTGAATACCAACACATTTCCGGAGGAGTCCAAGTACCGTGATTTAGATTACGCGAAGAGCGCCTATGGAATTTTTGCTGATTCCATGAGGAGCAGTGCGACTACGAGAGCCTGTATTTTCGCAACCATCCATAATCAGGCGACAGAGCTTCTCATGGATCTCATGGAGGAAACTGGATTAAAGACCATGATCGGCAAGGTCAACATGGACCGGAACTCACCGGAGTACTTATGTGAAGAGAGTGCGGAGCAGTCTGCGGCCGACACGGTGAAGTGGCTGGAAGACACGGCGGATCAGTATGAGAACGTCCGTCCGATCCTGACACCTAGGTTCATTCCATCCTGTACGGATGAGCTGATGAGGAAGCTAAAAGAGGTTCAGAAGAAGTATGACCTTCCGGTTCAGTCTCATTTGTCTGAGAATCAGGGCGAGATCGCATGGGTACAGGAGTTGTGCCCGGAGTCACGCTTCTACGGAGATGCTTACGATCAGTTTGGCCTGTTCGGCGGAGATGTGAAGACCATTATGGCCCACTGTGTATCCTCGACCGAAGAGGAAATCGAGTTAATGAGAGAACGCGGCGTATACGTCGCCCACTGCCCGGAATCCAATACGAACCTCTCATCCGGTGTTGCACCGGTGAGAACCTATCTGGACAAAGGCGTCAACGTGGGGCTTGGCTCTGACGTAGCCGGCGGAAGCAAGGAATCCATATTTTACGCCATGGCACACGCAGTCCAGGTATCCAAGCTGAGATGGAGACTGCAGGATACCAGCTTAAAACCGCTTACCGTGGAAGAAGCTTTCTATTTGGGAACCATGGGCGGCGGCTCATTCTTCGGAAAGGTTGGAAGCTTCCTGGAAGGCTATGAGTTTGACGCATTGATTCTCGACGACAGCGATATCCGCCATCCGCAGCCGCTTTCCCTGAAGGAGAGACTGGAGCGTTTCATCTATTTGTCTGATGAGAGGCATATAAAAGGAAAGATCGTAGCGGGAAACAGAATTTTCTGATATAATTAAAGAAAAGTGTAAATTTAAAACTGAATATAGAATTTCGAGAAGTTACCATATACGAAAGAAACCCATATATACTGAGCTGCGTGGGGCTGCTCTGCTATATAAACGAAAATCATTCAACTATCAAGGAGGTAGGAAGTATGGAAACGAAGGGAAACGAGAACTTTTTTGAGAAAGTGTTCCACTTGTCGGAAAACCACACGGACGTCAAAACCGAAGTTGTAGCCGGTATTACCACATTTATGACCATGGCATACATACTTGCAGTAAACCCGAGCATCTTAAGTGCGACTGGTATGGACAGCGGCGCCATATTCACGGCGACTGCACTGGCGGCACTGGTAGCGACTCTGTTAATGGCAGCATTTGCAAACTATCCGTTTGTACTTGCACCAGGTATGGGATTAAATGCGTACTTTGCATACACCGTTGTTTTGAACATGGGTTACACCTGGGAGATGGCTCTGGCAGCTGTATTCGTAGAAGGTCTTATCTTCATTCTTCTGTCACTGACCAATGTGCGGGAGGCGATCTTCAACGCAATCCCGATGAACTTAAAACACGCGGTATCCGTAGGTATCGGTCTGTTCATCGCATTTATCGGCCTTCAGAACGCGAAAATCGTTGTGGACGGCGCCACACTTGTTTCTGTTTACTCCTTCAAGGGTGCTTTAACGGATGGAACCTTCAATTCCGTAGGAATTACAGTTTTATTAGCAATCATTGGTATTCTTATTACCGCAATTTTAGTTGTTAAGAATGTAAAGGGCAATATCTTATGGGGAATCCTGGCAACCTGGATTCTTGGCATGATCTGCCAGGCGGTCGGCTTATATCAGCCGAATCCGGAACTTGGCATGTACAGCGTATTCCCGGATTTATCCTCCGGTTTCGGTATCAAGAGCATGGCTCCGACGTTCTTCAAACTGGACTTCTCAAGAGTGTTATCCCTTGACTTCCTGGTAGTTATGTTCGCGTTCTTATTCGTCGATATGTTTGATACGCTGGGAACGTTAATCGGTGTAGCTTCCAAGGCCGACATGCTTGATAAAGACGGAAAGCTTCCGCATATCAAGGGTGCTTTGATGGCAGACGCTGTTGGTACATCCGTAGGCGCATTATTCGGTACTTCCACCACCACCACCTTCGTAGAGAGCGCTTCCGGCGTTTCTGAAGGCGGCAGAACAGGTTTAACGGCAGTAGTAGCAGCCATTTTATTCGGCTTATCCTTATTCCTGTCCCCGATCTTCTTAGCGATTCCGTCCTTTGCAACGGCACCGGCTCTGGTAGTAGTAGGATTCTTAATGCTTACTTCCATTACGAAGATCGACTTCAACGATTTTACAGAAGCAATTCCATGCTACATTGCAATCATCGCCATGCCGTTTATGTACAGCATTTCTGAAGGTATTGCCATGGGCGTTATCTCCTATGTAGTCATCAATCTGGTTACGGGTCACGCAAAGGAGAAGAAGATCAGTACGCTGATGTATGTTCTGGCGGTACTGTTTGTACTAAAATATATATTGATTTAATAATATATAGAGCAACTGAAAATAGCAACCTGAGCAAATCAGGAGAACCGGTCATGTAGACATTGTCAAACGGGCTGGCGGCGACATCACTTTGATGGATGAAATTGTCCTGAAAAAGTCTCGTCGCTGCCAGCCTTTCTTATTTTTTAAGAACAGGGGCCGGCCGGAGCCTGATTAGCAGGAGAATAAAAGAAACAGGAGGTAGGATACCATGGGAGTTGGTAATAACATGGTCCGCGTTGACGCCATCGAGAAAGTGACCGGCGGCGCCAAATATACGGCGGATTTGGAACCAAAAGGACTTCTTGTGGCTAAGGTCGTAAGAAGCACAATTGCCAATGGTGTAGTAAAAAGCTTTGATTTGGAGGCAGCTCTGGCCGTGCCGGGAGTCGTTAAGATTGTTACGTGTTTTGACGTTCCGGATATTCAGTTCCCGACACCGGGACATCCCTGGTCTGTGGAGACCGCGCACCAGGATATTGCAGACAGAAAGCTGTTAAATACCAGAGTCCGCGTCTACGGTGACGACATCGCTGCGGTAATTGCAGAGGATGAGATCGCGGCAAGCCGTGCGGCGCGTCTGGTGAAGGTGGAGTATGAGGAGTACGAACCCATGCTTACCGTCGAGGCTGCCATGGCGGAAGGAGCCACGGTTCTTCACGAGGAGAAGCCGGGCAATGTAATCGCCCATTCCAGCTTTGTAGTA
This sequence comes from Hungatella sp. L36, assembly GCF_014288035.1. Lineage (NCBI taxonomy): Bacteria > Bacillati > Bacillota > Clostridia > Lachnospirales > Lachnospiraceae > Hungatella > Hungatella sp. L36. Next base: position 220,488 of record NZ_JACOPC010000011.1, on the reverse strand, counting down.
GGGGAAGGAACCTATCAGGAGGCTGTGGAAGGCGAGGACGTGGCAGAGATCGATCATGTCTATGCGACGCAGAGCGTTCAGCACTGCCATATCGAGACTCCGATTTCCTTTGCTTACATGGAAAAAGGAAGGATTGTCGTGACGACTTCTACGCAGATTCCTCATATTGTACGCCGTGTCATCAGCCAGGCGCTGGGAATTCCGGCCGGTGAAATCCGCGTGATCAAGCCGTACATCGGCGGCGGATTCGGCAACAAGCAGGACGTCCTTTATGAACCGTTAAATGCGTTCCTCTGTACCCAAGTGGGCGGAAGAGGCGTCCGCATGGAGATTTCCAGGGAAGAGACGCTGGCCTGCACGAGAGTGCGTCATGCCATCAAGCTGCACGTGAAGGCGGCAGTGAGAAAGGATGGAACGCTGGTAGCGAGAAAGCTGGAGGCATACTCCAACCAGGGCGGTTACGCTTCTCACGCCCACGCCATCGTGGCAAACACATCCAATGAGTTCAAGCAGATTTACCACGACGAGAAGACGCTGGAATCCGACGCTTACACCGTCTATACGAATATTACCACGGGCGGCGCCATGAGAGGTTACGGAATTCCGCAGGCTGCATTTGCTGCGGAGTGTATGGCCGATGATCTGGCTGTGGCCGTTCATATGGACCCGCTGGAATTCAGAATGAAAAACTGCATGCCGGAGGGCTATGTGGATCCCCATACCCACGTTGCATGTAATACATACGGCTTAAAGGAATGTATGGAAAAAGGCCGGAACTATATTCATTGGGACGAAAAACGGAAAGAGTATGAGAACCAGACCGGTCCTGTCAGAAAAGGAATCGGTATGGCGATCTTCTGCTATAAGACAGGAGTTTACCCGATCTCTCTGGAGACCGCTTCCTGCCGTATGGTTTTAAATCAGGACGGCTCCATGCAGCTGCAGATGGGCGCTACGGAGATCGGACAGGGCGCGGATACCGTATTTACCCAGATGGCCGCGGAGACCACCGGTATTACGGAGGACAAAGTTCATATTCTCTCCACGCAGGATACCGATATTACACCGTTTGATACGGGCGCTTACGCATCCCGCCAGACGTATGTCAGCGGTATGGCCGTGAAGAAGGCCGGACTCATTTTCAAGGACAGAATCCTGGATTATGCGGCATATATGCTGGATAAAGAGAAAGACACCATGGATATCCAGAATAACGTGGTGGTCGATAAGGAGAGCAGGGAGAAGCTTCTCGATATGGCGGAGCTTGCGACGACGGCTTTCTACAGCCTCGACCGCTCGATCCACATCACCGCGGAGGCGACCAGCCACTGCAAGGATAATACCTTTGCAACGGGCGCCTGTTTCGCAGAGGTGGAAGTGGATATGCCTCTCGGCAAGGTGAAGGTGACCAATATTGTTAATGTTCACGACAGCGGCACGCTGATCAACCCGAAGCTGGCTGAAGCGCAGGTTCACGGCGGCATGAGCATGGGACTTGGATACGCGCTCAGCGAAGAACTCCTCTTTGATAAGAGCGGCAGGCCGTTAAATGACAACCTGCTGGATTACAAACTGCCTACCTCCATGGACACGCCGGATCTCCACGTGCAATTTGTGGAACTGGACGATCCGACGGGTCCATTTGGAAATAAAGCGTTAGGTGAGCCGCCGGCTATTCCGGTCGCACCGGCCATCCGGAACGCAGTGTTAAACGCAACTGGTGTAGCGGTAGATTCCCTGCCTCTTGACCCGCAGAAGCTTGTGGCTCATTTTAAGGCAGCGGAACTGATCTAGAAGGGACGGTGATATTCCATGTATGATATTGAAAAATTATACCAGGCAAAAGATATAGGGGATGCGATCCGTGCCTTGAAGGAAGACCCCGAGGCCGTCGTCATTTCCGGCGGCAGCGACGTGCTCATTAAGGTCAGGGAAGGCAAGCTTGCCGGATGTTCCCTGGTCAGCATTCACGGAATCAAAGAACTGGAAGGTGTGAGAATGGAAGAGGACGGCACCATCGTCATCGGTCCGGCGACCACATTTTCCCATGTAACCAATAACAGGATTATTCAGAAATATATCCCGATTTTAGGGGATGCCGTGGACCAGGCAGGCGGACCGCAGCTGCGCAACATCGGTACGGTGGGCGGCAATGTCTGTAACGGTGTGACCAGTGCGGACAGCGCCTCATCCTTCTGCTGTCTCGACGCGGTCTTAGTCGTCGAAGGACCGGAGGGAGTGCGGGAGATTCCGATCCGTGAGTGGTATACCGGCCCAGGAAAGACGGTAAGGCAGCACGACGAGATACTGACTGCCATCCGGATCCGCAAGGAGTCCTACGAGGGCTTTGGCGGCCATTACATCAAGTACGGCAAGAGGAACGCCATGGAGATCGCTACCATGGGCTGTGCGGTCACAGTAAAGCTGACCGAAGATAAGAAGCACATCGAAGAAATGCACATCGGCTACGGCGTCGCCGCTCCGACCCCGATCCGCTGCTTTAAGGCAGAGGAAAAGGTGAAAGGCATGGAAATCGGAAACGAGCTGTTTGAGACGCTGGGCAAGAGCGTTCTGGAGGAAGTTAATCCACGTACCAGTTGGAGAGCTTCCAAGGAATTCCGTTTACAGCTCATCGAAGAGATGGCAAAACGTGCCCTGAAACAGGCGATTATAAATGCAGGGGGTGAATGCGATGCTTAAGATTGTTCATATGATTGTCAACGATAAAGAGGTCGAGGTGGCGGTAGACGACAGGGAATCCTTACTGGAGACGCTGAGGGACCGTCTGGGCCTTACCAGCGTGAAGAAAGGCTGTGAGGTCGGAGAGTGCGGGGCCTGTACCGTCTTAGTGGACGGCGAGGCCATCGACAGCTGTATCTACTTAACCATGTGGGCGGAAGGACGCCGGATCATGACGGTAGAGGGCTTAAAAGGTCCTAACGGCGAGCTGAGCACGATCCAGAAGGCATTTGTGGAAGAAGCGGCCGTGCAGTGCGGATTCTGTACGCCGGGTCTGATCATGACCGCGGTGGAGATCGTGGGAACCGGAAAACGGTACAACCGCGAGGAATTGAGAAAGATGATATCCGGCCATCTCTGCCGGTGCACGGGATATGAAAATATCTTAAACGCCATGGAGAGAATCGTGGAAGAGACTTATAAGGTGGTTGGCAAAGAGGATTAAAGGGAGAAGCGTGTTACTGTTTTCATAGAGCTTCATTATGTTTTGGATTGTTTCGAAGAGAGAAAAAGCCGGAGCGGCGACATTTGGGAGAGTGTCGCCGCTCCGGCTTTTTGGGTGCGGTGAGGTGTGGGGCGGAGAAGGGGAAGATTGGATTGTTGGGGGATATTTAGACCTGTTTCGGAAAAATGATGCGGAAGCAGACTGTCAGACGCGGCATTTCTATGGTATGATAGATGAAACGTAAGTGACACATCTAAGAAAACGAGGACAGAGCGTATGGAAGACGGGCTGAGAACCGTGATGAAAGAATACATCGATCAGGTAAACGACGTTTGCCTCCGTTTGCTGGCTGGCCTCTGCCTGAAATCCAAAGCGGATTTTCTGTGCAGCAGAAAGCTGCGCTGGGGCATCGAGTATGAGATCAACGGAACGAAGTATCTGCTTCATGGGGCCGGATGCCGGGCCTGTGACGGGGAACGGTATCTGGACTGGAACTTTGGCTATGGAAGCAGATGGTGTGGAATAGACCCGTGGCTTCTCGCCAGGACGCTGGAATATAACCGGGATCCGCATACAGAATACTACGACGGAAACCGAGTGAAAGCGGAATGTGAACAGGCGGTATCGCTTGGCGAAATGTATCAGAAGCACAATCTCTATTACTTCACAATTCCTGTCAGCGAAACCTTTGAACCACAGTTTCCCAAAGAATTTGATACTCTGATCGTGGAACATTTTGAGGACCGGTGGGTGATCCCGAGGAACCGGATGGTTGAGCGCTTCTTGAGAAAGAGCAGAAGGGTGTACAGGGAAATCGGCAGCAGCCTGAATAAATATACACTGAGATTCATGCTGGACGGGAAAGAGACCGGTACATTTCTGTACGATGATATCTGTTATCCGGAGCGTGCGGTGACGATTATGAGAGAAATTCTGATAAACCTCGGGAGCGGTACAGACAAACCACAGAGAATGGAGAACAGATGAAATATTTAATATACGGAGCAGGAACGATCGGAATAACCTATGGATGGCTGCTGTCTCAGAATCACGAGATCGACCTGCTGGTGAAGCCGGAGCACTATGAAGAACTGTCTGGAGGAGTGGTTTTATCCGTTAAGGACTTGAGGAAGAAGGCCTCCTCTTACGAGAACGTGACTTTTTATCCCAGCTGTGTGACGGAAGTGACAGACCATTACGACGGGATCCTGGTAACTGTTAACCGGTGTCAGCTGGCGGGCGTTCTGCCCCGGCTTTCAGAGCTGGCTGAATATACAAAATATTTTGCATTTATGCAGAATAACTGGAATATTCAGGCGGAGATCGAGGCGTACTTATCGGCGGATCAGTATCTGATTGCGTTCCCTTCCAGCACGGGAGGCGGCCGCGATGAAGCCGGTTTAAAGGTCATCCTCTCCGATGAGGCAGTAAGGCTGGGCGGAAAATGCCGGGCCGGGCTTGGCGACATACAGACAGCGCTGAATCAGTCCGGGATTCGTACGGTTTTCGATAAAAATATCTTTGACTGGATGAAGGTCCACTATTTGCAGCAGTCTGTTACGGCGGGCGCTGTGCTGGAGTGCGGGGGCTACGGCTCATTTGCGAGTGACTATCAGGCCGTCAAAAAGGTGGTCAAGGCGTTTCGGGAGGGGATCGGTGTGTGCCGGATGCAGGGAGTCGATACGAATAAGACATTTCCGGCCGGCCTGTTCAAACTCCCGACATTTGTGGCAGCCCATATCATGCAGAACATGTTTTTAGAGGCCAACACCAGGGAGATGGTGGAAAACCATATGAAGAAGGGGCTCCCGGAATGGGCGGCGGGCTATCAGGAGATCTTAAACGCCGGAACGTGCTGCGGCCTGCCTATGACGGTATGGAGATCGTACGATGAGGCGGTGGAAAAGTACTGCCTGGAACAGACCTTGAAATGTTAAAAATGCACAAAAAACAGACGAATTTTTTATTAGTTTATACAGATTGCAGGAAATGAGACTGTCTGCTATACTAACACACAGTAAGAATTGCACCTTGATAAGTACATCTCTATATGGCTGTTTAAAACATAGCTGGGTTCACGCGGCATATTTTCTCCCAATTTATATTCGGCGACATTAGTCTTGACGATATGAAGGGACGAATCGTGAGCGTCCCTGTCCGCCAGCAGTATACCAGAAGTATAGTTGTATGAAACAATGCATATTTTTACGTAAAAAATTCAGGAGGAATTGAAATGGCAGAAACTCTATTGATGAAAAACGTAAAGTATCTTGTGACATGTGACGACAACGACAGGTTTATGACGGATATTAACATGCTGGTGACAGATGGGGTAATTACCTACATTGGAACAGAAGAAAAAACAGCTGATAAAATAATTGATGCGTCCCGGATGGTTGTCTATCCGGGACTTATTAATTCCCATCATCATTTATATCAAACCTTCACAAGAAATCTTCCACAGGTACAAAACATGGAACTCTTTCCATGGCTGAAAACTTTATATGAGATATGGAAGGGCATCGACGGCGACAGTGTCTACTACAGCTCCTTAACCGGAATGGGGGAGCTGTTAAAGACTGGCTGCACGACGTGCTTAGACCATCACTACGTGTTTCCGGAGCACAGCGCCGGAGCACTTCTTGACGCGCAGTTTGCGGCGGCGGACGCCCTGGGAATCCGGATGGCGGCCACGCGGGGCAGCATGGATTTGAGTGTGAAGGACGGGGGACTGCCTCCGGACAGCGTGGTTCAGACGATCGATGAGATTTTAAGGGATTCGCAGGCGGTGGTTGAGAAGTATCATGATTCTTCCCGGTATTCCATGCACACCGTTGCGCTGGCGCCCTGTTCGCCGTTCAGCGTGACCGGCGGCCTCTTAAGAGAATCAGCGGTCCTGGCCCGCAGCCTGGGAGTCCGCCTCCATACGCACCTGGCGGAGACGAAGGACGAGGAGGCGTTCACCCTGGAGCATTACGGCATGCGTCCGCTGGCCTATATGGAGAGCCTGGGATGGATCGGAGACGATGTCTGGTATGCTCATGGAATCCATTTTAACACAGAGGAACTGGAACTTCTGGCAGCGACGGGAACCGGAGTGGCCCACTGCCCTGTCTCCAACATGAAGCTTTCCTCCGGCATTGCCAGAATCCCGGAAATGCTGCGGCTGGGAGTGAAAACCGGACTGGCCGTAGACGGAAGCGCCAGCAACGACGGCTCCAATATGCTGGAGGAGATGCGGGTGGCCTATCTGCTTCACCGCCTGAATTCCAGCAGTGAGGCTCCATCCGGTTACGATATCCTGAAGATGGCTTCGAGAGGGAGCGCATCGATTCTCGGGCGAGAGGAACTGGGACATTTAGCCGAGGGGATGGCGGCAGATTTCTTTGCCATATCCCTGGACCGTATCGAGCTGGTCGGCGGACAATACGACCCAAAATCACTGCTGTCCTGCATCGGATTCAAAGGTGCAGTGGATTACACGGTTGTGAACGGGAAGGTCGTGGTAGAGCAGGGCCGTCTCGTCAATGTGGAAGAGGAAAAGATCGTATCGAGGGCCAACGCGGCTGTGGAAAAACTTCTGTATATAAAGTGAGGATCGTGAGATGAATGAGAAAAGAAATGCTTCGGTTTTTGATTTAAATGGAATACCCAAAATGTCCCAGACACTGCCCCTGGCGCTCCAGCATGTGGTTGCCATGATCGTAGGCTGTGTGACGCCGGCCATCATCGTTGCGGGAGTGACAGGCGCCAGCCGGGAGGACCAGATTATCCTGATCCAGGCGGCGCTGCTCATATCCGCGGTTGCGACGCTGATCCAGGTGTTTCCTGTCCATAAATACTGCGGCTCCGGCCTTCCCGTCATTATGGGCGCCAGCTTTGCATACATACCCATGCTGATATCGCTGGGAAGCAGGTTTGACCTGCCCACCATTTTCGGCGCGCAGCTGGTGGGCGGCGCGGTTGCGATCCTGGTCGGTGTCTTCTATAAGAAGATCAACGCGCTGTTTCCTCCCATTGTGACGGGAACTGTGGTCTTTACGATTGGTCTTTCCCTGTATCCGACGGCGGTGAATTACATGGCAGGCGGCACGGGAGCGGCGGACTTTGGAAGCCCTCTTAACTGGGCAATCGCCCTTTTTACGCTGGGCGTCGTACTTTTCTGCAATCACTTTACGAAAGGGATCACGAAAATGGCATCGATCCTGATCGGGATGGCCTGCGGCTACGTTCTGGCCCTTGTGCTGGGAAAGGTTTCCTTCGCGCCCGTCGCGGAGGCGGGCTGGTTTCAGATCACGACACCGCTGCATTTTGGCATTAAATTTGAACTCACCTCGATCATATCGATGACAATCATGTGTATTGTGGGATCGGTAGAGGCAATCGGGGACTTTACCTCCACAGCGGGAGGCGGCCTGGACCGGGAGGCCACGGAGAATGAGATGTGCGGAGGGATAATCGGGAATGGAATCGCCTGCATTCTGGGCGGTCTGTTTGGCGGAATTCCCACGGCGACATTCAGCCAGAACGTGGGAATTGTCATTATGACAAAGGTGGTAAACCGGTTTGTGATCGGTACGGCAGCTGTTATCATCCTTCTGGCCGGATTTATTCCGAAGTTCGCTTCGCTGCTGACGACCATCCCCTCCTGCGTGCTGGGAGGCGCGACGGTGTCCGTCTTCGCCATGATCGCCATGACAGGAATCAAGCTGATCGTGAAGGAAGAGCTGACCGCCCGCACCATCTCGATCGTGGGCCTGTCCGTTGCCGTCGGTATCGGCGTGATCCAGGCTCCGGGCTGTCTGGGACTGTTCCCGGACTGGGCCAGAACCATATTTGGGGAATCGGCGGTCGTGATGTCCAGTATCATGTCGATTGCACTGAATCTGATCCTTCCGAGGGAAGAGGCGGAAGCCATGAATGCTGCGATGAACAGCAATGGAATTTAGGGGGATGAATCTATGGGAAAGTTAACGGGTAAATTAGAATTTGCAGCAGCCTGGTCCTTCCGGGAGGCGCTTAAAAACGGCGGCGCAGAGACGAAGCTGTCCATGGTTTTGATGGGACTCGGAAATATTGTACATAAACAGGTCGCCAAAGGCCTGATCTACATGGCAATCGAAGCGGCTTACGTGGTATTTATGATTATGACCGGCTTTCACTGCATCTCCATGCTGGGAAGTCTCGGCACCGTGGGGCAGCAGGTGGTCTGGGACGAGGTGAACCAGGTCTACTTATATACAAAGGGAGACCAGTCTGTGCTGATCCTGCTGTATGGAGTGGCGGTGCTGTTTCTGACCGTACTTATGGCGGCCGCATGGTACGGCGCAGTGAAGAGCGCCTATAAGGCCGAGTGCCTCGATAAGGCGGGAAAGCATGTAAACAATTTCGTGGAAGATGTAAAGAGTCTGCTCCATGAAAATTTATACCGCCTCTTCATGACGCCGCCGCTGACCTTTATCTTCGGGTTTACCGTGCTGCCGCTGATCTTCATGATCTGTATGGCGTTTACCAATTACAGCAAAATCGACAACCATCTGGTTCTGTTTGACTGGGTCGGCCTCGATAATTTCCGGGCGCTGTTTGATTCCAGCAGTATCCTGGGAAGTACCTTCTGGTCAGTCCTGTCATGGACTCTGGTGTGGGCGTTTTTTGCCACCTTCACCAACTATATCTTCGGTATGATCCTCGCGATCGCCATCAACCGGAAGGAGACGAAGGCCAAAGGCTTCTGGCGGTTCTGTTTCGTCCTTTCCTGTGCGGTTCCCATGTTCGTATCGCTGCTGATTATGAGAACGATGCTGCAGCCCAACGGCGCCGTTAATGTGCTCCTGAGAAATATCGGGCTGATCGGAGCCGATGCCAGCCTTCCGTTCTTTACCAATCCAACCTGGGCCCGCGTAACCATTATCGTCATCAATATCTGGGTCGGAGTTCCCTACACGCTGCTTCAGCTGACCGGCGTCCTTCAGAGCATCCCGGCCGACGTATACGAGGCAGCCAGAGTGGACGGCGCCAATGCCTTCCAGACCTTCTTTAAGATCACGCTTCCGTATATGCTTTACATTACCACACCGTACCTGATTGCCACCTTTACCGGCAATGTCAATAATTTCAATGTCATCTACTTATTATCCGGCGGCGATCCGGTGACGGATTTAGCCTCTACGGCGGGCAAGACGGACCTTCTCGTCACCTGGCTCTATAAGCTGACGATTGATAAACAGTATTACAACATCGGCGCAGTCATCGGTATCCTGACGTTTATCATTCTGGCCGTGGGAGCGCTGCTCACGTACCGCAACAGCAAATCCTATAAAGATGAGGAGGCATTCTAGTATGAAAAAAATGAGATCGGCAAAACAGGTTAAGACGGTAAATAATATCCTGGTTCACACGGCTCTTGCCATTCTGGCGGCAGTCTGGGTGTTTCCCATCATCTGGGTGGTGCTCACCAGCTTCCGTGCGGAAAAGGGCTCCTATGTGTCAACCTTCTTTCCGAAGGCGTATACGCTGGCAAACTATACCAAGCTTTTCACGGATACGACGATTTTAAACTTCCCGCGTATGTTCGCCAATACGCTGTTCATCGCGGTGTGTTCCTGCATTCTGTCCACGTTCTATGTGCTGGCGGTATCCTACTGTCTCTCCCGGCTTAAGTTCCGTATGAGAAAGCCGTACATGAACATGGCGATGATTCTGGGCCTGTTTCCAGGCTTCATGTCCATGGTGGCGGTGTATTTTATCCTGAAGGCTCTTGGACTGACGGAAGGCAATCTGATCCGCCTGGCGCTCATACTCTGTTACTCCGGAGGCGCGGGACTGACATTTCAGATTGCCAAGGGCTTCTTTGACACGGTTCCGCGCGCCATCGACGAGGCGGCCCTGATCGACGGCTGCAACCGCTGGCAGATATTTTCAAAGATTACACTGCCATTGAGCAAACCGATTATCATCTACACGGTGCTGACCTCCTTTATCTCACCGTGGGTGGATTTTATCTTCGCAAAGGTAATCTGCCGCGCCAATTCGGACCAGTATACGATAGCGATCGGCTTATGGAGAATGCTGGAAAAGGAATATATTGACAACTGGTACACCAGCTTTGCGGCCAGCGCGGTGCTGATATCCATACCGATTGCGATCCTGTTTCTGTGTATGCAGAAGTATTATGTGAATGGCATGTCCGGTGCAGTGAAAGGGTAACGCAGCTTCAGGAAGGCTGAGGAATGACTATGACGAAGAAAATGACAGCAAGAGAGCTGAAACGCTTCTATGCGGACAGCACATTTAAGAAAAATTACATCTATGACGGCCATGATCTGGGTGCTGCCTGCGGCAGTGACGGGACTGTGTTTAAGCTGTGGAGTCCGGTCGCGGACCGGGTGGAGCTCCATCTCTACCCGGATGGGGACGAGAGCGGCTGTATGCGCTCCGTCTCCATGGAACGGGGAGAGAAAGGCGTATGGATGTACCGGACGGAGGAATGTCTTCACGGTACGTATTACGATTACGATGTGAGCATTGGCCATGAGACACGCCGGACCGCGGACCCGTATGCAAGAGCCTGCGGAATCAACAGCAGGCGCAGTATGGCGGTAGAGCTTGGAAGGACGGACCCGGAAAGGTGGGAATCGGACCGGGCCCCGAAACGGCAGCAGGAAGACATCATCTACGAGCTTCATGTGAAGGAGTTTTCCTGGGACGGGAGCGCGGGATTTCCGGAGGAGTTAAGGGGAACGTACCGCGCGTTTACAGTGGAGGATACTACCCTGTTCGGGGATGGCGTCCACCCAACCGGAATCCGGTATTTAAAGGAGCTGGGCGTGACCCATATCCAGCTGATGCCGGTCTATGATTTCGGCTCCGTCGATGAGGCCGGGGACCGGGACCAGTTTAACTGGGGCTATGATCCGGTCTGCTACAATGTGCCGGAAGGCTCCTATTCCACCGATCCCGCCCACGGGGAGGTGCGGATAAAGGAACTGAAGGAGCTGGTGCAGACGCTGCACCGGAACGGTTTTCGGGTCATCATGGACGTGGTTTACAACCACACCTACTCGGCGGACTCTTCCTTTCAGCGGGTTGTACCCTGGTATTACTACCGCCAGGAGGAAGACGGAACGCTCTCCGACGGCTCCGGATGCGGCAATGATTTTGCCGCCGAGAGGGAGATGGCTGCGTCATTTATCCTGGACTCGGTCCTTTACTGGACAGAGGAATACCATATGGACGGCTTCCGGTTTGATTTAATGGGGCTGCTCCCGACAGAGCTGATGAACCGGATCCAGGAAGAGCTGGATAAGCGGTACGGCATGGGTGAGAAGCTGATCTACGGGGAGCCGTGGGCTGCGAACGAGACGCCCATGGAACCCGGCTTTCATCAGGCTTTGAAAGAAAATGAAAAGAGACTGAATCCCCGCGTCGCCATGTTCTGCGACAACACGAGGGATGCGGTTAAGGGCCACGTGTTCGAAGCCATGGAACCAGGTTTTGTAAATGGCGGGGAAGGACTGGAGCGGGAGATCATGCACGCGGCTTCAGCCTGGTGTGACAGGGGCGGGGCATTCCACGCTGGTTCGCCGGAACGGGTCTTAAGCTACGTTTCGGCCCACGATAACCTGACGCTCTGGGATAAACTGATCCTTTCCATGACCCATAACGATCATTCGCTGGCGCTGCACATGAGCCGCTGTGACAAAAAAGGCTTTTATGAAAGGCCGGAGGAGGTCGTGCGGGCGTATAAGCTGGCGGTTTCTGTGTATTTTACATGTCAGGGACGCTTATTCTTCCTTTCGGGCGAAGAGTTTGCGCGGACGAAGGAGGGAGATGACAACAGCTTTGAAGCTCCCATTTCCTTGAACCGCCTGGACTATAAACGGGCGTATGAATTCGAAGAGCTGGTTCATTTTTATAAAGACCTGATTGCGCTGAGAAAATGCCTCCCGGGCCTCTGCGATAAAACGGAGGAAGCCGGAAAACGCATTTTTAAGAAGAGTGCAAACCGAAAGGGCGTCGTCAGCTTCCAGGTGGATAACCGATACAGGGGAGAGGGGCTCTGTGACACGCTCTTTATCGCTTACAACAGCCGCCGCCGTCCGGTGAAGGTGACACTTCCGGAAGGGGAGTGGGAAGCATTTTTAAAGGATGGAGACAGCGGGATGTGGAGGCGGCCAGAGAGAGAGACGTATTCGGGCCTTCTGATTCTGCCGCCGGTTTCCGCGGTTATCATGGGACGGAAAACAGAGATTAATCAGGAGGCAGCGCGATGAAGTTTGTATATGGAAAACAGGATTTTAAAACACTGGAGCGCGGCCAGGAGAACTGTTATCTGCTGACCAACGGGCTCGGCGGCTTTTCGTCGGAAACGGTGATCGGCTCAGCCGCCCGCAACGACCACGCGTTTTTTATGGCCTGTACGAAGGCGCCGAATCACAGGTATCACATGATTCACAGGCTGCGTGAGAGGCTGGTTATGGCAGAGGGTGCGGAATATCTCTCCAGCCAGGAGTTCGCAGACGGAAAGGAACCGGAAGACGGATACCTCCGCCTGTCCTCCTTTCAGTTCGAGGATTGCCCCGTGTGGATGTACCACACGGCCGGAGTCGAGGTTAGAAAGACAGCGGCCATGAAACAGGGGGAGAATACAATTGCCGTCCGGTATGAGATTCAGAATCACAGGAGAGAGGCGTGTACTCTTGAGGTAGTTCCTTTCCTGCAGTTTGTAAAGAAGGGGGACGATCTGGACATGGATCAGGCGTTTTCCTGTTCTGACGGCCGGGTCAGTTCGGCGGGATTGGACCTCTATTTTTCTACAGACGGCATTGTGACTGCCTTCAAACCGGTTTATGAGACGTACTACTACGCTTATGACGCCTGTGACGGACGGAGGGAGACCGGGAAGGCGCTGGCCAACCATGGGATCAGCTTAACGGCTGGCGCCGGAGTGTGTTCCAGTCTGGAAATCGTATACTCTCTGGAACCGGTGACGGAAACGGCAGAGGCCATACTGGAAGGCGCGGTCCGATATCGCCGGGAGCTGGAGAGACAGGCCGGTTTTCAGTCTGAGACAGCTTCCATGCTGGCCAAGAGCGCGGCACAGTTCATCGCCCGCCGGGAAACCACCGGGGGAGATACGATTCTGGCCGGATATCCGTTTTTCGAGGACTGGGGCCGGGATACCATGATCGCGCTGGGCGGATGCGCTTTGGCGACGGGGCGGTTCGAGACGGTAAAGAGCATTTTAAGGACATTTTTGAAGGCGGAGAAGAATGGGCTGATGCCGAATCTCTTCCCTGAAGGCGGCAGCGAGCCCATGTACAACACGGTGGATGCGGCGCTTCTTTTTATCAACAGCGTTTATCTGTATTTTGAGAGGACAAATGACATATCCTTTGTAAGAGAGTGCTATCCGGTCATGGAGCATATCGTGAGGCGGTACGAGGAAGGGACGGATTTCGGTATTCACATGGACGAAGACGGGCTGATCGCCGCGGGACAGGGCTTCGACCAGGTAACCTGGATGGATGTGCGGATCGGCGGCATACTCCCCACACCGCGCCACGGGAAACCTGTGGAGATTAATGCTTACTGGTATAATGCGCTGCGGATTATGGAGAGATTGGGCGGGACCGCCTCCGCCGCTCACTACGGCCGTCTGGCGGAGCTTGTAAAACAGTCTTTCAATGAAAAATTCTGGCTGGAGGAAAAACACTGCTTAAAAGATGTGATCTCCGGGACAGAAGATGGCGGCAGAGCGGGCGCTGACAATCAAATCCGGTGTAATCAGATCTGGGCGGTCTCCATGGCTTTTTCCATGCTTTCACCGGAAAAAGAGAAACAGGTGGTGGAAACTGTGGCGGAAAAGTTGTATACTCCTTATGGACTGAGAACTCTCTCAGAGGATGAGAAGGAGTTCAAGCCATTTTACGGAGGCAGCCAGCTTGACAGGGATTTGGCGTACCATCAGGGTACGGTCTGGGTGTTTCCGCTGGGCGGATACTACCTCGCATATCTGAAGGTACATGGATACAGCAGGGAGGCGAAGGCGGAAGTATGCCGCCAGCTGGAGGTTTTGGAAGGCGCCATGCGGGAAGGATGCGCCGGGCAGCTGCCTGAGATTTATGACGGGAAAAATCCCGTTTCTTCGAAGGGGTGTTTTGCCCAGGCGTGGAGTGTGGGAGAAATCCTCCGTGTATATGAAGCTTTGGAAAAAGTATAAGTAAAGGAGAATCGATGATGATGGAACAGGAATTAAATAAAGTTCTGGGCGAAAGATTTGGAAAAACTCTTGAGGAGGCCTGTATGGAGGAAATCTACCATGCGCTTCTTACCATTGTAAAGGGCAGGATGAAGGACCTCAAAAAGAATACGGGCAGCAGGAAGCTCTATTATATTTCGGCAGAATTTTTAATTGGAAAGCTGCTTTCCAACAACTTGATCAACCTCGGCCTGTTTGATGAGACGGCGGAAGTCTTAAAGAAGCACGGAATCGATATTGCGGATATCGAAGAGGCGGAGACAGAGCCATCGCTGGGAAATGGCGGCCTCGGAAGGCTGGCGGCCTGCTTCCTCGACTCGATTGCGACGCTTGAGCTGCCGGGCGACGGCGTGGGCTTAAATTACCATGACGGCCTCTTTAAACAGACCTTTGCAGACCATAAGCAGAGGGAAGAGAAGAACCCGTGGATGACCGGGGACGACTGGCTGACAAGGACGGACGTTCGGTTTGAAGTGCCGTTTAAGGATCTTACCGTGACCTCCACCATGTATGACATTGACGTGCCAGGCTACAAAGGCGGAAAGAATTCCCTTCATTTATTCGATTTAGACTCGGTGGACGAATCCATCATCCATGACGGAATCGAGTTCGATAAAGAAGATATCCGGCGGGGCTTAACCCTCTTCCTCTATCCGGACGACAGCGACGAGAAGGGACAGCTTCTGCGCATCTACCAGCAGTATTTCATGGTAAGCAACGCGGCTCAGCTGATTTTAAAAGAGACGGAAGAGCGCGGATTTGATCTGTACCATCTCCATGAGCATGTAGTCATTCAGATCAACGATACCCATCCGACCATGGTGATCCCGGAACTGGTCCGCCTCCTGATGGCAAGAGGCTTTAACATTGACACCGCCATCGATGTGGTGAGAAAGACGTGTGCGTACACCAACCACACCATCCTGGCAGAGGCCCTGGAAAAATGGCCGGCTTCCTATTTGGAAAAGGTGGTTCCGCAGCTGATGCCGATTATCCGGGAGCTGGATAAGAGGGTGAGACGCGATTTCCACGATGAGAAGGTCTATATCATCGACGAGCAGGAACGCGTTCATATGGCTCATATCGATATCCATTACGGACAGAGCGTCAACGGCGTTGCGGCTCTTCATACACAGATACTCGAGGAATCAGAGCTGAAGCCGTTTTACGATATTTACCCGGAAAAATTCAATAATAAAACGAACGGAATTACATTCCGCAGATGGCTGCTGCACTGCAACCATGAGCTGGCTTCCTATATTGAGGAGCTGATCGGATCCGGCTATAAGATTCACGCGGAGGAGCTGGAAAAACTCCTTGACTTTCAGGATGACGAGGCAGTTCTGGACCGTCTCCGCCAGATCAAGCAGAATGCAAAGCTGGAATTAAAGAAGTATTTGAAGAGCACCCAGGGAGTCGAGATTGACGAAACTTCCGTTTACGATATCCAGGTGAAGCGTCTCCACGAATACAAGCGCCAGCAGATGAATGCGCTTTACGCCATTTATAAGTATCTGGAGATCAAGAAGTGCAATCTGCCGAAGCGTCCCATTACCATGATTTTCGGAGCTAAGGCGGCCCCGGCCTATACGATTGCCAAGGATATTATCCATTTAATTCTCTGTCTGCAGGAGCTGATCGACAGCGACCCGGAAGTGAGTCCGTACTTAAAGGTCGTGATGGTGGAGAATTACAATGTGAGCAAGGCTGCGAAGCTGATTCCGGCCTGCGACATTTCCGAGCAGATTTCCCTGGCTTCCAAGGAGGCGTCAGGAACCGGCAACATGAAATTTATGTTAAACGGAGCGGTGACTCTGGGAACCGAGGATGGCGCCAATGTGGAGATTCATCAGCTTGTGGGCGACGATAACATCTATATTTTCGGAAAATCCTCCGATGAGGTTATTAAGCTCTATGAAACCAGCGGTTACTGCTCCAGAAAGATTTATGAGAGCGACAGCCTCGTGGAGGAGCTGGTGGACTTTATCATCAGCAAGAAGATGATCTTAACCGGCGATCCGGTTAATTTAGGAAGACTTTATAAAGAACTGGTTTCCAAGGACTGGTTTATGACACTTCTGGATGTGAGAGAGTATATCGCTGTGAAAGAGCAGATGCTGGCGGATTACGAGGATGAGCGTTCCTGGGCCCGCAAGTCCCTGGTTAATATTGCGAAGGCCGGATACTTCTCTTCAGACAGAACCATCGAGGAGTACAATAAGGATATCTGGCACCTGTAAAACGGATGGTTTACGCTGCAAAGTGAGTGTGAACGGAAGCAATGATACGCTGGAGGAAATGGAAAGACTATGGCAGACAGAAATGAGCAAAAATGGTGGAAAACATCGGTGATCTATCAGATCTATCCCAGAAGCTTTAAGGACAGCGACGGCGACGGAATCGGAGACTTGAACGGAATCATAGAAAAACTGGATTATCTGGAGGAACTGGGGATCGACGCCGTCTGGCTTTCACCTGTGTGTAAGTCACCTCAGGACGACAACGGGTATGATATCTCGGATTATCAGGATATCGATCCGCTGTTCGGAAGCCTCCTGGATATGGAACGCCTGATTAAAGAGGCGGGAGAGCATGGGATTAAGATCATCATGGACCTGGTCTTAAACCATACGTCGGATGAACACCGGTGGTTTTTAGAAGCGAAGAAGAGTAAGGATAATCCCTACCATGACTACTACGTCTGGCGCGACGGTGAGGAGGGCGTTCTTCCCAATGACATGAGAGCCTGCTTCGGCGGCCCGGCATGGGAGTGGGTACCGGAACTGTCACAGTACTATTTTCATCAGTTCTCCGTCAAACAGCCGGATTTAAACTGGGAAAATGAAGCCGTACGGAGGGAAATCTACGAGATGATCCGCTGGTGGATGGACAAAGGCGTGGGCGGCTTCCGCTTAGACGTCATCGATCAGATCGCCAAGGAACCGGACTTAAAGATTACGGGCAATGGACCGCGCCTTCATGAATTTATCCGCGAATTGAGCCGGGAGACGTTCCAGAAGGGCGATTGTGTCACCGTAGGCGAGTGCTGGGGCGCCGATACGGAGCGTGCAAAGCTCTACAGCGCGCCGGATGGAAGCGAGTTCTCCATGGTGTTCCAGTTTGAGCACATCATGCTGGATTCCGTACCGGGCAGGGAGAAATGGGATCTGGCCCCCCTTCCTTTCGTAAAACTCAAGGAAGTTTTAAACAAATGGCAGTGTGAGCTGCAGGGGAGCGGCTGGAACAGCCTCTTCTGGGACAATCACGATCTGCCGCGGATCGTATCGCGGTGGGGCAATGACAAGGAGTACCGTGTGGAGTCGGCTAAGATGCTGGCCACGGTTCTCCACGGCATGCAGGGAACGCCCTATATCTACCAGGGAGAGGAACTGGGCATGACGAACACGGACTATGAGATCGGAGAGTATCGGGACATCGAGACGCTTCATATGTATGAGGAACGTCTGGAAGCCGGGTATTCTGAGGAGGAGATCATGCGGTCCATCCACGCCAAAGGGCGGGACAATGCCAGAACGCCGATGCAGTGGAACTGCGGCGAGGGAGCCGGATTTACAGATGGAACTCCCTGGATCCGGATCAATGGGAATTACGGGGAAATCAACGCGGAAAGAGAACTGGCGGATCCTCAATCGGTCTTCCATTATTATAAGAGACTGATCCATTTAAGGAAAGAGTATCCTGTCTTTGTACATGGAAGCTTCCAACTGCTTCTGGAGGACGATCCGAATATCTTTGCATACGTAAGAGAATGGGAAGGCGTCCGCCTGCTGGTACTCTGCAATTTCTTCGGCAGTGAAATCGAGTGCCCTTTAAAGGAGATGTGGGAAGGCAAATCCCGGCTCCTGTGCAATTACCAGGATGCAGAGAATGAGGAGATTTTAAGGCCGTATGAGGCCCGGATGATTCTGCTTTAAGGAAGGAACGCTTTGGCCCGGAGGCTGAACCTGTGGAGGAAAACTGCAGGGGAGGCGCCGGGCTTTCGCATAATCATAAAATAAATTCCAAAACGGAGGTCTGCCCATGAGCGCCAGTTCGGTAACAGAATACACAGATAGCTTAAGTGAGGACGGAAAAAAGTATGTCAGCGATTTCATCGGATTCATGCGCAAACAGTATCCGCAGATCGATTCTAAAATATGCTTTTCAATGCCGATGTGGCTGGCGGGAGAAAAAATGAAGGACGGATATATCGCTGTCTCCGCGGCCAAAAATCATTTTTCCATCCATTTTTCAGAGGAAGGATATGTAACCAACATAGCCAGAATGGTACCTGCCTGTAAAACCGGAAAACAGTGTATCAATATTAAATATGGTGATGACGAGTCCTATCAGATTGTGAAGGATCACGTCAGGGATTTTTTGCTGCGCCAGTAACGGCTCATGGGGACTGTGCCCGCCGGAGTGTTCCGGCGCACACGGTCCCCATGGTTTATTTCAGGCCGTTTATGTTGTCCACGAATTCGCTGTTTCTGGCAGTCAGTTCTACCCAGGCCGGCCGAAAACCGCATTTTATTGCGTTGCGGACGGACTTTAAGTTGGACCATGCGGCACAATAAAAGGGAACTTTCCCCAAAGCGATGATTTCCAGCGCCAGTTTGCTGGTCAATGCGGCCGCGATCCCTTTTCGTCTGTAAGCGGGAAGAACGTCGATCCCGATCTGATACATGGCTTCACAGTCGGCAGAGCAGCCAGCGAGTCCGATTAGCCTGCCGTGATCGTAGGCTCCCACGCCAAGAACATCGAGCCCTCTGTTTTCGCTGGATAGGGCGTTGCTCCATTCCTCCGTATACAGATCAGAAAAATCGCCTTTATGCAGGACTCTTGTCTCGAATTCACAGGGCAGCTCCTTCAGTTGTGTCAGATCAGGCAGAAAGTATTCTGCCATAAAGCATACCTTTAAATTGTAAGCGGCCAGAGCGTCGTTTAAAGCGTTTATATTAGGCGTCTCAAAACAATGCTCAACCGGATATTTTTCTATGTAGACGCTAACAATGCCGGCCAGCCGTTCACTCACCTGAGCTACAATGTTATTGCCGTAGGATACCAGATCACATTCCAGCGGCAGAGGAAGATATTTTCTCGCGTTTCTGTGCGGTTTCGACAGTACAACCCGGTTTTCTGCCTGCAAAAAATCTTCCGCGCTGCAGCTGCAGTCGACTGCGGATTGTTCCAATGCTATTTCCAGTATTTCCTTATTCGTCATAAATAATCTCCTCAAAGTAAAGCATATCAATTGAATGAAAGTAACTTTTCCCTACATTCATAATACCGGGAGTATCGGATCGCGGGTAAAATATCATGGGAAATTCCCTCCTCTTTCAGAAAACGGGAGGCTTCCATAATTTCCTTTAGCGACAGACTCCTGTTCAGCTTTTCACGGTTTTCTATCTGTCTTTTCATCTCCAGAACCCCTATATGCAGCATCGAGCCCAATTTTACGAGCACTGCCGCCGGTATGCGGTCTTCTCTGATCCAAAGGCAGTAGGGCTTCCTGTCCTGCTCACAGGGGCTGTAGAAGCTGGCTCCGACGACCCGGCAGCCGCAGCTTTGGCATTCCAGTACCAGACTGTGGCCTTCCAGAAATGCCTTCGTGTCTTTTCCGTGGCACTGCGTGCATGCCAGACTGGATAAGTCCGCATTACGTATGCAGCAGGCGCATAAATCGCTGTCCAACCCTCTGTAGTTCTGTGTCATATAGGCGTCAATGGCGTCTTTCTGTTCCTCCAGCAGATCGGGGATGGCGTGAAGCTGGAAACTTTCGATCAAGGCATCATTTGCCCAGTAGGAAGGCGGGATTATAGAAGCGTGCTCAAAGGAACAGCAGGCGCTGCACCAGATCCACAGGCCGCCCCGTCTGGGCCTGTCGGCCCTCAGATAGATATGGCCGCCCCTGTGCCCGCAGACTGGACAGACAGCGGGGAATTCACAGGTGTCCAGCAGTGATTCCATAGAAATGTCCGAGCTATGCCACATGATATCCCTCCCTTTTTCTTTCAGACTTCATACAGCCGGACGAAGCTCTCCGGCCATAATCCTGTGAATCCATTGTACCATAGGCTAAAGATTCGTGAAAGACTTTGCCGTGCGGTTATTGTAATCCGTACGCATTGCAATTGCCCCTTTCTTTCGCTATAATGGATGAATACAAATGGCAGGAGGAATTGACATATGATACGATGTGCAACCATAGGAACAAATTTTGTGGCGGACTGGTTTATGAAGGCGGTCCAGGCGTGTGACGAGATCACCTGCAGCCTGGTTTATTCCAGAAACAGGGAGACGGCGGAGGTGTTTTGCAGGAAACACGGAGCGGGGCGGTGGTGTACGGATTTAATGGAGGTTGCGGGAGCAGAGGATGTAGATGCGGTCTATATCGCCAGCCCTAACAGCCTTCATTACGAACAGGCGGCGCTGATGCTGTCCCATGGAAAACATGTGCTCTGCGAGAAGACCATAACCTCGAATGAGGCGGAGCTTAAGGAACTGGTCCGGATTGCGGGAGAGAACCGCGCAGTTCTTATGGAAGCCATGCGTTCGGTCCATGAGGAAGGATTTTTGCAGCTGAGAGAGGTGCTTCCGATGGTGGGGACGATCCGGAGGGCCAGCTTCCAGTATGCGAAATATTCCTCGCGATACGATAAGTTTAAGGAAGGAATCATTGAAAATGCATTCAACCCGGAGTTTTCCAACGGCGCTCTGATGGACATCGGAGTCTACTGCGTCCATCCGCTGGTACGGCTGTTTGGTATGCCGAAGAAGATTATCGCAGATTCCCTGCTTCTCTCCAACGGTGTGGAAGGAGCGGGTACCATCCTGGCCTCCTACGATGGCATGCAGGCGGAACTTCTCTATTCCAAAATCACCAATAACCGCCTTCCAAGTCAGATTCAGGGAGAAGACGGGACTCTGGTGATCGACAATATTACGAATATCTGCAGCGTGGTTTTCCATGACAGAAAAGGCAATGCGGAAACGGTTATTGATCTTCCTCCGGAGCACAGCCTGGAGGGAGAAGTAAAGGACTGGCTCCGCATGATTGAGACCGGGGAAGGAGTTCGGGAAGACAACGAATGTTCCCTGATGGAACTGCGTGTGATGGATGAGGCGAGACGCCAGGCGGGAATCGTCTTCCCGGCCGATCTCCGCAAAATTACCGGGTGTTGATTATATGAAAGCAAAGGGGGATTACCTATGTATTATTCGACGACCTGTCCGTCACCTGTGGGAGTGATAACCCTGGCCTCCGACGGAGAGAAGCTGGCCGGTCTGTGGCTGGAGGGACAGAAGTATTATGGCGGCGCGATTGCAGGCAGCATGACAGAAAATGATGATGTGCCGGTGTTCAGCGCCGCGAAACAGTGGCTGAACCGGTATTTTTCAGGGGAGAAACCGTTGGCCTCGGAACTGCCCCTGGCGCCTGTGGGCAGCGAATTCCGGCAGAAGGTATGGGAGATTCTCTGCGAAATTCCGTATGGCAGCGTGATCACCTACGGAGATATCGCAAAACGGATGGCTGTGATGTTAAACAGGCCCACCATGTCGGGGCAGGCGGTGGGCGGAGCGGTGGGACACAATCCCATTTCCATTATCATACCGTGCCACCGGGTTGTGGGCGGAAATGGAAGCCTGACCGGGTATGCAGGCGGAATTGCCACGAAGATGAAGCTGCTGGAGCTGGAAGGCGTAGATATGTCCTCCCTGTTTATTCCCGCGAGCAGCGAGCCAAATGGACACGCTGGCGCGTCCATTTGACGACTGCCGCGAGGGGGAGTGCGCTCTGAACGCGAGAAACGGTACAGGTCAGGGGCGGGCCGCAGTTTCAGACTGATTCGGCCGGCTCCCGGTATTGCCGGCTCCCCCCTGTTTTAAACGACCGCGTATATTTATCCCCATACAGGGTCATGAAGTGTGATTTTCATCAGACATTCACCGTCTCCCATCTTAATACTTTTCAGCAGTTCCACGTCAGCCTCACAGGCAAACGCCTGCTCAAAGAGGACCTTGCTGTACCCTGTCGTACACTGACACCAGGTATTCGTCTCCAGCTTATCCACTTCCGCCAGCATGGGGCAGGGACAAAAATGGAACTGCAGAAAGAGTTCGCCGTCTCTGCAGGAGAGTCCGGCGGCTTTTGCTTTCTCTGAATTTGCAAACTCTTCTATGCTTGATACAGATGCCTTCAGTTCCTTTACGAGCGCAGCTTTCTCATCCATTCCATAACCGCATTGACAGTTCCTTCTTATTTTCTTTATGGTATCAGATTCGAATCTGCTTTCCAGGCGGTGCATGGCAGACTTTACCCACTCAGAATTGCTTTCTGTATTTGTTGCCTGTTCCTTACCATAAACCACTTCATTCGCCAGATCCGCGTTGCTTTCCGCTTTGACAGATTCGTAAATGACCTTCTCTTGTATTTTTCTTATATCAAACATTGTTTTCCTCCATAATCCTGACTGGGTGTGTAATGTTAGCTGAGTAATGTTAGCTGAGTAATGTTAGCTGAGTAATGTTAGCTGAGTAATGTTAGCTGAGTAATGTTAGCTGGGTAATGTTAGCTGGGTAATGTTAGCTAAGTATTGTTGGTTAAGTATCGTTCATGAAGATTCGTTCCTTGAGCGGTACTTTCTGTTCTGGCAGCCGCTTCTGAAAAACATCTTCCCGATCATCTCACATACCTGATGGTGGACCGCATAAAAAAATGACCTCCTTTCTGCATACAGTGTTTCGAACACTTTTATTATAGAAAGAAAGCCATGGTGTTGACTTCTGAATTCTTGCTGTTATGAGCTTGTTATGAAATGGGGATGCATAAATCCATAACAACGCTGTGATTGCCGCGGTCAATGCGGCGATACAGATTCAGTCCGTAACGCCGTGCCATGTGATAACCGCTCTGCGGCAGCCAGATATTGAAGATTCCCTGCAGCGTCTCGAAGATGTCCTTGATTTCTCCGTCGTAATGATACACAATCCATTTGCCGCCTCTGATCCGCATAACGTGATCCAGACTGCAGTCCGGCTCTGCTGTCATGCAGAGATCGCAGATGCACTGAGATGCATTTGTAATCGCCGGGTCATTGAAAAAGCGTTCGATCAGAACGGTCTCTTCCCTCAAAAATGCTTTGTATTGATCGAAAAACTGATACCAGTGCGTCTCAATGTCCACATAGCTTCCAATAAAACGCTCATATATCACAAATATGTCAGGAAACTCCTGAATTTCGATTCGTGCTGCGTATTCTTCCGTAGTTTTGAAGCGGGCAGTCCGCTCCGGGGTAAAGGGAACAGGCATGCTATGAGCCGGTATTGACTGCTTGTACCCCGTAGGGGAGGTATGATGGCGCTCTTTAAATACGGTACTGTAGTTGGAAGCGCTGTATCCGTAATCCAGACCAATGTCCGTAATGGCTTTCGTTGGATTCAGCTTCAGATCCACGGCGCTCTGGTCAACCTTACAGCGTTTGATAAACGCATAAACGCTTTCGCCGGTTTCTTCCTTAAATATCCGGCTGAAATGGAATTTTGATATGTAAACATGAGCGGCTAAGCGGTCAAGCGACAGATCCTCATCTAAATGCCCCATTATATAATCAATGCTTTGATTCACAAGATTTTTTCTGTCCATAGTTCTCCAGTTCTTTGCTGTATTTAAGATACGTTTATTGTAAAATCTTTGCCTCACGCTGTCAATACATGGGAACGGAGTGGAAGGAAATACCTGTACCAGGCCATAAACACATCGCCCGGCTGCATAAAAAAGCGCCCAATGACCAGTCAATAGTCATTGGGCGCTTTTCCTGTGAAAGGATGGATCTTATTTCACTTTTTTACCTTCTCTCGGAAGGATAATATTCAGCAGAACCGCCACGATGGTAGCGACTACGACCGGTGAACGGCCGAAGATGGTGACTACCCAGCTGGGGAATGTGGAAAGTGCTGCGGTGGCCTGGGAGATACCCATGCCGAGCGCTGCGGCAAGTCCTACGATAGAAGAGTTGCGGTAAGTCATCTCTTCCGACATAACGAGCTTCATACCGGTCATGGCGATAGAAGCAAAGACTGATACGGTCGCACCGCCCAGAACACATTGGGGAATGGTGGTGAGCAGTGCGGAGAACTTCGGGATTAAACCGGCTGCAAGGAGAATGACAGCGGTAAGACCCAGGACACAGCGGTTGACAACCTTTGTCGTCGTAACGATACCGACGTTCTGGCTGTAGGTTGCGGTGGGGAGGCCTCCGAGCAGGGCGCCGAGAATATTAGTGACACCGTAGCCCATGATACCGCCCTGAAGTTCCTTATCGGTTGGTTCGCGGTCGATAGAACCGCTGGTAGTTGCCGTAAAGTCGCCGATCGCCTGTATGGAGTTGATGGCGAACAGGATTGCAATGGCAATACAGGAAGACGGTTCAAACATGATTCCAAAATGAAGAGGCTGGGGAACCTGGAAGGCTGCCGCGGAACCGATGCTGGCGAAATCGACCATGCCAAAGAAGAGTGAGACAACATAGCCGACGATGATGCCGATCAGGATCGAGGCGAGCTTAAAGATTCCTTTGCCGAAATGGTTCAGTACAGTAACTACGACGAGTGTAATAAATGCAATCGTCCAGTTCTGCCAGGAACCGTATGTGGGGCTGGAGGTACCTCCGGCCATGTAATTAATTGCCGTCGGATATAAGGATAAGCCGATGGTGAAGACCACGGTACCCGTAATAAGCGGCGGAAAAAACTTACGGATCTGCATGACAAAAGCACCCACAATGAAGGCGACAACGCCGCCGACGATCTGAGCGCCTAAAATAGCAGGAACGCCGTAGTCCGCTGCGATCGACTGCATGCTGGGCACGTAAGCAAAGCTGATGCCCATGATTACCGGCAGAGCGGCTCCGAGGCGGAAACCATTCTTTTTACCGATGGGGAAAAGCTGCAGTAATGTGGAAAGTGCGGATACGACAAGAGCAGCCTGGATTAAGATAACCCGGTCTGCGGTGGAAAGGTTTGCAACGTTGGATACGATGATGGCTGGCGTAACGCAGCCAACGATCATGGCTACCACGTGCTGAAGTGCTAACGGCAGAGCCTGGGAGAATTTTGGGATGCCGTCCATCTGAAATATAGAAGCGTATTCTTTACTTGACTGTTTCATAGAGAGAGTTCCTCCTTAGGTTATTGGAAGTACTCCGGGAAATCGGATTGCGGTTTCCCGGCAGAAAATTACTGATGAATGCGAGTACCGGTTTTCCCCAGGATTCCCTCTTTTGCTTTTTCAAGCAGAGTGATGAGTGCGTTGCGCCCATCTTTGGAATCTGCGAATTTCACAGCAGCCTGCACTTTCGGAAGCATGGAGCCTGGCGCAAAATGGCCTTCGTCCATATACTTTCTGGCATCGTCTGTTGTGATATCGTCCAACCATTTCTCTTCCGGTTTTCCGAAGTTGATAGCGACCTTTTCTACTGCGGTTAAGATGATTAAGAAATCAGCGTTCAGTTCTTCCGCCAGCAGTTCACTTGCAAAGTCTTTGTCAATTACGGCGCTTGCGCCTTTTAAATGGTTTCCGATTAAAGTAACCGGGATACCGCCTCCGCCGCAGGCGATGACCAGCTGTCCGGAGTCCACGAGGGAGCGGATCGCACCGATCTCAATGATTTCGGCAGGCTTTGGAGATGCAACGACACGGCGGTAGCCGCGGCCTGCGTCTTCCTTCATGATATATCCATACTTTTCTTCTGCGATCTTAGCCTGTTCCTCTGTCATGAAATGGCCGATCGGTTTGGAAGGTGCGTTAAATGCAGGATCTTCCGCATCTACACGGATCTGTGTGATCATGGTAGTGACCGGAATATCCGTGATGTTTCTGTTTAACAGCTCTTCTCTCAGTGCGTTCTGCAGGTCATAGCCGATGTAAGCCTGGCTCATGGCAACACAGACGGAGAGAGGAGTATTAGGCTGAGACGGATCTTCACGGCTCAGTGCGCTCATAGCGTTGTTGATCATGCCGACCTGAGGTCCGTTGCCGTGTGCAACGACGACCTCGCAGCCTTCCTCGATCAGGTCTACGATCGCTTTTGCGGTGATTTTAACTGCCGTCATCTGTTCTGGCAGTGTGTTGCCTAAGGCGTTGCCGCCCAGGGCAATGACAATTCTTTTCTTCTTATCCATTGAATAAACCCTCCACCGGTTTTATAAAAAATCCAAAAAAGGACGCACCTGCTACTCGCTGGCAGCGGGTGCGCCCGGATTCATATTCTTCTTATTTGAATACGCGTGGCGTGTTTCTTTCTTCCAGCTTCTTTAAGATTTCCTGTGGATTCTCAAACTTGGCAAGGAAGATCATAGCGGCGATTACGTATGGCTTGAAGCTTGCTTCTTTGTATAACGGATCGCGGTAACGATCGAATACGGAAGCTTCTACTTCACCATCTACACAGCTTACGTCGTTGATATCAGCCGGTAAGCAGTGTAAGTACAGGGCCTTGCCATCCTTTGTGGTCTTCATAAGCTCTTCTGTACAGCACCAGTCTTTGTGGTCTGCGTTCTGAGCCAGTAATTCTTTCTCCAGAGCCTTGATACCCTCTGTATCGCCTTCGCCGTATAAGTTGGTTCTCTTTTCCATTGCTGCGAATGGAGCCCAGCTCTTCGGGTAAACGATGTCAGCGTCTTTAAATGCGTCAGCCATGTCGTGAGATACACGGAAGGAACCGCCGGACTTCTCAGCATTATTTCTGGCAACTTCCTCAACCTCAGGCATTACTTCGTAGCCTTCCGGATGAGCCAGAACAACTTCCATGCCCATACGTGTCATCAGACCGATTACACCCTGAGGAACGGATAATGGCTTTCCGTAGGAAGGAGAGTAAGCCCATGTCATAGCCAGCTTTTTGCCCTTTAAGTTCTCAAGGCCGCCGAACTCATGGATAATATGTAACATATCAGCCATACACTGTGTCGGATGGTCGATATCGCACTGTAAGTTTACTAAGGTTGGCTTCTGCTCTAAGATTCCGTCCTTGTGGCCCTGTGTTACAGAGTCAACAACTTCATGCATATAAGCGTTGCCCTTGCCGATGTACATGTCATCACGGATACCGATCACATCAGCCATGAAGGAGATCATGTTGGCTGTTTCACGAACGGTCTCGCCGTGAGCAACCTGAGACTTGCCCTCGTCTAAGTCCTGAACTTCCAGGCCGAGTAAGTTACATGCGGAAGCGAAGGAGAAACGGGTACGTGTGGAGTTGTCACGGAATAAGGAGATTCCAAGGCCGCTCTCGAATACCTTTGTGGAAATGTTGTTTTCTCTCATGAAACGGAGAGCATCAGCTACGGTCCAGACAGCTTCCAGTTCTTCGTCTGTCTTTTCCCATGTTAAGAAGAAATCATTGTTGTACATTTCCTTGAAATTTAAAGCGTTTAATTTGTCGATGTAATCCTGTAAGGTTTTCATATTGGTATAAAGCCTCCTGAAATAAATGTAATGTTATTTGGTATCTATCCTGCATGCTGTCCAGCCTGTCATAGATTTGGGGAAGGAATGAGGGCCGACGGCAAGAGTGATTGTTTTTAGGGGTGGCTGCATTTTCTTCAACAGGAAAGTACATCCTGTCGAAGAAAACCCTCCGGGTGGATGCGCACTGCGCGCTAAGGTAATATGGCTGCGGTAGCAGCCGCGCTTCGGCGCACGATTCCGGAAACCGGATTCGATTGAATCTGCAGCCGGCATATATGGTTACAAAATGGCAACTGATTGGCTAAGTATTATTTCTCGCAGTAGATAGAAGGAAGTGCTGCGTAAACTGCTGCACATGTTACTAAATCCTGCTTCCATGTCTTCTCGTTCGGAGCGTGAGCCTGAGCCTCTGCGCCAGGTCCGAAGCCGATACACGGAATTCCGTTGCGTCCCATGATGGAAACGCCGTTGGTAGAGAATGTCCATTTGTCTGTCAATGGACGGGCAGTTCTCATGGCAAGTGTTTCTTCTGCGCCGATACGGACATCGCCGTATAAGTTCTTGTAAGCTTCTTCCAGAGATGCGGTTACTTTGTGATCCTCCGGAATAACCCAGGTCGGGAAGTAGCACTCGATCGGATAAGTAAGTCCTTTATAGGAAGGACGGGAATATTCATACATGGATACGGTTACGTCTCCGCCGTACTTCTTTACGCTCGGTAAGTTGCGGATTTCTTCTAAGCAGCTTTCCCAGGTCTCACCGGCTGTCATACGACGGTCTAAGGATACCGCACAGGAGTCAGCAACCGCACAGCGGCTCGGTGATGTGAAGAAGATTTCGGAAACAGTGACAGTGCCGCGGCCTAAGAAGTTTGCTTCTTTCCACTCTGCGTTGTAGCTCTCGTCTAACATCTTAACGAGACCTTTTACTTCTTTGTCATCGGCTGCGTCGTTTTCATTTAAGGCGCGTACATCCTGAAGGATATCGGCCATCTTGTAGATCGCGTTGTCACCGCGCTCCGGAGCGGAGCCGTGGCAGGAAACACCCTTTACGTCTACACGGATTTCCATACGTCCTCTCTGGCCGCGGTAGATTCCGCCGTCAGTAGGCTCTGTGGATACAACGAATTCCGGACGAACCTTGTCTTCGTTGATGATGTACTGCCAGCAGAGACCGTCACAGTCTTCTTCCTGAACAGTACCGGTTACGAGTACGGTGTATTTGTCGCTTAAAAGTCCTAAATCCTTCATGATTCTGGCTCCGTAAACGGCTGATACGATACCGCCGCACTGATCGGAAACGCCGCGGCCGCCGATTTCGGTGTCATTCTCGTAGCCTTCGTATGGATCGAAGTTCCAGTTGTTCTTGTTGCCGATACCAACGGTATCGATATGAGCATCGAAACCGATTAAGGTTGCGCCGGTTCCCATGTAACCAAGAACGTTGCCCATATCATCGATAACAACCTTGTCAAATTCAAGCTTTCTCATCTCTTCTGCGATGCGGTCGATATGAGCTTTCTCATCACAGCTCTCGCCTGGGAATTTTACGATGTCTCTTAAAAATCTGGTCATATCAGCTTCGTAATTTTTTGCTGCCTCTTTGATTTTTGCGTAATCCATGATTT
Organism: Hungatella sp. L36; assembly: GCF_014288035.1. Classification (NCBI taxonomy): domain Bacteria; kingdom Bacillati; phylum Bacillota; class Clostridia; order Lachnospirales; family Lachnospiraceae; genus Hungatella; species Hungatella sp. L36. The sequence goes on along the minus strand of NZ_JACOPC010000011.1, from coordinate 190,946 downwards.
TAATACCCTCCGTTTTATTCATTTTTTATGGTGTTCGATTGCCTAACGTTCTTTTCCTTCCCAAACGATCGCTTTGTAGCGTTCCGGGTCGGTGTCGCCCTCCGTAGAGAAGAGGAGAACTTTTGAATCCTGATTCAGTCCTAAATGCTCTCTTAAATCCTTGTACTCATCCATGGTCATGATGCAGGCCAGAATACCGAATGGAGCTGCACCGGACTCACCGGACGTGACTGATACGTCTCCCTTAATCGGAGCTGCCAGCATTCTCATGCCTTTTGCTGCTGCCCAGTCAGGAGCGGAGACGAAGGTGTCAACGTGGTTCTTTAAGATATCCCAGGATATGGTGTTCGGCTCGCCGCAGGCTAAACCGGCCATGATGGTCTGCATATCGCCGTCCACGATCTGAAGACGTCCGTCGCCGGCTTTCGCACCCTTGTAGAGACAGGCTGCAACATCAGCTTCCACAACGACAACCTTAGGCGGGTTTTCCGGATAACGGTTTGCGAAGTAGCCCTGTACAGCTCCTGCAAGAGAACCAACGCCTGCCTGAACGAATACGTGAGTCGGTCTGTCACATCCGTATTCCTCTAACTGCTCGCCGGCTTCCATCGCCATGGTTCCGTATCCCTGCATGATCCATGCCGGAATCTCTTCGTAGCCGTCCCATGCGGTATCCTGTACGACAACGCCGTGCTCTGTTTTAGAAGCGGCATCGGCTGCCATGCGGACACATTCGTCGTAGTTGACTTCCTCGATGGTAACGTCAGCGCCTTCTGCCTTGATGTTATTGAAACGGGTGATGGTGGAGCCCTTCGGCATGAAGACAACTGCCTTCTGTCCTAACCGGTTGGCCGCCCATGCAACGCCTCGTCCATGGTTTCCGTCTGTGGCTGTAAAGAAGGTAGCCTGGCCGAATTCCTCGCGGAGTGCTTCGGAAGTCAGAACACTATATGGAAGATCGGAGACGTCTTTGCCTGTCTGCTGTGCTATGTACTTCGCAATCGCGAAGGAACCGCCCAAAACCTTGAAAGCGTTTAAACCGAAGCGGTAGGATTCGTCCTTCACATAAACCTGGCCGAGTCCTAAGTATTCAGCCATATGGTCGAGCTTTGCAAGTGGTGTCTTGCTGTACTGCGGGAAGCTCTCATGGAATTTCCTTGCCTTTCCGATTTCGTCCAGCGCCATGACAGATAAATTCTTGTCGTCTGTCTTCGGCATGGTGTTAACCACCCATTCGATTGGATTCATGATGTTTGATTCTCCTTCTTATTTTAATAATGAATTTAAAATGGAAATTTTATTGAAAACTTATTTATTCTCTTTTCCGGCATCCATGTAGCTGTAAAGCGTGAACTTGGATATTCCGAAAAAGTTGGAAACCTTGTCGCCGGATTTTGTGATCAGGAATGCCCCGGCGTCGTTTAAATACTGAATCGCTGTGATCTTGTCATCCTTGCTCATCAGCGCCACCGGTTTGCCGACCAGCTGTACGGACTGTTCGATGAGCGTATCTAAAAGGTCGTTGACGTTGTGCGTGATCTTTCTTGGCTGCCGGTCTTCTCCGGACATCTCCGCGGTGGAGATGAGAGAGCGGATCGAGTTGTCAACAGTGAGCAATCCTGTGATGTCATAATTTAAGGAAAAGATATAATCGATGGTACCGTCCTTTCCTCTTATATACATGGTACTGGATTTTAAAATCCTTCCGTCATCTGTCTTCGTTAAATAAGACAGCCGGTCTTTTAAGCATTCAGGATTCCGGTTCAGCGTTTCAAGAACGATTTCCGAAGGTCCGTCTCCCAGTTTTCGGTTGCTTACGTGACCGTTTTCGATATAGACGATGGAGCTCTCTATATCCTGCTTTTTTAAGTCGTGGATGACCACCTCACAGGCGTTTCCAAAATGGGATGCCACACCGTGTGCAATCTGTGTCAGTTGTTCGAGCTTTGAATCCATCTTGTAACCCCCCTTACTTGATTTCTTATACTCCCATCATAACATAAAAAAATGAAAAATCAATACCTTTTCTAAAAATTTTTTAGGCAAACTAATTTTTTTTGTATTTTAATCTTGCATTTCTTACTTTTAGATGATACACTGTACCTATAAAGATATTTATGGTACAAACTGCATAAAAATGATGAGAAGGAAAAAGTTCTCAAGGACAATATGCAAGAACAATGCACGGGAGGCGGGGAAGGTCCCATGTGCACACTGTATACTCAAAATTTTTAAGATTTTGACGAAATATTAAGAAAAAGAGAGAAAAGGAGATGGAGACATGCTGATTATCGGTAATGGAAGAATGATCACAAGAAACCCGGAGGCTCCGTTTTTGGAAGATGGAGCAGTGGCGATGGATGGATCCACTATTATGAAAGTAGGAACGACAAAAGAGATAAAAGAGGCATATCCCGATGCAGAATATATCGACGCCAAAGGCGGCGTCATCATGCCGGCGTTTATCAACGCGCATGAGCATATCTACAGCGCATTTGCAAGAGGCTTAAGCATCAATGGCTACGATCCCCACGGTTTCCTGGAGATCCTGGACGGAATGTGGTGGACGATCGACCGCAACTTAACACTGGAGGAGACAAGGCTTTCCGCCATGGCAACCTATATCGATTCCATTAAGAATGGTATTACCACCACCTTCGATCACCATGCGAGCTTCGGCCACATACGCGATTCCCTGTTTAAAATAGAAGAAGCGGCAAAAGAGACCGGCGTTCGCTCCTGCTTATGTTATGAGATTTCTGACCGTGACGGCATGGATAAGGCCAGGGAAGCGGTAATGGAGAACGCGGCCTTTATCAAACACGCGCTGGCGGACGACAGTGATATGATCGCCGGAATGATGGGCATGCATGCGCAGTTCACTATTTCCGATGAGACCATGGCACTGGCAGCGGCCAACAAGCCGGCGGAGGTTGGCTACCACATTCATGTGGCGGAGGGCATCGAAGACCTTCATGACTGCTTAAAGAAATACGGCAAGCGCATCGTAGACCGTCTAATGGACTGCAATATCCTTGGCCCGAAGACACTGCTTGGCCACTGTATTTACGTAAATCCTCACGAGATGGAATTAATAAAGGAAACAGATACCATGGTCGTACATAATCCGGAATCCAACATGGGCAACGCCTGCGGATGTCCTCCAACTATGGAGATCGTTCACAGAGGAATCCTAACCGGTCTCGGCACTGACGGATACACACACGACATGACGGAATCCTACAAGGTTGCCAACGTACTTCACAAACACCATCTCTGCGATCCAAACGCCGCCTGGGGCGAGGTTCCGCAGATGCTGTTCGAAGGAAATGCAAAAATTGCCAACCGTTACTTTAAGAAGCCTCTCGGCGTATTAAAAGAAGGCGCAGCCGCCGATGTCATCGTTACCGATTATATCCCGCTGACCCCGATGAACGCAGGCAACGTAAACAGCCATATTCTTTTCGGCATGACCGGCAGAAGTGTGACAACGACAGTCGGAAACGGAAAAGTCCTGATGAAAGACAGAATTCTTACGAATATTGATGAAGAGAAAGTTATGGCTGACTGCAGGCAGGCGGCGAAGGAACTGGCTGACCGAATCAATAGTAGATAGAGGGAAATTTTGATGAGGGAGTGAGGGTGGCTGACGGTTACGTCCTTTCTGCGGGAGACGAAATTTTATATAAATCTAAAGCATGATTTAATAAAATTTGTTCCCGCAGAAAGGACTGTGTACGGGCAGGCTGGAGACTCTCCTCGCAAAAGTTGCTGGTGGAATAGAGGGGCTGGCCGATGGGATTGGCGGAATAAATGCAGAAAATGCAGGTAGAAGATTCCAGAGAGAAAGTCTTTTGTTTGATGTAAAATGAAGGCAGCAATTGTAATGTGAAAGAGTTTTTATGATACAGAGTTTTGAAGTAATGAAATATGGTAATAAAGCAACAGAAAAAAAATACAAATAAGCAGCAAAGATAAAAAGCAGCAAAGAAAAATAAGCAGCAATCACAATACCAATAAAGCAGAAAGAAAATATTAGAAAATTCACAGCGAGGTGTTTTCTTTTTTCAGCGGCATCCAGGGAAGCAGCGGGTTTTGGAGGGAAACAAATTTTATTAAATCATGCTTTAGATTTATATAAAATTTCGTCTTCCCTCCAAAGCCCGCGGACCCGGCAACCAATACATTTAAAAAGATAAATACCCGCAAATCAGGAGGTTAATGATGGGAGACAGAATGACACCAATGCCATTTCCGCAGTTAGTGGAGTGGGTAATGAAGGAACATGACGATAAGGGGACTGTGTTTGGGGTTTACAGACCTTATCAGGCGAAGGCGGAGAATGATAGGAAAATCTTTGGAAGGACTCTGGAGACTCCGGTTGGTCCGGCGGCGGGCCCTCATACCCAGCTGACCCAGAATATTGCAGCGGCTTACTATGCGGGAAGCCGGTTCTTTGAGCTTAAGACGGTTCAGATCATCGACGGCGAGGATCTTCCGGTGAGTAAGCCCTGTATCAAGGCTGATGATGAGTGCTATAACTGTGAGTGGTCAACGGAGCTTTACGTTCCGCAGGCACAGGAAGAGTACATAAAGGCATGGTTTTTACTGAGCGTTATGGCGAAAGAGTATGGACTCGGCGCCATGGACGGATTCCAGTTCAATATGAGCGTGGGATACGATCTGGAGGGAATCAAGTCTCCGAAGATTGATTTGTTTATCGAGTCCATGAAGGACGCAAAGGATACGGAGACCTATAAGAACTGCAGGGAGTATCTGCTGGAGAACGTTTCCATGTTTAAGCATGTGACGAAGGAGGATATTGAAGGGATTTCTTCTAATATCTGTAATTCCGTTACACTCTCCACGCTGCATGGCTGCCCGCCTCAGGAGATCGAGCGGATCGCTACGTATTTGATCGAGGTGAAGGGACTTCATACCTTTATCAAGTGCAATCCGACACTTCTGGGATATGAATTTGCAAGAAAGACCATGGATGAGATGGGATACGATTACGTCGCTTTCGGCGATTTCCATTTCCTCGATGATTTACAGTATAATGACGCGATTCCGATGCTTCAGAGGCTTAAAAAGCTGGCCGGAGATAAGAATCTGGAGTTTGGCGTGAAGATCACCAATACGTTCCCGGTTGATGTGAAGCAGAATGAACTTCCAAGCGAAGAGATGTACATGTCAGGAAAATCGTTGTATCCGCTGTCTATTTCACTGGCTGCGAAGCTGGCGAAGGAGTTTGACGGACAGTTAAGAATCTCTTACTCGGGCGGTGCAGATTACCATAATATCAAGAGCATTGTAGATGCGGGAATCTGGCCGGTAACGGTGGCGACAACCCTGTTAAAGCCGGGCGGATATCAGAGACTGGATCAGATGGCCAGTGAACTGGAATGTGGAAGCGTGGCGTTTGCCGGAGTAAATGCAGAGAAGACCGCGAAGCTGGCGGAAGCTGCGATTACGGACGAACACCATGTAAAGGCGGTAAAGCCGCTTCCATCCAGAAAGATGAACAAACCGGTTCCGCTTATCGACTGCTATGTGGCGCCGTGTAAGGAAGGATGTCCGATCCACCAGGATGTGACCACGTATTTACAGCTTTCCGGAGCAGGCAGGTATGAGGAAGCCATGAAGGTGATCGCAGAGAAGAACCCGCTTCCATTTATTACGGGTACCATCTGTGCACATAACTGTATGAGCAAATGTAACCGTAACTTCTATGAGGATCCGGTCAACATCCGCGGCGTCAAGCTGGTGTGTGCGGAAGGCGGCTACGACGCTCTGATGAAGGAAATCAAGGCTGGGGAGTTAAAAGGAAAGAAGACTGCTGTTGTAGGCGGCGGCCCGGCTGGTCTGGCGGCTGCGTATTTCCTGACAAAGAACGGCTGTCCGGCGACGATCTATGAGGCGGGCGACAGCCTTGGCGGCGTAGTAAAGCACGTAATTCCGGGATTCCGTATTTCTGATGAAGCGATTGCAAAGGATGTGGCTCTGGCTACGGCTTACGGCGCAGAGGTGAAGCTGAACACGAGAGTGGAGAGTCTGGAAGACTTAAAGAAGGCCGGATATGACTACATCATTCTGGCGACTGGCGCTTCAACGCCGGGAGTTTTAAAACTGGAAGCAGGAGAGGCTATGAACGCACTCGATTTCCTGGCACAGTTTAAGGCCACTGACGGAAATGTAAATATCGGCAAAAATGTCGTTGTCATCGGCGGCGGAAATACCGCGATGGATACGGCCAGAGCCGTAAAGAAAACAAAAGGGGTGGAACACTCCTATCTGGTATACAGAAGAACGAAACGCTTCATGCCGGCCGACGAGGAAGAACTCGTAATGGCGGTGGAAGATGGCGTGGAGTTCAAAGAACTCTTATCTCCTGTGAAGCTGGAAAATGGAAAGCTGATCTGCAGTGTGATGAAGCTGTCTGATTACGATGCTTCCGGCAGAAGAGGCGTGTCCGAGACAGGTGAGACGGTGGAAATCCCGGCGGATACCGTGATTGCAGCTGTCGGCGAGCAGGTTCCGACCGATTTCTTAAAGGCCAACGGAATCAATGTGAACGACAGAGGAAGAGCCATGGTAAACGAGGAGACACTGGAGACCAGCGTATCCGGCGTTTATGCAATCGGTGACGGTTTATACGGACCAAAGACAGTTGTAGAAGCTATGCGTGACGCCAGAATGGCGGCGGAGGCAATCCTCGGTGCAAAGGCGGCAAGAGACTTTGATGATACGGTGGAGGATCTTGGAAAACTCTACGACAGACGCGGAGTGCTGGCTGAAACGAAGGAATATAAGGAAGACAGCACACGCTGTCTCGGCTGCTCCAATATCTGCGAGAACTGTGCAGAGGTATGTCCGAACCGTGCCAATATCGCGATCCATGTACCTGGAATGGCGAAACACCAGATTATCCATGTGGATTATATGTGTAATGAGTGCGGTAACTGTAAGAGCTTCTGTCCATACGACAGCGCTCCGTACTTAGATAAATTTACCCTGTTTGCCAATGAAGCGGACATGGAAAACAGTAAGAATCAGGGCTTTGTTGTCCTCGATCAGGCTGCGGTTTCCTGTAAGGTGCGTTATCTTGGAAACATGTATACTTGGAATGCCGCGGACAGCGACAGCGTAATTCCGGAAGGCTTGCGCAAAGTAATGGAAACTGTCTGCAAAGATTATGATTACCTATTAGCATAGGGAAAGCAGGTGAACTTATGTATACCTTACTGGTGAATGGAACGAGCGTTACCGTGGAAGAGGACCGGAAGCTGATCGATGTGCTGAGAAATGACCTGGGACTCAAATCTGTCAAGGATGGCTGCAGCGAAGGCGCCTGCGGAACGTGTACGGTTCTGATTGATGGAAAGGCCACCAAGGCCTGTGTCCAGAAGGTTTCAAAGATGGAAGGAAAATCCATCGTAACAGTAGAAGGACTCAGTGACAGAGAAAAAGAAGTATTTGTCTATGCCTTTGGAGAAGCGGGAGCCGTGCAGTGCGGCTTCTGCATCCCCGGCATGGTTATGAGCGCAAAGGGACTGATCGACCAGAATCCGGATCCGACCCGCGATGAGGCGGCCTTCGCAATCCGCGGCAATATCTGCCGCTGTACAGGATATAAGAAAATCATCGATGCGATTCTGCTGGCGGCAAAGCTGTTCCGTGAGGACGCGAAGGATTTAAAAGCCCCGGTGGTAGATCATATCGGACAGCGCGCGCATCGTGTGGATGTGCCGGAAAAGGTGCTCGGTTACGGGGAGTACGTGGATGATATGGAAGTGGAGGGTATGATTTACGGAAGTGCCATCCGCACACCGTATCCGAGGGCAAGGGTCCTGTCCATCGATAAATCCGAAGCGCTTGCGCTGCCGGGAGTCCGTGCGGTCCTAACCGCCGATGACGTTCCGGGAGGCAATAAAGTAGGTCATTTAAAGAAGGACTGGGATACCATGATTCCGGTGGGTGAGATCACCCGTTACGTGGGAGATGCGGTCTGCCTGGTGGCGGCCGATACGCCGGAGATTCTGGAAGAAGCCAAAAAGCTGGTGAAAATCGAATATGAGGAGCTACCGGGGGTATTCAGCCCGCAGGAAGCTTTAAAACCGGATGCGCCGCTGGTTCATGAGACAGGCAACGTGCTGGCTCACGAGCACCTGGTGCGGGGCGACGCGAAGAAGGCCATCGAGAACTCCAAATATGTGGTGACAAAGGAATACCGCACTCCATTTACAGAGCATGCGTTCCTGGAGCCGGAATGCTCCGTCGCTATCGTAGACAGGGAGAAGAAAGAGGCTCTGATCTATTCGTCCGACCAGGGAACGTATGATACGCAGCGCGAATGCGCCGGAATGCTGGGCTGGGAGCTTTCCAGGGTCCATGTCATTAACAAACTGGTGGGCGGCGGCTTCGGCGGCAAAGAAGATATGGCGGTACAGCATCATGCGGCCCTTCTCGCTTACCATACGGGAAAGCCGGTCAAGGTGAGGCTGACGAGAAAAGAAAGCATTATGATTCATCCGAAACGCCATCCGGCGTGGATGGAATTTACCACAGCCTGTGATGAGAACGGATATTTAACCGGCATGGCGGCAAAGGTGATCACGGATACCGGCGCTTACGCTTCCCTGGGAGGACCGGTGCTTCAGAGGCTCTGTACCCATGCGGCAGGCCCCTATAACTATCAGAACATCGACATCGACGGCACCGCCGTCTATACGAATAATCCGCCTGCAGGTGCGTTCCGCGGCTTCGGCGTAACCCAGAGCTGCTTTGCTACGGAGTGCAACTTAAACCTCCTGGCAGAGATGGTGGGGATTACCCCGTGGGAAATCCGCTACCGCAACGCCATACGGCCGGGTCAGGAGCTTCCCAACGGCCAGATCGCCTCTCCGGGCACAGCCCTTGCAGAGACGCTGGAGGCGGTGAAAGAAATCTACGACAGCCACCCGTATGTGGGAATCGGCTGTGCCATGAAGAATGCCGGCGTCGGCGTCGGTATCCCGGACTGGGGCCGCTGCCGTATGACCATCGAGGACGGAAAGGTTCATGTCCGCTCCGGTGCATCGTGTATCGGTCAGGGACTGGGAACCGTGCTGGAGCAGGTGGTCTGTGAGGCGCTGGGCGTCACGGGAGACCGTGTGGTCTATGTGGCAGCTGAGACGAACCTGGCACCCGATTCCGGTACGACCTCCGGTTCCCGCCAGACCCTGGTGACAGGCGAGGCGGCCAGAAGAGCCTGTATGGATATTCTGGAAGATTTAAAGGGCGGAAAGACCCTGGAGGATTTGAATGGAAAAGAGTATTACGGCGAATACTTAGCCGCTACTGATCCCATGGGATGCGGCAAGAAGAATCCGGTATCCCACGTGGCCTACGGCTACGCGACCCAGGTGGTGTGCCTGAATGAAGACGGCACCATTGAAAAAGTGGTTGCGGCCCATGACGTCGGAAAAGCCATTAACCCGCTGTCCGTAGAAGGGCAGATCGAGGGTGGTGTAGTGATGTCCCTGGGATACGCCCTGACAGAGGATTTCCCATTGGATCACGGAAAACCTCTGGCAAAGTTCGGTACGCTCGGCTTATTCCGCGCGGATAAGACTCCGCCGGTTGAGAGCATCATTGTAGAAGAAAACAAGGATCCGCTGGCATACGGAGCAGTGGGAATCGGAGAAATCACCTCCATCCCAACGGCACCGGCAGTTCAGGGCGCCTACTACAAACTCGACGGAAAATTCCGTACGTCACTGCCTCTGGAAGACACAGCATACAGAAAGAGTAAAAAGTAAAAAGAAAAACCTTGATAAGGGCGCAGAGGGCCGAGCAGTATGGTCCTGCGCCCTTAAAGTAAAAATACGTTTCTCCGCCTGAAACGGTTGTATGCAAAAGAAAAATAAGGTATACTGAAAATAAGTTATTTCAGTGAACATTCACAGAAACTTATGCAATGTTGTGCTTATGCATGCGAGCGGAGAATGGAGGCCGTCATGTTCAGAGAATTGAGAAGAAAGAATCAGCAGTTATCGGAAACGGAAGCCAGGAGTATTTTGAAGAACGGAACCCATGGAGTGCTGTCTGTCCAGGGAGACGACGGTTATCCGTATGGTGTTCCGATGAATTATGTGTACGGAGACGACGCAATCTATTTCCACTGTGCAAAGGAAGGCCATAAGATGGAGGGCTTTCGGCGCTCCGATAAGGTTTCCTTCTGTGTTGTGGGAGAAGATGAGGTGATACCGGAAGCATTTTCGACCGCTTATACCAGCGTGATCGCGTTTGGCAGAGCCGTGATTGTGGCGGATGAGAAAGAGAAGCGGGAGGCATTAAAGCTTCTGGCGGAACGATTTTCCCCGGAGTTCGGGGAGGAGGGCGAGGCTGCGATCCGCAGCAGCTGGAATGATGTCTGCATCGTTAGGCTGAATATCGAACACGCGGTGGGAAAAGCCGGCAGGGAGCGGATTAAGCGGGAGGAAGCCCGATACGCTTCTTTCCTGTAACAGACAGCAGAAAGGAAGGAATTGTCCCATGAAAAAAGTATTAAAAGGCGGTACCGTGGTATCGGGGGAAGGCTGTAAAAAAGCTGACGTTCTGGTAGAGGATGGGAAGATCGGAGCCGTGGCTCCGGAGATTACGGACGAGGAAGCGGAAGTGGTCGATGTGTCGGGGAAGCTTTTGTTTCCCGGATTTATCGATGCTCATACCCATTTCGATCTGCATGTATCGGGAACGGTCACTGCGGATAATTTTGAGACTGGAACGAAGGCGGCCTTATCCGGCGGCACAACCATGATTATTGACTTCGCAACGCAGTACAAGGGAGAAAGCTTACATAAGGCTCTGGAGCACTGGCATGAAAAGGCCGACGGCAACGCCTCCTGTGACTACGGCTTCCATCTGGCCATATCCGACTGGAATGCCGGGATCAGCGAGGAGCTCCAGCAGATCGTGGACGAGGGAGTGACTTCCTTTAAGATCTATATGACCTATGACGACATGGTGCTGGATGACAAATCCATCTACCAGGTTTTAAAGCGGCTGAAGGAGGTCGGCGGAATCGCCGGCGTTCACTGCGAAAACAAGGGAATCATCGAAGCTTTGACAGAGGAAGAGAAGGCGAAAGGCCACCTCACCACCGACGCACATCCGAAGACGAGACCGGCCGTGGTGGAGGCGGAGGCGATCAGCCGTCTGCTCAAGATCGCGGATCTGGTACATACGCCGGTTATCATCGTGCACTTAAGCTCGGGAGCCGGTTATCAGGAAGTGAAGTATGCAAGGGAACGGGGCCAGGAGGTGATTCTGGAGACGTGTCCGCAGTACCTCGTTCTGAATGAAAGCGTATACAGCTTACCGGATTTTGAGGGAAGCAAGTACGTGATCGCTCCTACTATCAAGAAGGAGACAGACAGCACAAGGCTGTGGAACGCCATCAGAAAAGACCATATTCAGACGATTTCAACCGATCACTGCAGCTTCACCACCGGCCAGAAGGCGGCGGGAAAAGACGACTTTACGAAGATCCCCTGCGGCATGCCCGGAGTGGAGTCGAGACCGGCTCTGATCTACAGCTTCGGCGTTTTGGAACGCGATTTGAAGCTGGAGCAGATGTGCCGTCTGCTCTCCGAGAACCCGGCGAAGCTTTACGGGGTATACCCGCAGAAGGGAGCCATCGCTCCCGGAAGTGACGCGGATATCGTCGTCTGGAACCCGGATACCGAATGGACCATGTCCGTGGAGAATCAGGTTGCCAATGTGGACTACTGTCCATTTGAGGGCACGAAGGTGAAGGGAAAGGCGGAGCAGGTTTACTTGAAAGGCGAACTGGCCGCCAGGGACGGAAACGTGGTACTGGAGAAGAAGGGAAGCTACGTTCCGAGACAGCGCCGGATGGAACTGGATTAGGGAATCGAAAGGAAAAAAAGTATGATAGCTTACAGTTGGGAACATGACGGACTTCGGGAGCGCCCCACTCTGTGGGAGGCGTTAAAGCTTTCCACGGAACGCCACAGGGTGATTGCCCTGACCGGCGGAGGCGGAAAGACGAGCGTCATGTTCCGGCTGGCGGACGAACTGGCGGATATGGGAAAGACGGTCATTGTGACGACGACGACCCATATCTTTAACCCGCCGGACCGGAACGTGGTGGAGACTGACTGCGCAGAGGACGCGGCGAAGCGGTTGGAGAGAAATGGTTCAGTCCTCGTGGCCGGTGTTCCTGCGGCCGGCGGTAAGCTTAAAAGCCTGCCCTTAGCGGAGGCTGCCAGGCTGAAGGAGCTGGCCGACGTCCTGCTGTATGAAGCGGATGGGGCGAAGCGGCTTCCCATAAAGGTTCCAAAGGACGGAGAGCCTGTGATACTGGAGTGCACCGACGTTGTTATCGGCTGTATGGGACTGGACTGCATCGGCGGTGAGCTGGAGGAATTCTGTTTCCGCACAGAACAGGCTGCCGAACTGCTGGGTCTGCAGAAAGGACCGGATGGACATTACAGCCACCGGATCACATGCGGCGACGCGGCGAAGATTCTCACCAGTGAATCCGGTACGAGAAAGCTGGTGGGAGAAAGAGACTACCGGGTAGTGATGAACAAGGCGGATCAGGAGGAACTCTTAGCGAAGGCAGCCAGGATAGCAGGAGATATGGAACGGCTGCATCCGGTACCGTGCGCGGTGTCCTGTTTTCTGCGCGGGGACCATTTGTAGCAGAAGAGAAAGGCGGCGAAGATGGAGCAGGAGAAAATACTGCGTTTCCATATGAAACTCAGGCTTTACTATGAGGAACGGAACTTTGGACCGGGAGTCGCGGGCCTGATGCAGCTTGTGCGGGAACGCGGTTCCTTATCGGCCGCGTGCCAGGAGATGCATATGGCGTATTCCAAGGCCTGGAAGATCATACATAAGGCGGAGGAGGACTTAGGCTTTCCGCTTATGGAAGGAAAACGCGGCGGTGAAAATGGCGGAACCACGGTTTTGACCGAAGAGGGAGAAGCGTTTTTAAATAAGTATTTACAGTTTGTGAACGAAGCAGAAAATGCGGTTGCAGAGTTGTTTGAAAAGTATTACAGCTAGTACCGCCGGACCTAAATACGTACTGCATAGCACCCGCTATCTACGCCAGGAGCACGCCCACGAAGCTAGTCGTAGGGTCCACTACGCCGTCGCTTCGCGGACGCACACCTGACGCAGATATCACGCACTATGCAGTACGCATTTAAGTCCGGCGGCACTAGTACAGCGTTGCATAAGTTCCAGTGAATGCTGTACTAGACAGGAGGATGGGGACGGGCAATCACCCATTTTAATTTTATCAGGGATATTCTCACTTGAGAATATCGACGCAAATGGATGGGCTGCCTGTAATGATAAAGTGAGGTAAAAAATTGGGTTATAAATCAAGATTAAAAAATCAAGGATAAAGGAGCAGGAGTCATGAGGGAAATCAGGACAGAAGATGCGGTTGGCCACGTACTGTGCCACGACATTACGCAGATCATCCCGGGGGTGATCAAAGATGCGAAGTTTAAGAAGGGCCATGTGGTGACGGAGGAGGATATTCCGGTGCTGCTCTCGCTGGGTAAGGAGCATTTATACGTCTGGGAAAAGGACGAGTCGAAATACCATGAAAATGAGGCGGCCGAGATTCTTTGCGGCCTGTGCAGAGGCGATTATATGGAACGAAGCGGAGTGAAGGAAGGAAAGATTGAACTGACCTCCACGGTCCGCGGGCTTCTTAAGATAGATACAGAACTGCTGGACAGAATCAACGGACTGGGGGAGATGATGATCGCTTCCAGGCACAACAACACTCCGGTAGAGCCGGGAGACAAGCTGTGCGGAACCCGGATTATACCGCTTGTCATCGAAAAAGAGAAGATGGAGGAAGCCGTGGAGGTCTGCGGCGGAAAGAAGATATTTACCATACTCCCGTATCAGAACAAGAAGGTGGGAATCGTGACGACGGGAAGCGAAGTCTATCACGGACGGATCAAAGACGCGTTCGGCCCTGTCCTGAAGGAAAAGGTGAAGGAATTCGGCGGGGAAGTGATGGGACAGACGATCACGGATGACAATCCGGAGCATACGAGGAAGGCGATCCTGGAATTTATCGCACAGGGAGCCGACATGGTATTGGTGAGCGGCGGAATGAGCGTGGATCCTGACGATAAGACGCCACTCGCTATCCGCAGCACTGGAGCGCGTGTCGTATCGTACGGAGCGCCTGTGCTTCCGGGCGCCATGTTCCTGCTTGCCTACTATGAAAAGGATGGCCGCCAGATACCGGTGGCAGGCCTTCCAGGCTGCGTCATGTACGCCAGGCGCACGGTGTTTGACCTGGTGCTGCCGCGCCTCATGGCGGATGATCCCGTGACGAAGACAGAGCTGGACAAACTGGGAAGAGGCGGACTCTGCCTGTCCTGCGAGGTCTGTCATTATCCCAACTGTGGATTTGGAAAGGGCTGGTAAGATGGAAGGACTGACACATTTTGATGAACACGGCAACGCCCGCATGGTGGACGTTGGAGAGAAGGCCGTGACGGACAGAATCGCAACTGCGCATGGCTTTATTCACGTAAACCGTGAGGTCTATGAGGCTATAAAACAGGGAACAGCCAAAAAAGGGGACGTGCTGGGCGTGGCGCGCGTGGCCGGAATCATGGGGGCGAAGAGAACTTCTGATCTTATACCGCTCTGCCACGTGCTGATGCTGACGAAGTGCACGGTGGATTTTATTCTCCATGATGACAGGATGGCGGTGGAAGCCGTCTGTACCGTAAAGACCAGCGGAAAGACCGGCGTGGAGATGGAAGCCCTGACCGGTGTAAATGTGGCTCTGCTCACAATCTACGACATGTGCAAGGCCATGGACCGGGGCATGACCATGACGGATATCACTCTCCTGCTGAAGGATGGCGGCAAGAGCGGCCTCTACCGGAAAGACGGAGAGAGCCTATGAGAGACGGCAATGGAAGAAAGATCGATTATATCCGCATTTCCGTGACGGACCGGTGCAATTTGCGCTGCCGCTACTGTATGCCGGAGGAAGGCATCGACTTAATGCGCCACGAAGACATTCTCACCTACCAGGAGATTTTAAAGATCGCAGAGACTGGGGCAAGACTCGGGATCAGACGCGTGAAGGTGACTGGTGGGGAGCCGCTGGTGAGAAAGGGCGTCTCCCAGCTGATCCGGGAACTGAATGCGATCGAGGGAATGGAGGACGTGACGTTGACCACGAACGGCCTTCTGCTGGGGGACATGGCTCCGGAGCTTGCGGAGGCAGGGCTCTCCAGCGTCAATGTCAGCCTGGATACGCTGGATCCGGAACGCTTCAGCCGGATTACCAGGCGGGACCGGTTCGCGGATGTCATGAAAGGGATTGAATCCGCTGTCAGGAGCGGGCTGAAGGTGAAGATAAACTGTGCGGTGATGGAGCATTTGAGCAGGGAGGATGTGCTCGCCTTCGCCGAATATTCGGTGAAAAGCGGGATTCCTGTCCGTTTTATTGAGATGATGCCCATCGGACAGGGAAGAAAGTACCACGCCATGGATAATGAGGAGCTGCTCAAAATCCTTTCTGAGGAATACGGCGATTTAAGGGAAAGCACGGAGCCGAGGGGAAATGGGCCGGCGGTCTATTACACCTATGCATCGGGGGCGGGCTGTATCGGACTGATCAGCGCCGTTCACCATAAATTCTGCGGAAGCTGCAACCGGGTGAGACTGACATCGGATGGGTTTTTAAAGCTCTGCCTCGACAGTCCGGCCGGAGTCGATTTGCGGACACCGCTGCGCAGCGGCGTATCCGATGAGGAATTAAGAGGCCTGATGGAACAGTGGATCAGAGTGAAGCCGGAAAGCCATCACTTCCTTTCCTTAGAGGGACGTGAGGGAGAACTGCCGCTTTCCGACGGTACAACGGAAAAATGTTTAAATATGAATCAAATCGGAGGATAAAAACATGGGTCAGGTTATGGCTGTCTGCATCAGCGAGAAAAAAGGGACACAGAAAAAGGGAATTTCAGAGGGACATTTCATAGAGGAATTTGGCATTGAAAATGATGCACATGCGGGAAAATGGCACCGCCAGGTGAGTCTGCTGTCCTATGAGACCATCGAGGCATTTAAGGAGCGGGGAGCCGAGATCGGCGACGGCGCCTTCGGTGAAAATGTGATTGTGAAGGGGATCGATCTGGTCCGCCTTCCCGTGGGCACGAGGCTGTCCTGCGGCAATATCCTTCTGGAGGTGACGCAGATTGGCAAAGAGTGCCACAGCCACTGCGAGATTTTCAAGAAGATGGGGGAATGCATTATGCCTGCCAACGGAATTTTTACCCGGGTGCTGCACGGAGGCGTGATGAAGGAAGGGGATGAAATAAACGTATGTACAGAGCAGGAATCGTAACGCTCAGCGATAAAGGCGCGGCAGGCGAGAGAGAAGATAAGAGCGGAGCCGTGATAAAGGAAATTCTGGAGTCAGCGGGCTATGAGGTGGTTAGCCGGAGTCTGCTTCCGGATGAGGGAGAGGCGCTGAAGACAGAGCTCATCCGCCTGAGTGACCAGGTGCAGTGTGATCTGGTGCTGACGACGGGCGGAACCGGATTTTCCAGGCGGGATGTGACGCCGGAGGCCACGATGGCGGTAGCAGAGCGGAATGCTCCGGGAATCGCGGAGGCGATTCGTGCCTACAGCATGACCGTGACGAAACGCGCCATGCTGAGCCGCGGTGTGAGCGTCATCCGCGGAGGCACGCTGATTATCAATCTTCCGGGAAGCCCGAAGGCGGTCCGGGAGAGCCTGGAATACGTGCTGGATACGCTGCCGCATGGTTTGGACATCCTGTCGGGACGCGGCGGAGAGTGCGCCAGGAAGTAGAAAGAGATTGATTGAAAGGAAGAGAGTGTTGTGGAAAAAGTATTGATAAAAGGGGCGGGAGATCTGGCAACGGGAATCGCCTGCCGGCTGCATCGCTGTGGATTTTCCGTGGCGATGACCGAAATTGCGGTTCCCACAACCGTGCGGAGAACGGTCGCATTTTCCCGGGCGGTTTATGAAGGAAATGCCCTGGTGGAAGATATTGAAGGGGTGCTTTGCCGGAATACGGAGGAAATAGATCACACTGTGAATCAGGACAAGGTGGCGGTAATCGTCGATCCGTCGTGTGAGACGTTACAATCCTGGAGACCGGATATCGTGGTGGACGCTATCTTAGCCAAGGTGAATCTGGGATCAAAAATGTCGGATGCGGATATTGTTATCGGTGTCGGCCCCGGATTTACGGCTGGTGAGGACTGTCACGTGGTGGTGGAGACGAAACGCGGCCACAATCTGGGACGCTGTATCTGGGAAGGCAGTGCATTTCCGAATACGGGTGTCCCCGGAATGATCGGAGGATACGATAAGGAGCGCATCATTCGCGCTGCTTCTGACGGTATATTTACGGGAGCTGTGGAGATCGGAACGCTGGTTAAAAAGGGCGGCGTGGTAGGACACAGCGGAGGAACTCCCATATATGCAGAGGTGGGAGGCGTTGTACGAGGGCTGCTTCAGGACGGTGTGGCAGTGACAAAGGGAATGAAATCGGGAGATATTGATCCAAGGGGTGTCATCGAACACTGCTGGACCATTTCCGATAAGGCAACCGCCATAGGAGGCGGAGTGCTGGAAGGTATCTTTTATATAAAGAAGAAAAGGAGAGTAAAGTAATGAAAAAAGCAATCTTATTAGCAGGTGCATTAACAGTGGCGATGGCGGCGCTTACCGCGTGCGGAGGAACAGGAAAGGCTGAACCGGAGACGACAACACAGGCAGCTGCAGAGGCAGCCACAAAAGCAGAGACAGAGACCACAGCGAAAGCGGA
The DNA here is from genome assembly GCF_014288035.1 of Hungatella sp. L36. Classification (NCBI taxonomy): domain Bacteria; kingdom Bacillati; phylum Bacillota; class Clostridia; order Lachnospirales; family Lachnospiraceae; genus Hungatella; species Hungatella sp. L36. Next base: position 173,080 of record NZ_JACOPC010000011.1, on the reverse strand, counting down.
AGAGACCACGGAGGCAGCGGAAAAAGCGGAGGCACAGACCGTGACCATCGCAGCGGCAGCAAGCCTGGAAACCTGTTTGAGAGATGAACTGATTCCATTATTTGAAAAGCAGAACCCTGGTTTTACAATCGAGGGAACGTATGACAGTTCAGGAAAACTCCAGACCCAGATCGAAGAGGGGGCCGGTATCGACGTATTCTTTTCGGCGGCGACGAAACAGATGGATGCTTTAAACGACGAAGGCATGATTCAGGACGGAAGCGTCAGGAATCTTCTGGAAAACAAGATTGTTTTCATCGTACCGACCGGTGACGAAGGAAACTACTCCTCTTTCGAGGATATCGCAAAGGCCGAAAACGTAGCGCTCGGAGATCCGGACAGCGTGCCGGTAGGCCAGTATTCGAAGGAAGCGCTGACCAACCTGGGACTCTGGGATGAGGTGCTTGCAAAGGCCAGTCTGGGAACGAACGTAACCGAGGTTTTAAACTGGGTTGCAGAGGGAAGTGCAAAGGCCGGAATCGTATATGCAACAGACGCAGCGCAGACCGATAAAGTAACGATCGTGGCAGAAGCACCGGAAGGAAGCGTTAAGAAGGCGATTTATCCGGCAGGCATCATCAAAGACTGTGAAAATCCGGATGGCGCACAGAAATTTATCGATTTCCTGGCCAGCAGCGAAGCTATGGATATCTTTGTAAAGAACGGATTCGCAGCGGCAGAATAAAACGCCGGGTAATGTGCCAGAGATAAGGAGGAGAAGTAAGTGGATTTGTCACCGGTTCTCATTTCACTAAAAACATCAGTCATATCGATTATTTTCACATTTTTTCTGGGGATATGGGCGGCCAGAGCGGTGATTGCCCTGAAATCAGAACGGGCAAAGGCTATACTGGACGGAGTACTCACACTTCCTCTCGTTCTGCCTCCGACGGTGGCCGGGTTCTTTCTGCTTTACATATTTGGAGTGAAGCGCCCGATCGGAAAGCTGCTTCTTGCTGTATTCAGCTATAAAATCGTGTTTACCTGGCAGGCAACGGTGCTTGCGGCGGTGGTGATATCATTTCCGCTTATGTACCGTTCTGCAAGGGGCGCGTTCGAACTGGTCGATGAGAATGTCTTAAACGCGGCGAGAACCCTGGGGATACCGGAGCGGAAGGTTTTCTGGAAGATTCTTATGCCTATGGCCATGCCGGGAGTTCTCTCGGGCGGTGTTCTGGCCTTTGCCAGAGGACTGGGAGAATTTGGAGCGACGGCCATGATCGCCGGAAATATCGCGGGAAAGACGCGGACGCTGCCCCTTGCCATCTATTCAGAAGTGGCGGCGGGAGACATGGAGGGAGCGGGGAAATACGTGATCATTATCGTTGCCATATCCCTTCTCATCGTGGCAGGCATGAATGTGGCCGCCACAGGCAAAAAGAAATTTTCGTAGGAGTGAGCCATGAGCCTGAAGGTAGAGATCAAGAAAAAATTGAGGGATATGACTTTAAATGTCGCCTTCGACACGGAGAGAGATTCCGGAATCACAGGGATCTTAGGCGCCTCGGGATGCGGCAAGAGCATGACCTTAAAGTGCATCGCGGGAATCTTCACACCGGACGAGGGAAGAATCGAGTTAAATGGCCGTGTGCTGTTTGATTCGGCAAAAGGGATCAACGTAAAAATTCAGGACAGGGGAGTCGGTTATCTGTTTCAGAACTATGCATTGTTCCCCCACATGACCATACGGGAAAATGTGGAGATGGCCCTGTCCTGCCCCAAGTCAGAGCGGCATGAAGCCGCCATGCGGTATCTGGATATGTATCATATCGGCGAACTGGCGGACCGGTATCCTTCCAGACTATCGGGCGGCCAGCAGCAGAGAGCCGCCCTGGCCAGGATTATGGCATCAAAGCCGGAGGTGCTGATGCTGGACGAACCATTTTCCGCTCTGGATTACTATCTGAAAGAGAAGCTTCAGCTGGAACAGCTGGAGGAACTGAGAAACTATGACGGTGACGTGCTCCTTGTCACGCACAGCAGAGATGAGATCTATCGTTTCTGCAGTACAATCCACGTGATCAACGAGGGTGAAATTGTGGTGTCGGGGGCCGTAAAGGATGTCTTTAAAGAGCCTGAGACCGTGTCGGCGGCCAAGCTGACCGGATGTAAGAACATTCTGGATATTAAATATGTGGATGCCCACACATTTTACGTGCCAAATTGGGATATTCAGGTTATAATAAGAGACAGGGAAGTCCCAAAGGATACGCCGTTTATCGGAATACGCGCCCATTACTTTACCGCCGCCCATGAGTCGGAAAAGGAAAATGTGATGGAGTGCCGCCTGAAGCAGATTCTGGATGACCCCTTTGAGGTTACACTTATTCTGGAAAATGATCTCTGGTGGAAGATACCGAAAGAGCGCTGGAAGGATGATATGAAGGAGCAGGTGCCGGAGCGCCTGGTAGTTCCGGAGGAGAGCATTTTCTTTTTAAAGGACAGGTAGAATGGAGGATTTGGCAGATGAAACTGACTCTTATACTGCTGGCAGCAGGAAACAGCAGGCGGTTTGATGGAAACAAGCTGCTTACCCCGTTTCACGGGAAGCCAATGTATCAGTATATCGTGGAGGAGGTGGAAAAACTGCCGGATGGCCTTTTCGATGATAAAATCGTAGTAACACAGTATCCGGAGATCATGGAAGACCTGGAAAAAAGAGGGTATGTGGTGGTAGAGAACGTACAGAGCAGTCTGGGAATCTCTCATTCGATCCACCTGGCCCTGGAAGCCGCGGCATCACCGGACGGTGAAGAAGCCTCGTACTGCTTCGCGGTCTGTGACCAGCCGTATCTGAAGGCGGCCACCATAGAGGGCCTGATCGAAGGCTGGAGAAACAGCAAAAGAGGAATCGGCTGTCTGTGCAATATGGGTGAGTTCGGAAACCCCGCGATTTTTTCAGAAGCATACAGGAATGAGCTTCTGGCGCTGGAAGGCGATGTGGGAGGAAAACGGGTTCTGCGCAGGCATATAGACGACCTCTATCTGCATGAAGTGGATGATGGCCTGGAGCTTGTGGATATCGATGTGAGAGGCTGAGCCGTCTGTAATAAAATGGAATATGATGAAAGAGTGAGGCGTGGGATTTCAGAACTGGAAATTCCACGCCTGTTATTTTTTTGGGGGTCCGGTTCGGGCAGTACCAGCGTGCCCGGGGGGACGCGGTTACATAGATCTTCGTTCATGCGCAAGCAATTCTGCCGGCTTCCGGAACCAGAATGGTATTGACAAATGACACCTCTGTCCCTAAACTGAAATTAGAAAACAAGTGGCAGGTATAAGTAAGGGGGGCATGATTGATGGAACGGGAACAGCTTATGACGGAACTGAGAAAAAAAGAAGATTCGAAGGTGTATGCGGAGCTGGGATACCGTGACGACTCGGTGATTCCGCTTCTTATTGAGATTATGGAAACGGAGAAAACGGCCGTTAAGTATCAGGCGGAGAAGGCGGTGCGGAAAATCAGCGAAGAGCGCCCGGCCATGCTTCTTCCATATGGGGACCGCTTAATCGGGCTATTGGACAGCGAGAATAATTTTATAAAGTGGGGAATGCTTCTTACGCTTCCGGGGCTTTTGGAAGCCGGAGGCAGGGACATCTGGGGGAAAATGAGAGAGAAGTATCTCCTCTCGTTCCGGTCGCAGCAGGTTGCGGAATTCGGCAATGCGGTCTCGTGTGTCGGGAAGCTTCTGAAGGTCTGTCCGGAAGAGGAAACGACGATCATTCCCCTTCTTTTGAATATAGACGGTCATACGTTTCTCCATCACGGTGTGCCGTCTCCGGAATGCCGGAATGTTGCAAAGGGACATATTCTGGAATGCTTTCTGGAACAATTCCCAGGTTCTGCATATAGAGAGGAAATGGCAGCCTTCGCAGAATGTAACCTGGAAAATGACAGAAAACAGGTGTGTGCCAGGGCGCGGCGTCTTATGAAGCTACGGGGTTTTTGACTTGCCTGCCCAGGAATCAGCGGCCTTTGCATCTGCTTCGCAGGGAACATCAGAGAGTATCGCACGCGCGGCTTCTTCCATCGTATTTTTTAACAGAACAACCGCATCGTCCACTTCCTCCTCCGGGACTTCCATCAGGATTTCGTCGTGGACGATGCCTACGATTTTCTTGTCACTTTCCCGGATCCGGGAGGCCAGAAGGCCGAGGGCATGCTTCAGAATATCGGCGGCCGTGCCCTGAACCGGAGTGTTGGCCAGATCGGCCAGACCTGTGTCCGGGGAAAACAGGAACTTGCGTCCTGTGAGCGTTCGGCCTTCCAGGGGATGGCTCTCTCTTAAGTCATGGTGCCACCAGTTGATCCCATGGTAATTCTGAAAGAAGGCACTGCGAAACTGTTCTGCTTCTTCTAAAGTCATGTCTACGCCATAGGACTGACTCGAGTACAGTCTGAGTCCTTCCGCGCCCATACCGAATATCAGACCGAAATTCACAGCCTTTGCGGCCTGACGCTGCGCTTTTGTTACCTGACTGATCGGAACATTGGAAATCAGGGAGGCGGTGAGGGCATGGAGATCCTCGCCTTTCTGACAGGCACTTTTCATTCTGGAGTCACCGGAAATCTGTGCCGCTACGCGCAGCTCGATCTGGGAGTAATCGGCAAGAACCAGTTTTCTTCCATGGGGTGCTGTAAAGCAGCCGCGAAAATCGGCTTCCCGCGGAATCTGCTGAATATTGGGATTGTAACAGCTCATTCTTCCGCTCCAGGCGCCGATCTGCATGTATTTCGGATGGAGCCGGCCAGTCACGGGATGAATCTGGGCCGGAATGGGATGGAGGAAGGAAGAGAGGGATTTGGAGTGCCTTCTGTATTCGGTCAGCGCCTGTACCAAAGGCTGGTTATGGTAGGGAGCCAGGCTTCTTCGCGATGTGGAGTTGACCGGGATTCCGTACCGGTTCAGTAGTTTGAGCACATAGGGATTGCTCTCAAAGTTTACGTCCAGGGCTTCCTCACCGCCCCACAGGGTCAGCTGGTACGTGGGAGTGCCGCTGTAGGTGTAGAGGGTCTCCAGAGCATCGTTATACTGTTTCTCGGTCTTCCTGCGCAGCGAATCCCACTGTTCCAGATCGAGATTGATTCCGTCATATTCTGTATGGGCGATGGCGGAAGCGCAGGCAAACTCAATGGAGGCAATCCGGTCGAGACCGTGATGAGCCAGGAGCGGCTTCATCACACCGTACAGCTTCAGCAGAATCCCTGCATCCAACGCGGCATAGGCCAGCTGGGATCCGGTCAGAGAGGTGCTGTCCCAGGGCCCTGTCTGCTCTGTCTTATCCATCCTGATGCCGAGATAGTGGTCCGCCACCGCCGCCAGGCCCGCCCGCAAAGGACCGCCGCATGGCCGGAGCAATTGAGCGGCCAGCATGGTATCGAAGACTGGAAAGCATTCGATTCCAATCCCCATGAGAAACTGTAAGTCAAACTTAGCGTTGTGGAACAGCTTTTCCGAAGGGGTGTCCAGAAGCTCTCTTAAGCAGGAAATTCCATCAGGGAGAAATACCGCACAGTCAAAGACAAGCACAGGAATACCAGGAGCACTTATCTGGATCAGACGGAGCCGGTCGCGGTGCGGGTCGAGCCCGGTTGTCTCTGTGTCTATGGCGAGGAGCGGCGCTTCTTTTATTGCATTCTGGTAGGGAAGCGTGTCGGAGGGGGAAGAAATAACCAGGTAGTCAATGGATAATCCGGAATTGTCTGTCGGCGTGGCCTGGGGTGGTATGATTTTATTTTCCATTGACGGCTCCTCTCTGTTTTGTTAAAATAGAACGTACGTTCTTGCTTCTTCCAGTATACTATATTGTGGGCGGAAATGCAATTGATAATGCGGTATTTTACTATATTAGGACTGTGAACGGTAACCGATGGAAAAAAATACAAATGCAGAAAGCCTGGATATAAGGTAAAATAGACAAAGTTTAAAAAGGCAGATCAAATTCGCTTACAAAAATATAATTTTAAAGATAAAATGGAAGAAGAAAGGCAGTATTGAACGAAACAGATTTGGAGAAAATGATCAGACGTAAAAGAATCAGACAGAGTAGGACATTATATAAAATGATCATAGGGAAAGGACCGGATACAGATTAATGAAGAGCAGAGAGTACAATCTGGCGCCAGAAGAGAAAATGGCCAGGGAACAGATGATGGAACTGATTTTGATATCCAGCCGTTTTACAAGCAGCATTACGGTTGAAAATGAAGAGAAACATTTTAATGGAAAGAGCATACTGAAGGCGGGAGAGCTGAAAAAGGGAGAGCGTTTTTATGTGGTGGCAGACGGCAGTGACGCTAAGGAGGCGATCGAGGCGCTTGACCGGTTATTTCCGTGTGCAGTGAACCAGCCGGACGTGCAGTCCTGTCCATCGAAAAAGATGCAGAAACGAAGGTGATAAGAAAGCGTTAAGGAATGCGGACGCTTCTTGACAATGACGCTGGGGTTCTTTATAATTTCTTTCATATTACCGCTTTATGCAGAAAGGAATTTACTGATTTCATGGACGACGCCGACAGTGACGCTGAATCTGACACACACCGGGCAAACTCAAATACGACAGTTACATACCGGTTGATAAAAAAGAAAATGATAATTAAAATGAAATGTTGACATAGGAGCATAACCTGCGTTTCCCTCGGGAAAGGCGGGCTATGCTTTTTTGCGTAGTAGAAAAGCATTCTTTGGCTGCAAAAGCAGCCGCGCCCTGGTGTGTGAGTCCGTCAAGGCGGACTCTATGTGTCAAAAAAGAAGAAAGAGGAAGGAAAAATTTATGGAAGAACAGAGTATCTCATTGATTATTATTATTGGATGTATCATTATGTCCGCGTATTTCTCGGCGACGGAGACGGCATTTTCCTCGCTGAACCGGATTCGGATCAAGAATATGGCGGAAAAGGGAAATAAGAGGGCAGGGCTGGTGTTAAAGCTGTCCGAAAACTATGACGGGCTGCTGTCCACGATCCTGATCGGGAATAACATCGTCAACATTGCAAGTGCGTCGCTGGCTACGGTCATATTTGTGAAGCTCCTGGGCGATGAGGCAGGCGCCAGTATATCAACCGTGGTGACGACGATCGTGGTGCTGATCTTCGGTGAGGTTTCCCCGAAGAGTATTGCCAAGGAGTCCCCGGAGCAGTTTGCCATGTTCTCCGCCCCGTTTTTAAATGCGTTTATGGTGCTGCTGACACCCGCTAATTACTTATTCAAACAGTGGAAAAAGCTGCTGTCAGTCCTGATCCGGACTTCGGGAGATTCCGGCATTACGGAGGAGGAGCTGCTTGCCATCGTGGAGGAGGCGAAACAGGATGGCGGGATTGATGAACAGGAAGGAAGCCTGATCAAGAGCGCCATTGAATTTACAGAGCTGGAAGCCATGGATATCGCAACCCCGCGTGTCGATGTGACAGGAATTCCCGTCGATGCGGATAAAGAGGAGATAGCAGCGGTGTTTGGCGAGACCGGATACTCCCGTCTCCCCGTCTATAAGGATAAGATCGACGACATTATCGGGATCATTTACCAGAAGGACTTTTATAATCAGGTGTATCGCGGTGTATGTAGCGTTGAGGCCATTGTCCGACCGGCGCTGTATGTGGCGAAGAGTAAGAAAATCAACGTCCTCCTGAAGGAACTTCAGAAAAATAAGATGCATATTGCGGTGGTAATCGATGAGTTTGGAGGAACCATGGGCATTGTAACTCTGGAAGATATTCTGGAGGAGCTGGTGGGGGAAATCTGGGATGAACACGATGTGGTGGTTCAGGAAATTGAGAAGATATCTGATCAGGAATACCTGGTTTTAGGCAATACCAGCGTGGAAAAGCTGTTTGAGGAGCTGGGCGGTGAGGAAGAGTTTGAATCGTTTACCGTAAGCGGATGGGTGATGGAGCTGGCGGAGCGGATACCGGAAGAAGGGGATGTGCTCTATTATGAAAATATGACCATAACTGTCATGAAGATGAAAGACAGGAGGGTGGAGCAGGTGAGGATCGTACTGGAGGCGGAAGTCATGGAACCGTGCGCAGCCTCGTTTTAAAACCGCGTACGAAAGTCCCGCTCCAGTGTCCTGCACAAAGTCCTCGCAAAAAACAGATAGAAAACTCTCTGCCCTCGTGCTATAATGAAAATAATAAAATTTGAACGAACCAAAAACGAGGTGCAGCCTATGCCAACGATCAAAGATATTGCCGCCAAAGCAGGGGTATCCCACGGCACAGTTTCCAATGTGTTGAACAAGAGGGGAAACGTCAGCGCCGAAAAAATCCAGCTGGTGGAGCGGATTGCCAAAGAGATGGGATATAAAATGAATGTCCAGGCCCAGCAGCTGCGGGCCGGTACGGCACGGAGAGTCTGCGTCATTGTGCCTAAGATCAGCTTAAAATGCTACAACGATTTATATAACGGGCTGGAACAGTACCTGCGGGAGTACGAGATCAGCATAGAACTCATATCCACCAATAACCTGGAGTGCGACGAGGAAAAAGCGGTAAAGAAGGCTCTCTCCTTAAATCCCATGGCGGTGGTGGTGGTCAGCTCGCTTCTTAAGAACAGGGGATTATACACTTCAGATACCAGGTTTTTCTTTGCCGAAAGAAAGGTAAAGGGAATGCCGGACGCGTCTGTCTACGTATCCTTTGGATTTGAACAGGCGGGACGGGATATCGCGGTTAAGTGTATCGAGGATGGCCATCAGAATGTGGCTTTGCTCTGTGAGAACAGCATCTATTCCAATAATAAAAGCTTTATTAACGGTGTGGTGGATGTACTGGAGGACGATAATTGCTCCTGCAAAATATTTCCCAGCGACGACAGCATGTGGTTTAACAAGGCCTTTGATATCCTGGGATCGAAAGAGGATTTTGACGCGGTGATTGCCATGAGCCAGGAGGACGCCGATTATTTGAGGGTGGCCCATCAGTATAATCCGGATAAGAAAATGCCGGTTATATATGCGCTGACCAGCAAGAGCATCGGAATCGATCCGGCCGTGTGCAGATATGAGCTGAATTATAAGCTGATGGGAAGGAACATAGCGGAGCAGATCGTGAATGCCGGCGGGGAAGAGGCGGAGACGGCGCCTGCGCAGAAACAGCAGATCATCATGGAAAATGACGGATTCTACGATAATCCCCTTCCGGCCGCAGGGAAGAAAGACAGCATCTGTTTTTTGACCATTCAGAATCTGACCAGCAAGGCTATCGGCATGCTGCTTCCTTCCTTTACCAGGGAGACCGGTATCAAGGTCAATATGATCGAGGTTTCCTACGATGAGCATTACAAGATGGCGCAGGCCTGCGTGCAGAACAGCCCCTATGATCTGGTCCGCATCGATATGGCGTGGATGACGGAGCTGGGCGATAAGATTTATCAGCCCTTCGACAGCTCCAGCTCTTCGGTCAGGTGGCTGCGGCAGCAGATTCTTCCCTCACTCTCGGAAAACTATTCCATGGTTCATGGTGTCCAGTACGCGTTTCCGTTGGATGCCTGCGTGCAGATGCTGTTCTATAGGAAGGATTTATTTGAGGATGAGCTGATCAAGAGGGAATTTTTCGAAAAATACAAACGGCGTCTGGAGATTCCTAAGACGTTTGAAGAATACAATGAAGTGGCCAGATTTTTTACGAGAAAAGAGAATCCCGATTCCAGGACGAGGTATGGAGCCGTTACCGCTTATGGAAGAACATTCCTGGCGGCGTGCGATTTTCTGCCGCGTTTTAGGGAACTGAAGAAGGATATCTTCGATGCACGGGGAAATGTAAATATCCTGATCCCCGAGATGAAACAGGCGATCCGCAATTATCTGGATACCTGCAAGTATGCGGGCAGTGATATCTATCAGTGGTGGGGGGAACCCACCCGCCAGTTCTCGGAGGGGAATACGGCGATGCATATCGTGTTTTCCAACTATGCCTCCGAGATGATACACAATCCGGAATCGAAGGTGCTGGGGCGAATCGCCTGCGACACCGTTCCGGGCGGGCAGCCATTGTCGGGCGGAGGCTCGGTGGGAATCTCCAGATTCAGCAAAAAGTATGACGCGTGCATGAGCTTCTTAAAGTGGCTGTACCGGAAGGATATCGCGGAGACCATCACGTATCTTGGCGGATACGTCTGCAACCGCCAGATCAGCAGGAATATGGATATCCTGGAACGCTATCCGTGGCTCGAGAACATGGAAAAATCCTTCGAACCCGGCTGGAGGCTTTATAAACATGACAGAAATCCTGATTTCAATGAGTTCCTGTTTGAGGATATTCTGGGTAAGGCGATCCGGTCCATCGCATCGGGAATCGAAGAGATGGATGACGCGCTGGAGAAGGCGCAGGAGGAATGTGATCGGGCATTTAACGAAACAAGCGGGAATTCTCCCATCTCAATAGGCGGAGGGATGAATCGCCAAAAACAAGTTTAGCGGTAGTGGCGGGCGGAGAGAAATCGGTATCCCACATTGACATGAAGTCAAAATGCGCATCGATATAAGAGGTAGCCGCACTCTGCGAAATTACGGAGCATGGATAAAAAGAAATAACCGGCAGCAATGGAAATAAAAAGTATGGAAGGCGCCGCGCAATAAGTTTTAGGTAAGCAATAAGACACCTGAAATTTGTTGCGCGACGTTTTTTTATGCTTTTATGAGGCAAGGATAGACTTTCGTTAAAAGGTGAAAGCTAAGCAGAAATAAAAACTTTTAAAGTCGAATGTAACACAGAAAACAGATGTATTAATTTGAACGTGCCAAATAAAATGGGGTTTTTAACTGCGAAAAACAAAAGGTAACATAATAAAATGCACAAAAAAATGTAAAATCTATGTTATAACTATGTAAAATAAACAAAATAATTTGGAAATAATATTGACACGTTCCAATAAATAGTGTATAAAATAGATATAGAGACAAGGAGGTACGGAAAATGTACACAAAGAATCAGTCAATCAGAGAACTCGTCGATAAGAACCGGATTTTGATTGCGGCTCATCGCGGTACGTGCGGCGGGAACGTGGTGCAGAATACCTGTCTGGCATATAAGAACGCACTGCTTCATGGAGCGGATATGATCGAGGTGGATGCGTCCATGACTACGGACAAAGTATTTTACGCATTCCATAATGGGGAAGAGCCTCTTGAGCTGGGAATTGACCGTGATATCCGAACCATGTCATCGGAGGAAGTGGAGAAGCTCTTTACGCTGAATTCCTTACGGCAGGTATGCGGACAGAAGCTGGAACATTTAGAAGACGTGCTGGAGCATTTTCGCGGAAAGTGCCTGATCAACATTGACAGGTCCTGGTTTTACTGGAAGGAGATCATCGACCTTTTAGACCGCATGGATATGAAGGACCAGATTCTTTTAAAGTCCGGTGTGGAGGAGGAACTCTTAAAGGAACTGGAAGAGAGCGGCACCGGCATCATGTATATGCCGATCATGAAGAGCCCGGAGGAATGGGATATCATTCAGAAGTACGATATCAATGTGGCCGCGGCGGAGCTTATCTTTACCGATCTGGACAGTGAATTCTTAAGCCCGGAATTCATGGGTCGTTTGAAAAAAGCGGGGATCGCTCCCTGGGTGAATGCGATTACCTTAAATGATGAGATCATTCTCTCCGGGCTGTTAGATGATAATAATGCCATTAAGATTGGTTTTGATGAGACATGGGGAAAGCTGATAGACTTGGGATTCGAGATTATCCAAACTGATTGGCCGGCGTTGTTAAAGGGATACATATCAAATAAATCAAATGAAAAGTAGGAGGAGAATTATGAAGAACTTAAAGAAATTTGCGGCACTCGGATTATCTGCAGCTATGGTACTGTCACTGGCAGCCTGCGGATCAGGAACAAAGAATACGACGACGGACACGACAGCCGCCAAGACGGAGGAAGCTGCGAAAACAGAAGCGGCAGGAGATACTGAGGCTGCGGGAGATAAGGCAGCGGCCGGCGGAGACGTGGACAAGAGCCAGAAGCTGATTATTTACACAAACTCCGGTTCCAACGGCAGAGATGCATGGCTGAAGGAACAGGCGGGAACAGCCGGATATAATGTAGAGGTGGTACAGATTCAGGGCGGCGATCTGGCGAACAGAATTATCGCGGAGAAGAACAATCCGCAGGCAGATATGGTATTTGGACTGAACTCCATTGAGTACGAGAAACTGAAAGCGGAGAGCGTACTGGATCAATGGGAGCCTTCCTGGGCCGGCGATGTGGATATGACACTGGGCGACAAGGACGGATACTATTATCCGATCGTGATCCAGCCGCTTGTCAATATGATGAACGCCGATCTCCAGAATCCGCCAAAGGACTACACCGACCTGGTAAATCCGGAGTGGAAGGATAAATACACCATCTTAAACTTCGGCGGCGGCACCGGTAAGACCATTCTTGCCAGCCTGCTTGTTCGGTACAGAGATGATAATGGGGAGTACGGCATTTCCGATGAAGGATGGGATTTCGTGAAAAGCTGGATTCAGAACGGCCACATGGAAGTACAGGGAGAGGACTACGTAGGAAATGCGATCTCCGGTACAGTTCCGATCACAGAGATGTGGGGAAGCGGCGTTCTTCAGAATCAGACAGAGAGAGATTATAAGTTCCAGATCATGGTTCCGGAAGTTGGCGTTCCATACGTAACCGAGCAGGTGGCCATGATTACAGGTTCCAAGAAGCGCGATCTTGCCGTAGATTTCGCCAACTGGTTCGGTTCCGCTGATGTTCAGGCAGAGTGGATGAAACAGTTCGGCACCATTCCGTGCCAGCCTAAGGCAGTGGAGGAAGCACCGGCCGATATCAAGGAATTTATGGATCAGGTACATCCGCAGGATATGGATTGGGGATTTGTAGCAGCAAACATAGATCAGTGGGTTGAAAAATGTGAGCTTGAGTTCTTACAGTAGGTTACGGACGGCGGTATGGTTTATGAATATAAATGATACCGCCTCTTTGTAAGGAGAGGAAAAGGATGATTGAGTTTAAAAATATTGAGATTAAATACGGGGATTTTGTAGCCATCAAGGATTTGAATTTAACGGTTGGCGATGGGGAGTTCTTTACATTTCTGGGGCCGTCGGGCTGTGGCAAGACAACGACACTGAGGGCTCTCGTGGGCTTCCTCGAACCCAGTGCCGGACAGATCCTGATCGATGGAAAGGATGTTACCCACACTCCGGTAGAGAAAAGAAATATCGGGATGGTATTTCAGAGCTACGCCCTGTTTCCGACGATGACCGTCTATGAGAACCTGGCTTTTGGCCTGAAGGTGAAGAAGCTTTCAGCGGCGGAAATCGACCGGAAGGTCAAGGATGTGGCGAAGGTCATCGAGATCAAGTCAGAGCAGCTGGTGAGAAATGTATCCGAATTATCCGGCGGGCAGCAGCAGAGAGTGGCGTTAGCCAGGGCGATCGTTCTGGAACCGAAGATTCTGTGCCTCGACGAGCCGCTTTCCAACCTGGATGCCAAGCTGAGAGTGGGCCTTCGGAGCGAACTTAAAAAGCTGCAGAAGAACCTGGGGATCACTACCCTATACGTTACCCACGATCAGGAGGAGGCCCTTACCCTGTCCGACCGGATTGCCGTGTTTAACAATGGATTTGTGGAGCAGGTGGATAAGCCTTACAACATCTATAACCATTCCGGGTCGGAATTTGTCTGCGATTTTATCGGTGAAATTAACCGGCTGAACGCTGCCGTCTTAAGCGAGGTCGAGACCCAGACCGGCCATGCGCTGGATGGGAATAAGAGCGGCTATGTGCGTTTGGAGAGAATCAGTTTAAAGGAAATTCCAGGCTATGCGAAGATGCATGGAGTGATCCGGGATTACGATTATAACGGAGTCATGACAAAATACCGCGTTGAAGTCATGGGATGTGAGATCCGCGTGATCCACGTTAATGACGGACAGCCGTTCATGGAAATCGGCCAGGAACTGGATATCTATATGAATCCCAGGGATATCATGCAATTTTAAAAGGAGGGAGTTTGTATGAAACAGAGAAGCAAGAGTAAGTCTTTCAGTATACAGACCCTGATTTTAAAGATTGTCATTGTATGGGCCATTGTTGCATTTGTCATCTACCCGAACTTAAACCTGCTGGTCAGTGTCTTCTATAAAAATGGACAGTTTTCCACGGAAGTGTTCGGAAAGGTCTTCGGCTCCGCCAGAGCCATGAAGAGTCTTGTGAACAGCTTCATTCTGGCGTTCACCCTGGTGGTTACGGTCAACATCGTGGGGACGCTCAGCGTTCTTCTGACGGAATACTGGGATATCAAGGGCGCCAGGGTATTAAAACTTGCATATATGAGCTCGCTGATCTACGGCGGAGTCGTGCTGGTATCCGGCTATAAATACGTCTACGGGGCCAACGGACTGCTGACAAAGCTTTTGGTGTCAGTATTTCCGGGCATGAATCCGAACTGGTTTGTGGGATATGGGGCAGTCGTGTTCGTTATGACATTTTCCTGTACACAGAATCATATGATGTTTTTAAAGAATGCAATTCACGGACTGGATTACCATACCATTGAGGCGGCGAAAAATATGGGGGCGTCCGGAAGCAGAATCTTCTTCCAGATCGTCATGCCGGTGTTAAAGCCTACGTTTTTTGCCATCACCATCCTGACGTTCCTTACCGGTCTGGGAGCCATGTCGGCACCTCTGATTGTCGGCGGAGAGAATTTCCAGACCATCAACCCCATGATTATCACATTTGCAAAATCCAGCTTTTCCAGGGAGGTTGCGGCATTTCTTGCGGTTCTTTTAGGAATTGCCACGATGATTCTGCTGGCAGTGTTCAGCAGGATTGAAAAGGGCGGAAACTACATATCCGTGTCGAAGACGAAGGCAAAGCTAAAGAAGCAGAAGATCAGCAATCCGGTATTCAACGTGGCAGCCCATGTGGTCGCTTACGCCATGTTTGCCATCTATGTGATACCGATTATCCTGGTTATCGTATATTCGTTCTGTGATTCACTGACTATTAAGACGGGCAATCTGACTCTGAATTCGTTCACTCTGGCGAATTACCAGAAGCTGTTTACGAGCGCAGAGGCGATCAAGCCGTACATCGTCAGTATTGTATACTCCCTGCTGGCTGCGGTTCTGGCTGTACTGATGGCCGTGATCTGCGCCCGGTTTGTGCGCACGGCAAAGCATAAATACGACGTATTTTTCGAGTGGGGCATGCTGATTCCGTGGCTTCTTCCGGCAACCCTGATCGCGCTGGGACTGACCACGACCTACGGGGAGCGGCAGCCGATCCTGTTTAACTATGTTATGGTAGGAACGCTGGTTCTGATGCTTGTGGGCTATACGGTCGTCAAACTGCCGTTCTCTTACCGGATGGTGAAGGCGGCGTTCTTCAGCATCGACAATGATCTGGAAGAAGCGGCGAAATGTATGGGTGCGGGTACGCTCTATACGATGATAAAAGTAATTCTTCCGGTTATTTTCCCGGCGATTATGTCCATCATCATCCTGAATTTCAACGGGATGTTATCGGACTACGATCTGTCTGTATTCCTTTACCATCCGCTGTTCCAGCCTCTCGGCATCGTCGTGAAGGCCGCTTCGGATGAGTCGGCATCCATCGATGCCAGGGCCATGGGCTTTGTATACACGGTCGTTCTGATGATTCTCTCTTCTGTCGCACTGTATTTTGGCCAGGGAGATGGAATGGAACGCATCAGAAGATGGAAGCAGAGACGGTTTGAGAAGAGAGTGGCGAAGGGATGAGGAAGAGATCAATAGGGTAAGAATAAGAGCAGAAGGTAAAAAAAGAAATCAACAGGCAAAAAAAGAGATCATTACAGGGCGCCGCATGAAAGATATCATGCGGTATTCCTGTTTTTCAGGAGGCGGATTAGTTGAATGAATTTATAATGGAACAATGGATTTTTGTAGCCCGGCTCCTCGGAGCGGCTGTCTGCGGCGGGCTGATCGGTTATGAACGGCAGAGCCGGAAGAAGACGGCGGGCGTCAGAACACACGTCATCATTTCGGTTGCGGCCGCGACCATGATGATCATCTCCAAGTATGGCTTCAATGATGTTCTCGGCGAATACGTCCGCCTTGACCCGTCCCGGGTGGCGGCCGGTATCGTGACAGCCGTCGGATTTATCGGCTCGGGAATAATCTTTTTCCGCAATAACAATGTGAGCGGAATCACCACCTCCGCCGGTATCTGGGCCACGGTGGGAGTGGGTATGGCCATGGGCTGCGGCATGTATGTGCTGGGCGCTGTGTCCACGATTATTGTGATGGTTTCCGAGGTGTTTTTAGGGAGACGGGGATATTTTTCCAGAAAGGCAGGAGAAGAGCGGGAGCTGGAGATCGAGTATAAGGACAGCGACAAAGAAGATATCTTTTCCTATATTAATAAGACCATAGAGGACGCAGGCTGCAAAATGGAGAATATAAAGCTGGCCGACGAGGATTCCCTCTGCGTACTGAGTGCGGTTTTAAAAGCGCCTGATGAGCTGGATGCTGCCCTCCTGGTGGGGGAACTCAAAAAGAAAAAATCAGTGAAACGGGTATCTGTCTGAACAGGTTGTAAAGCACAGGGATGAGAGGGGAATACATGGAGACAGTGACAGCGGCAGTGGAGTATCTGGAAGGCATCAATCTGGCTTCCATCACCATGCGGATCGTGATGTCCATGGTCTGCGGCGGTGTAATCGGAATTGAGAGGGGCAAAGCACATCAGCCGGCCGGAATGCGGACGTACATGCTGGTCTGCATGGGCGCGGCCATGGTCATGCTGACCGGACAGTATATGTACTATCATTTCCAGACCGGTGATCCTGCGCGGCTGGGCGCACAGGTGGTCAGCGGAATCGGTTTCCTGGGCGCCGGGAGCATCATTATCTCGGGCAAGACAAAGATTAAGGGGCTGACAACGGCAGCAGGCCTGTGGACTGCTGCGTGTATTGGTCTGAGCATTGGGATTGGTTTCTATGAGGCCGGGATCATTGCCACCCTGGCCGTGTCGCTCATTATGACACAACTGAAGAAACTGGAGTACCATCTGATATTTGATGACGTTTGGCTCAGCGTGTATGTGGAACTGGACGACACGGTTAAAATGACGGATCTGGTCCGGGAATTTTCACCTGCCGGCCTGGTGATCGGCGAGGTGCAGATTGAAAAGAAGAGAAAAGGCTTCCAGAAGGCGGTGATCAGCTTAAAGAATACGGAACATAAGAGCCGGGAGGCAGTGCTTCAGTTTCTGGAAGAGGTGGAAGGGATTCAGTTTGTGAAGTATACGGCTTAATACGGTGCAGGAGCTTCATATGAATAAACGAAGGAAGGAGGGCGTAAGCGGTTTACCAGCTTGCCCTCCTTCTTTATTTTTGATTATATAGTTTTGATGCTGCCATTAGCCGATAGAGTTCCCGGCCGTGAATTCCGCTTTAAAATACGAATTCCTTATCAAATACCAGATTCCCAATATCTTCGCATTTCCACTTTGTAATAGAGCCAAAACATTGTTCCGCATAGTCCAGAGGCGCCTGTTTATTCGGATAGAGAGAGTTGATCAGGACGTATTTCTCCTTTGTTTCTATCAGCAGCAAATACCCTGGCGCCAATTCTACAAGATGAACTTTTACCGGATCGGGATATAGGGGCTCTTTTTCATAAAACTGCTGGTGCTTTATATCCAGCACGGCATACATGTAACGGACTATTTTTAAGGATTTGAACTGTTCATACATGACAAAAAACGCATCCAGCCCCTGGCTCTCATCGTGGTTGGTTTGGTCCAATATCATATTTCTCCAGCCGGAGGTCGATTCATAATAGCCGTATTGGCGTGCGGCGTACTCATGAAAAAACCAAAACGGCAGCGGCAGCAAGGTGTCGGTATGATCCTCGATAGACAGCCGGTTAAGAGCCATGGAATACCCGTTTAGGAAGCTGTACAGGGCTGTAATGCTGTGATCCCCGATATACATTGCAGGCCTTATTTTGATTAGATCCAGAATTTCGTAAATTTCATTCATTTGGATATCCTTTCGTGGCGGGAGGGGCCATCTTACAGCCACTCCCCAAACCTCCGAATATAAATTGCTTTAAAAAACTGCGTTGACAGACAGTAGCCTGCAAGAAGAAGTACCAGCCATGGCAGGAATCCAAGCGGCAGGGGAGCCATATCCAGGCCGGAGGCCAGAGCGGAGAATCCAACCAGAACGGCTGCCAGGGCGACGATCGTGGTTGAAAGGAGCAGCGGCTTTGCGGCCATGCTCTGTACAAATGGTACTTTCCCGCTGCGGATCATGTGAATGACCAGGACCTGGGATACGGTGCCGAAAACGAACCAGCCGCACTGAAACAGCGGGGCCATAGCCGGCGTATTTGCTTTGATGATCCACCACATGACCGCAAAACAGAGGATGTCGAAGACAGAGCTCAGCGGCCCCATAAAGGCCATGAAGGATTTGATGGACCGGGTTTCCCATTTCCGCGGCTTTTGTAAGTATTCCGGATCTACGTTGTCAAACGGAATCCCCATCTGTGAAAAATCACAAAGCAGGTTTTGGGTCAGTATTTGAACTGGCAGCATGGGAAGGAAGGGGAGGAACAGGGAGGCGACAATCACCGATATCATATTTCCGAAATTGCCGGAAGCCGCCATTTTAATGTATTTGACGATATTCCCAAAGGTCCGCCGGCCGGCCACCACGCCTTTCTCCAATACCATCAGGTCTTTCTTCAACAGGATAATATCCGCGGTTTCCTTCGCAATATCTACAGCGGTGTCCACGGAAATACCTACGTCCGCCTGGTGAAGCGGCGGGGCATCATTAATTCCGTCACCCATATAACCGACCGTGTGTCCATTGGTCTGAAGTGCTTTCACTACCCGCTCTTTTTGGGAAGGGGACAGCTTCGCAAAAATACTGCAGCGTTCCACAGACTCTGACAGTGCGGCATCATCCATGGCCTCCACTTCTTTTCCCGTGAGATAGCAGGAAGTCTCCACGCCCACCTTACTGCATACTTTGACCGCAACTCCTTCACTGTCGCCTGTCAGAACAACAGTCCTCACGCCGTGGCTATCCAGGGCGGTGACTGCCGCCTTTGCACTTTCCTTGGGCGGGTCCAGAAAACCTACGAAACCAATCAGTACCAGGTCCCGCTCATCGTCCACGCTTAATTCCCCGCCTGCCACATCATTTTTCTGCGCCACCGCAATCATCCGGAGTCCGTCCCTGTTGTGCTGTTCGTAAACAGCCCGAACCTTCTGTAAAAGTGTTTCATCCAGCTTAAGGATTTTGCCGTTCCATTCTGCGTAGGTGCAGATTGCCAGCATCTCCTCCACGGCTCCCTTGGTTACCAGCTGCTGCTTGCCGTTCTGGTCTTCCAGGAGTACGCTCATCCTGCGCCGGGAGAAATCAAAGGGGATCTCATCCAACCGGGTGTAGCTGTTTAAGATGGCTTCAATGCCGTTTTCATGAGCCCGGTTTATGATGGCCAGATCAAGCAGATTTTTAAGGCCCGTCTGGAAATAGCTGTTGAGAAATGCGTGACGCAGGGTCCGGTTATCGTCATCCCCCACTACGTTCATGTATTTTTCCAGAATAATTCTGTCTTCCGTTAAGGTGCCGGTTTTGTCGGTGCAGAGTACATCCATTTCGCCAAAGGTCTGTATAGCTCCCAGGGTTTTGACGATAACCTGATGCTTTGACATGAGAACAGCCCCTTTTGCCAGCGTGGAGGTCATGATGACCGGCAGCATCTCCGGGGTCAGGCCTACGGCGATCGTGATGGAGAACAGAAGCGCGTCGCCCCAATCCCCCTTTGTAAAGCCGTTAATGAGCAGTACGACTGGCACCATGACCAGCATGAGCCGGATTAAAAGGCTGCTGACAGAATCAACGCCCCGTTCAAAACTGTTTTTTGCCCGGTCTCCGGACAGGGATTTCGCCATGGAGCCAAAATAGGTTTCGTTGTTTGTGGCCAGGACGATGCCGGTTGCACTGCCGCTTACCATGTTGGTACCCATAAAACCGATGTTTTGAAGGTCGGTCAGCGCGTCTTCCCTGTCTGAACGGATATCCGCATATTTTTCTACCGGATTCGATTCCCCGGTAAGGGAGCCTTGAGCGACAAATGCATCTTTCGTGAAAACAAAGCGAATATCGGCCGGAATCATATCGCCGGCGGAAAGCCGTACCATATCTCCGGGAACGACGTCTTCGATGGGAATTTCCGTCTGCACGCCATCACGCAGGACGTCGGCCTTGTTGGAAATCATCTTCGAAAGCTTTTCCGCCGCCGAGTTGGAGCGTTCTCCCTGGATAAATGCGACCAGGCTGGAGACGATTACCAAAAACAGGATAATGCATACCGTAACGTAATCCGGGTGCTGGGAGTAAATGACATCTGTAAACAGTGTGATAACGGCGATGATAAGCAGCACAATATTGAAGGGATTGACAACCGCGTTTACCAGACGGTGAAGCGTGGTATTGCTCTGACCGGTTGTAATGATATTTTTTCCATACTCCTCCTGAAGCTGCTCCGCCTGCTTTGCAGTCAGCCCTGAGCCGGAGACGGAAAAATGGTCAAACAAGTCTTTTAAATCAAGAAATGCAAAGTTACGAAGAAGTTTTTCGCTTTCATTTTGTTTCTGCTGAATCTGAGAGTTTCTTTTTCTGAATCTGAAAATGTTCTGATTGAGTTTCATTGGGAATTACTCCTTTCCATAATAGAGTTCCCATAAAACAACATAGAATCCGGCCAGCCGGATTCCCGCGCCGGAACGCGGCAGTGCCAGCGGCCATATTTCCCTAACGTGGAGCGCGCACCCTGCCCGGAAGGCTTTTCCTGTTACACAAAAAAAACCACCCCGAAAGGCGGCGCAAAAGAAACGACAGTTCCATCTATTCCTATAAAAGCACAATAGACGGCCGGTCGTATCCCATGGTACCTACGCGGTTCATGTTGTAATATGAGATTTTGAAGACGTTTTTACGACTTCGAGGGTTGCCGTCCATTGTTTCACCTCCTTGTAACATAGACTGGACATTTTGAAGTGACTACGCCCATCATAGCATTCCTGGCGTGATGTGTCAACCGAGTGTCAGGATAAAATATCCGATAAGAAAAATGATGCCAAACATCCGTTCTTGCGTTATAATGGTCTTTAGGTAATGCAGGAGGAAGATAACTATGGATATCAATGATCTGATTATTTACAGAAGAACCATGCCGGAGCGGAGTGCCCGTTATGCCGGCTTCCCGGCGGAGCTTCCGGAGGAACTGCGGGAATATCTGCAGAAAAACGGGGTGAGAGGGCTTTATATCCATCAGGCGGAGATGTTTTTAAGGTCGTTGAAACGGGAGAACGTGGTGATTACCACATCTACGGCCAGCGGAAAGACGCTGGGCTTTCTGCTTCCTGTTATCGAGGAGATTTTAAGGAATCCGCTGGCGCGTGCGGTCTTCATCTATCCGACGAAGGCGCTGGCCAGTGATCAGTACCGCGCGATCCAGCCATTCATTGAATATTTCGGAAAGAGCCGGATTTCGGCGGGAGTTTACGACGGCGACACACCCGCGGGCGAGAGGAGCCGGATCCGGAAAGAGGCGAATATTATTCTGACCAACCCGGAGATGGTGAATGGGGCATTTTTGCCGAATCACAGTAAATTCGGATTCGATTTTATTTTTACAAATCTGAAGTTTGTCGTCATTGATGAGCTTCACACCTACAGAGGCGTGTTTGGGTCCCATCTGGCCAATGTATTCCGCCGGCTTCACCGGGTGTGCCGCTATTACGGTTCATCACCGGTCTTTCTGTGCAGTTCGGCCACCATTGCCAATCCCGTCGAACTGGCGGAGGAGATCTGCGGAAGAAAATTCGTGCGGATCGAGCGGGATGGCTCTCCTGCGGCAGAGCGGACCTACCTTCTGATAAAGCCTCCGAAGATTCTGGGGCACGATAAAAAGTACTATGGACAGGTGCAGGCCACGGCGGTGGCGGCGGAGCTGATCCCGGAGCTGGTGGAACAGAGAAAGAATTTTATCGCATTTGCCCGCTCCCGAAGAAATGTGGAGGTAATTCTAAAAGAGGCGAGGGACCGTCTCGAAGCGGAAAGTCCGGCCAGTGCGTCCCAGGCAGATAAAATATCCGGTTACCGGGGCGGTTACACGCCTGCGGAGCGTAAGGAGATCGAGCACAAGATGGTGACAGGAGCGCTGTGCGGGCTGGTGTCAACCAATGCGCTGGAGCTTGGTATCGATATTGGTAAGATTGATGCTACCGTGCTGGCCGGATATCCGGGAACGAGGGCTTCCTTTTGGCAGCAGACGGGCCGGGCCGGAAGAAGCGGCCGGGCGTGCACCAATTATCTGATTCTTGACAGCCAGCCTTTCGATCAGTACATCGGAACGAACCCGGGATGGCTGTTCGAAAACAGCAGTGAGAGCGCCGTCGTAGACAAGAACAACCTTTTAATCGAACTTTCCCACATCAGGGCGGCTGCGGCGGAGATTCCCCTGACGTTGGATGATGCCTCTGTCTTTCCGGATCTGGGCGAGACGATTCCGGTCCTGATGCGGGCAAAGGAGCTGACCGGACAGAACGGCAAATTCGTGTGGTCGGGCGGTTCCTTCCCGGCCGGAGATTACAGCCTGCGCAATATTGACCCCAACCGGTACAAGCTGCTCTTAAAGGACAGCGGAAAAGAGATCACGGAGATGGACGAGATGCAGGCGTTCCGCGAGATTCACCCCGGAGCCGTCTATTTACACGGCGGCGTTCAGTACCAGGTGGTGACGCTGGATCTGGAGACAAGGACAGCCCGTGCCGTGCCGTTTAATGGAAATTACTATACGACGCCCATGGGAAATACGGATATCACGATCATTCACGGCAGGAAAGAGAAGCCATGGAAACGAATAGATGCGGTGTTCGGTGATGTAAATGTCAACGCGCAGGTTTCCCTGTACCGCAAGCTGCAGTTTCATAATCATCAGAATCTGGGGTATGAACAGATTAACCCTTCGTTATCCAGAGAATTTGAAACGGAGAGCGTCTGGCTGAAGCTCCCGGGTAATGTGGTAACGGCCTACCGCCGTCTGCTGCAGGAGAGTCCAAACGGGCAGATGATCCGAAACAATCATTTTGAGGGGCTGTGCTGCGCCATTCGAAACGCAGCGCGCCTGGTAACGATGACGGAGCAGGAGGACATCGGCACGACTGTCAGCACTAACGCCGTTTATGCAGAAAAAAGCGTTGAGGAGTCCGTATATCTCTTTCTCTACGATCAGTATACGGGCGGTCTTGGATATGCTGAGAAAGCGTACGAGCTGATTCCGGAGATTATAGAAAATGGTATCGCCATGGTGAGCGGCTGTCCCTGCGAGGACGGCTGCGCCGCCTGTGTCGGTGACTACCATCTCGATAAAAGTATGGTTCTGTGGGGGCTTAGGAATATGCTGGAGGAGTCTGAAGTGCCGAAACATGTGAAAATGGCGCCGTACGGCCCATCGACATTTATACAGAAGCCATTTCGGTTTGACGAGCTGGAAGCGCAGTGGAAGGCATTTACCGCCATGCTGCTGAAAAACGGGGAACCGTTTGCGTCCTTCTTAAATACGGTGAATGCGGTCAGGACGGAGGGGAGGAGACTCGCTCTGATTACGGATCAGCCATTTTACCGGGAGTGGATCATGGAGGAGACAAACCGAAAGGCCCTTAATAATCTGATTTCCTATTATACGGACGCACCGAAAGGATTTGAACTGGAGGTGGAGGTTCGGAAAAAAGAGGAAAACAGAGAGAACAGGGACGATGGCTGTGGTGAAAACGGCGGGGACAGAAGCGGAGATAACAGCGATATGCGGAAAAAGCTTGAGCAGAGGTTTAATAAGCTTAAGAAAAAGGAGAATTAGGTGGACTGGGAAAGAGAATGGGAGAGGCTGAACCCCTATCAGAGGGAAGCGGTCACCGATGAAAATAAAGCCTGCCTCGTGAGTGCGAATGTGGGGAGCGGAAAAACGACGGTGCTGACTGCGAAGATTCTCTATCTCCATGAGGTGAAGCATGTGAGTTACCGGGATATGGTGGTGCTTACATTCACAAACAAGGCGGCTTCTGAAATACGGGAGCGGCTTGTGCGTGCGGACCCGTCAGTGACGCCGGAGGAGACGGAAAACTTTGGGACGTTTCATGGCGTGGCTCTGGGACTCCTGAAAAAAAGGCTCCCGGTGGAGACCCTGGGATATACGAAGGACTTCATGGTGATGGAGCCGGATGAGGAACTGGAGCTGGCCCATGCGCTGATAGCGGAGAAGAAGCTGAAGATAAAGTACAAGAACCGGCTGAGAAAGCGGCTGGCGGAAGCGGAGCGCGTATCGGCAGCGGGCGATGCCGGAGTGGCCGGCAGCCAGGACGATCTGGAAATCCTGGCAGGGCTTCTCACGGAGGAAAAACTCAGGCGAAATAAGATGACATTTTCGGATCTGATGAAAAATGCCTGTCTCCTGATGGCGAAAGAGGAAGGCGAGGAAGAGAGATCTGCGGATATTCAATGGGTGATTGTTGACGAAGTACAGGACTGCGATGGAAAACAGCTGGAATTTATCGATTGCTTTATGGCAGAGGGAGCGAAGCTGTTTGCGGTTGGAGATCCCAATCAGGTGATCTACAGCTGGCGCGGGAGCGCGTTTCATTTGTTTTATACTTTGAAGACGCGGTATCAGGCGGCAGAGCTTTCACTCCCGGTCAATTACCGGTCCTGCAACGAGATTCTGGAGGCAGCCCGGTGTTTTCAGCAGAATGGCGGGGCTCTGGAAGGGATAAGAGGAAGCGGGGAAAAGATTGTGGTGAAGAACCACTACGACTCCTTTCAGGAAGCGTGTTATCTGACTGACCGGATCCGTGAACTGCAGAAACAGGGGATTCCTTTTGACGAGATCGCCATATTTTACCGCTTGCAGAGCCAGTCTAAGGTGCTGGAGGATGTATTTTCAAAGAATGGAATTCCATATGAGGTGGCCGTAAAGACGGGGATCCATGAAATTCCGGTGCTGGAATGGCTCCTGCGGCTTCTGCGGTTCCTGGCGGACCCGGCCGACCGCGCTGCTGCGGTTTTCGTTCTGAGCAGCCGGGAATACGGCGTGGGAATTTCTGCGAAGAAGGCGGAAAAACTGGTAGAGGAAGGCTGTGCGGGAGTATGCGGCCGAAAGGAAGCTTCTGAGAGTGGATCAGAAAAAGCTGCGGTGCCCGGGCTTTTTGAAAGAATGGTTTCGTTTGACCGAAATGGCGCTGAGATAAAGGATACGAATGCATTTTATGAGTATTTTGATCTGGATTGTTCACTGAAACCCAATGCAGCGTCTTATGGGGACGATAAGGCAAATGTCCGGCATTTTCTGGACCGCATGTTTGCATTTATGAATGCAAAAGACCTTAAGCTTTCGGAAGGGCTTCGGGAATTCTTGAATTCAGCGGCGCTTTATGGAACTTCTCGGGAACTGCTTCCTGAGGCGGACGGCGCCGGGGAGGCCCGCGTGAAAATGATGACACTCCATGCCTCAAAGGGACTGGAGTTTTCCCATGTCTTTATCATTGGTATGAATTATGGCCTGATTCCGCTGCGGACGAAAGGGATAGACGGGGAAGATGAGGAGAGACGGCTGTTTTTCGTGGGAATTACACGGGCCAGAAATTATCTGGAGCTTTCCTGGTATACAAATCCCGACATCTTCGGTGTGATGGCCGGGGAAAGCCGTTATATCCGGATGATTCCGTCAGAACTGGTGCAGGGACAGGAGCCGGAGAGGCAGACGGGAACTGCCAACTTACAGGAGCTGCGGAGACAGGTACAGATGGCGAAGGAAAACGGGGAGAAGATGGAAGAAAAGGATGTGGAGAAAGCAGATGAGATGAAGGAAATGGAGGAGAAAACGCCAAACATTGAATCTGTATCTGCCGAAATACTGGTTCGCCACGAAACATACGGATGCGGCAAAGTTGTTGAAGAAGATGACACGATGATTACCGTAGAATTTGAAGGATACGGAAGAAAAGAATTTATCAAGGCATTTAGCTGCCTGGAAATATTGAATGGACAATAAGGGAGGAATTATTATGAACTATTATGCTGGAATGGACATAGGCGGGACGAATGGAAGATTAAAACTGAAAGACGGAGACGGGAATATCCTCGGGGAATTCACCGGGCCAGGCTGCAGTATCAATACGGATGGATACGATAAGAGCCGGAGCCGCTGCCGGGAACTGGTGCTTCCGGCACTGAAGGAGCTGGAACTGAATCCATCGGACTGTATGGGGATTTGTGTGGCGGCAAGCGGAATTGATTCACCGGGATATGAGAAGATGTGCCGGGATATCTTCGAGGAAATGGGATTTAAGTCCGACTGTATCCGGGCAGTCAATGACTGTGAGGTCTTTCTGTATTTAAAGGAGGGGCCGTCGATGGTAGTGGTATCCGGTACCGGTTCCATCTGCTATGGAATCGATGCGAAGGGCACTATATACAGGACCGGGGGCTGGAATCATATCTTAAGCGATGAGGGCAGCGCATTTTATCTGGGTATGCAGACTATGAGACTTGCAGCAGAGGATCTGGACGAGAGGACCAAATGCCCGTATCTTACCCGGATGTTTATGGAAAAGAGCGGCCTGGATACGCTGGAAAAGATTGATTTGTTCGTAAATGAGCATTTGTTTGATAAGTCGGAAATCGCCCGCTTTTCCATGATTGCCTGTGAGGCTGCCAAACAGGGAGATCCACAGGCGGAAGGAATCCTTAAGGACTGTGCGGAGAAAATATGGAAACTCATTGAAGATACTGCCCGTAAGGCCGGCTGGACCAGACAGAGCCAGGTGTCCCTTGCGAGCGGGAAGGAAAAACCTCATCTGTGGCTGTGGGGCAGTGTTCTGGTTAAAAACGAGATAATCAGAGATGAAGTGGTAAAAAGGGTGAGACAGGTCATGCCGGAAATCGATGTCGCTGTTCCGGAGACGAGTGCGCTTGATCTGGCTTTGATGCTTGCGGGAAAGATCAGATAAAAGAGCTTATCTGCTTATTTAACAAAATCAACGAGAATTCTCCCAGCCTCTACAGGTGGGAGATGAATCGTAAAAACAAACTTAGCGTCAGTGGCGGGCAGATATCCCCCACTGACATGAGGTCAAAACAATCCGGGCAACCGGATAAAATGGTAGCATAGCTACTATGTCATTCTGAGTTTTGTATTCTGGACTCAGAATGTGGATTGAAATAACAAATTAACTTGGAAAGAGATTTACATATACGGCAGACAAAATGGTTCCTGGTGCGATGACCACGAACCATTCCGTCTACTGTATGTGTTCTGACTTTCATTTGCCTGAACTATTAATAATATATAATTATGTGTAATATAATCATATTGATTATATGTTATATATTTTATTATGTATCAGCATAAAAAGTCGACAAATATAGATTGTGAATCTAATATTCTTGAATATCTGGAATTTGAAAGTCATCAGGATCACCATATTTTGTAATATTCAATATATTAATTTCTTTTATTTCATTATCTAAAGCCACTTTTTTCTGCGCCTCTTCTAAGGAATACCCGTTAACAGATATATAATTAATAGTATCGCGCATTCGATTAAGATCTGTTAGATCTGTTTCAATTTTAGTAAGAACTTTGTTATCTTTGTCCACATAATATTTTTGTGTTACTGTGGCTGATAATTTTTGAAAGGAACTATTTTTGGAAGAAAGCAAAACGGTGTATTCTCCTATATAAACATCTACATGATCCGTAGAAAAAGTTTCGTCCGGAATTTTTGAAAAAGAAATAGACTCTGCGTAACCATAAGGATAATTGCGTGTTGTAAGCTGTTTTGTCCAGCCGTCATCCGTTGAAATATACGTAGTTACTGCTTTATCAGATCCTTGAAAATAAATTTCATTAAGCTGTTTATTTGCTGTACGATTAAAGTTATCGCAAGAAATGACTTTTTTGTGCTCTTTATATGGTTTTTGGAATACTTCACCCTCGTATACCAGGCGCAGAATAAGTGAACCATCATCTGCATACTTTTCTGTGGTTTCTTCATAAGAATAGTCTGTTATATAAAAATCTGATACTATTTTTTCTATTTCACTTTTATCCCTCTTATAATTGCAGCCACAAAAAACGACGGATATCAGTAATATTACAATGATTAATTTTTTATTCATAATATAATCCGTTCTTTGCGCGGGGAAACTGTCTTAAGACAGTTCCCCCGCTATTAGTGGTTTAAACGAAAGCATTAATTAAATACCACAAAAAGGAGTCCCATCCCTTGGCGGGCTGATATATTCCTTTTGCGCGATCGTGACCAACGGCTACCCCAATATCATATAAAATACCGCTGCCATCTAAATTTATAGAATTATTTTCATAAGCTATATAAGCATTGCCTGAATCATCTTCTTTGGCTTTAAAATGCTTACAAGCGGTATTAATGTAAAAATCGCCGGTGCCAATCTCATAACTTTCAATAGCATCATATCCCAGTAGGTTGATACCATAGGTTACAGTTATATTTTGAAACCATTGACCAATTCCTACTTTAAAAGTCTTGGTTACAGAATACTGATCTTCAATACGAGCCTGATTTGTGGAAAGAGTTTCTGTAATAATAGTGATAATTTGTCTATTATTGTAGACCGTTAATTGGTATTCAAAATTTCCTCGTGTTCTTGTTTCATCAAAAACTATATACAATTGAGAGGAAGAAATATAAAAGTTGTATTTTTCCTTGTTGAAGGTCAATACTCAGTGAACAATGTTGCCGAGCCAGTTGAGCATCGTTGAATGCTGGTATGAATGAACATGAAGTATATGAACCTGTTGCGGTAATCAAACAATCATTAGCTGGAATGATCTTTTTTATTATTACATTATTCCTTAATTGTAATCATCCCTGAAACATGGACTTCAGAAGAGGATTTTCCTTCAAGATATAGTGTATAGTCTCCTGTTTCCTTAATTGTAAATGTATGATTTACAGTACCATTCGAGGAACTAACATAGGTTGATTTTAAACCTTGTGCGATGCCACAACGGAAGGAATCTGATGTGTTATCTGCCCCTATGACAAATTTGACAGTTGTGCCTTTAGACAAGGTGAGTGTATTAAAGGTAACTCTTCCAGTCTCTGGAAGCGTTAGATCGATTGGATTTGTTCCTCGGGGGGTTATACCGCTTATGGTGTTTACCGCAGCAGGAGTAACCGTCTCAGTATGTTCCATAAAACTATTGATGGGAATCTGTGCTTCTTGTTCGCTTTGGTTTATCAAAAGTTCATTGATAAATATATCCTGTGCATATGCTGTAGTTGATACAGCAGCAAAAACTGAAAATGGACAAGCAAATACAAACAGGGTGATCATAAGCAGGATTGCACTTTTTTTACTATGTGTATTTTCATGCATGATATAATAAAGCCTCCTTTTAGTAAAATTTATCTGTTTATCGGTCATACCGACGGAAACAGAGGTTTCTTTATTGGTATTTATCATATTTACAATTATTTCGGCATATCTCAATCTTTTCTCTTTCCGACAGCCATCCAAGACTATTTCATCACACGCAATCTCTGCATAATTACTAAAACTGATTGAAAAGAAATAAATAATTGGATTAAACCAATGAAGACCACTAATAAAAGCCATAACGCTTTTGTATAATACATCGCGGCTTTTATAATGCCATAATTCATGAGCGAGTATAAGATCAAGGACTTCCAAGTCAAATGTTTTGTCGGGGAGAAAAATAGTAGGTCCAAAAATTCCTACTATAAATGGTGAGGTAATAACATCGGATTGATAGATAGATACGTGATTATTAATTTTGTATCTATCAGAAATACTTTTACATAGATTATATACATCGAGACTAATACATTCATTACTTACAGACCTCAGATGATGCATAAGCAATAATTCTTGAAATAAAGCAGCCGCATAGCAAATAATAAAGCCAGCTAACCATATACATAAAAGAATAATAAAGATTGCAGAATTTTGCAGATGCCGCCCGAAAGTATCTGTGTTACTGGGAAAAAAGGCTTTGCTTAAGTCAGCACCATTTATAAAATTAGATGTCGTTGATAAAAAACGCTCCCATGCCAGTAAAGCTATTAAGATAGAGGGAAAAAGAAAAAATATCATGGCGATCTTCATCATTGAATAGAACCATCGCGACTTTATGTAATTTTTAAAAAATAGATGCATAATTAAAACCATGACATACAGAATACTTCCGGCCAAAGATAAACTAATGATAAGCAGTAGAATATCACTCGCCATCATTCTTCAGATCCTCTAAAAAATCCTCAATCTTTTTCTTTTGCTCCTCAGTAGCTTTGTTTTTACCACAAAAAGCAGCTATGAGATTTTCCAGGGAGTCAATACCTACTATATTAATTTTTTGTTTAATAAGTGCCTGGTTATACTCGATTTTGCTTACTTTTGCAGTATAAATGTGATGCCGTCCTTCTTGCCTTTGCACTACATAGCCTTTTTCAGAAATGTTAAATAGGATAGTACTTTTCGTACTTTGAGACTGAGTAAAATAGGAGTAAATTTCGTTACTGCTGATCCCTTCCGGATGCTGCCATATTACTTCCATATACTCTAGTTCTTTGGCAGATAGTTTTTTCATTCCACCTAAGTATTGTAATGTTAATTCTGCTTTGCGTGTTCGTTCCATGGAATCCTTCTTTTTATATAATATATTTATTAAAAGTATACTTATATAAATATATTATCATAATCGTAAAAAAAGTCAATACTGTAAAGGTTGTATTTTGATTTAAATTTAATTACAAAAATTATTTCCAGTATGGGCTGGTATGGGGGCGGTCTTTAATTATTGCATCTTCCCAACTGCGGAAATAAAACCTCTCATTTATAGTCGATCCCAAAATCTTTTACAGGCAGAGTTATCTAGATAAAAATCGGTTCCCTGCAGTAGTTTTGCAGGAAACCGATTTTTATGGTACTAACGAAAGACATTGAAAATGTGGTTTGCGATCATCAATATATCATTTGTATTCTCATACGTGCTCCGGATCCAGAGAAGGCGTGTAGACCTCCCGGCTCCCATTCATCTCTATAAGCACAGAGTGAGCCGGGATTTCAATA
This sequence comes from Hungatella sp. L36, assembly GCF_014288035.1. Classification (NCBI taxonomy): domain Bacteria; kingdom Bacillati; phylum Bacillota; class Clostridia; order Lachnospirales; family Lachnospiraceae; genus Hungatella; species Hungatella sp. L36. The sequence goes on along the minus strand of NZ_JACOPC010000011.1, from coordinate 141,865 downwards.
TTCTCATACTGATAAGAGGAATCACCGAAATTAGCAACCGCAACCGCGGCCGCATCCCCGCCGCCTCCGAATACGGTTTTCTGCACGCTGCCGTCCTCGCTCTTATATTCAAAACCGGTCATTTCCCGGGTGACAGCCGTTTGGCTGAAGTCCGACCAGACGGTTTGGTGGCGGAGAATGTCTTCTTTGTACTTTGACCATTCCACCGCGTCGAGGTGATAGAGGGGAGGGACGTTGTAGAGGATTTCCCGTATCATACGGTCTGCAGTCGCGCCCTTGATTTTGAAGGTCGACCAGTCCCAGTGGTAGCTTGTGATGACAGAATCATTGTAGACGAGCTTGAACAGCGGAATATCGTATTTCGGGTCCACAAAGGTGGTATGGTACTGTTCTTTTACCGGAATCCGTTTGGAGAAATGTTCCGCGACGCCACCGTTAGGATTGTAGTACTTTCCGATATAATAGTCACTGTCCTGATTCTTTTTCATGTCCTCATCCATCCAGGCAAATGTCTTCAGTTCTATTCCATGGGCGTATGCGATATCAGAGGCTGCGAAATCATTGCCGCCCTCCGAGCCGATGACGAGATGGTACTGGTCTCTGATGTAAGACATACGTTCCAGTCTGGCGGAAAGATCTTCCTCCTGTGTGGTGATGTGAGAAGGTGTGTAATCGTCATAGATCTCTCCGGTTGCGTCACAGTCGATAAACCAGGAGTTAAACGGGAGCTGGCTGGACATAATGCCTTCCATACGATTTTTGACGGCAGGAAGCGACAGGGCGGGATTTAATTTGCGGCCAACGTTCTGAAAGCCGCTTTCCGGTTTGCCGTTCTGATCCGTTATGACTGCGTTTTCATACAGGGCTGGATCGTCAAACTGAGCGGTAATCCACTGCTCTCTGCCGGGCTCGTGAATCGAATGGTAGGAGTCGTAGCTGGCGATGAGATAATCCTGGCTGACCGCAGTTTCGACCAGCTCCGGTTTTCCATACGCCTGTTCCCAGCTGTTAAGGCCGATCCATGCGTGTTCGATTCCGCCTTCCTTCATTTCCTGAAGCAGAGTAAACGTCTGGGAATCCATCCACTGTCCGGCATCGGCAAATACTTCCGGTAAATTTGATGCGACAGCATATTTGTGAACCTGAATCCGGTCCGTTTCACTTAAGTTACCATATCCTTTTGCCAGGAGAACCTCTAACTCTGAAGAGCGCTGCGTAAAGACAGATGGTTCCCAGAAATCATCCCGTTTCAAAAGCTGGCTGATGTAGCTGCAGATTACATTTTTCTGATACTCTGCCACGTAGTCCTGGCCCTGTATTTCTTTCAGGACAGATGTAAATTCCTGACCATTTTCCAGGCGTCCGGCAAATGACAGAAAATATTCCATAACCGGCGAGGAAAGAGACGTTCGAAATGCCTGCCAGTTGATATCATCCGCTGATACGGCGAAATCACCCCAAAGATAGATGAAAGGAGCTCCGTACAGCTTACGGATATTGGGATTTGCCTCCGCTTTCTGTTCCAGGGTGGTAAACTGTCCCTGCTCGATTACGTAATTGCGATACAGCTTGGCCGCGCTGACAGGATCTTTGTCGGTGATGTAAATTCGAAATTTATTTGTCCGGTTATCGTCGATCGCCGGATACTGATGGGAGACAGAGAACGCGATGGGGGAATCTGAAGTAAAATTCATCTCTGTCCGGTAAGGATCTTCCATAACGAACAGGAGGTTGTAGCTTCCGGCAGATGAGATCCAGAACGGCATGGAAAGCTGCTCCATCACCTGGAATTCCTGGCCATTTAAATAATCGAACCAGGCCGGATCGTCCGCAGGTACCCGCTTGCCTTCGCCAAAGGGAAAATAGTAGGTATCTGCGGAGATAACGGGCCATGTAAAGGAATTGTCGTTCTCATTTTCCGAGGTAATCTCCACACTTAAATAGTCCTTTTCGGGAGACAGGGATACTGATATCTGCTCATCGGGATAGCGCCAGCTGACGGTATCGCCGACTTTTCCATAGTCCAGTACGGTTCTCCGTTCCCCCTTAGCAGCTGCCGTTATAAGCGTCTGTTCCACCTCGAAGGACAGGGTGAATTCTTCCGGCTCTACCTCAAAATCAAAGGGAAGTCCGGTATCATGAGATTCAGAGACCTCCATTTCCTCCGGGACGGCTGCAGATGACGGTTCCGGATTCTGGCTGTTGGACACACAGCCGGTTAAAGCCAGGGTCAATGGCAGAAGCAGGCCCAGCTTTTTAGATAGTAAATTTTTCATTATATACTCCTTTTCTGATTTTTCATTTTGCGCGCAGGGAATCGAGCGGACAGGAATGCGTATCCGGCCGATGAATGCTGTATATCGGGCATTTGATTCATACAAAAGGGATTATAAGGCTCGATTGTTACATTCATGTGACAAAATAGACATGGATTGACAATTTACATGACTGGAATGATATGGAAAAAGGAAAGCAGGATGGCCGGTTGCTTTTCTTCCAGAGTCCGCTTATAATAAATCAGCAGGCCGTAAAGGCAAATTCCAACAGATACAGAAAGATTACGATACCAGACTAACAGACCAATTACCATATCAGGAGACCACAATGGAGTTTAACGAAAAGCTGCAGCAGCTCAGAAAAAAGAATAATCTCACCCAGGAACAGCTTGCAGAGCAGCTGTTCGTATCGAGGACGGCTGTATCGAAATGGGAGAGCGGCAAAGGATATCCCAACATAGAATCGCTGAAGAGCATTTCAAAACTATTTTCCGTTTCCATAGATGATCTGTTATCCGGTGACGAACTGATCAGTCTGGCGGAATGTGAAAATCGTTCCAATATAAAAAAGGTATACGGACTGATGGGCGGAATTATCGATGTAATGGCGGCCGCCTTCATTTTTTTACCGCTGTACGGAAAGCCGGAGGGCGGACATATCTACCATGTGAATCTATTGTCCTTTACGGATACAACAAAAATAAATCTCTGGATATACTGGGGTATTTTTTGTTTTTTGATAGTTTTAGGAATCATGAGGCTGATTTTGACTCATTATGATAAAGAGGCGTGGCTGAGCAGGGTCACCAACGGTTCGGTCGTATTGAGCGCGGCGGCAATCTGTTTTTTTGCCGCGGCGAGGGAACCATATGTGACAGTTCTGATGTTTCTGTTTTTTGTATGGAAGATTACGTTGCTGTATTACATAATGAATCGTAAACAGCATCAGGTGAAAACTTCGTAAAAACGTGATAAAAAGGCCTCTGACACGATACGTGTCGGGGCCTTTTTACCATTGTGAGAGTAAGTTTCTTGTCTTTTCTCAGTGGAAAGCAGATAATCTCAATACAGCCTGCAGGCAGCAATCTCGTAATGAAAAGAAAGGATACATGATAATGCTTAAGAAATCAAAACAATCTCTCATCATGGCAGCAAGTCTGTTTTTACTCTTTATAATTTTTACGGTTATGGTTAAAACAATTGATGTAAGACCGATCGGACCGGAACAGTCGTCCGTCGGTTTCGCGTCAGTCAACAAATTCGTATTTGAACTGTTCGGTGTGAATCCGCTGTGGTATAACGTAAGCGAATGGATGGGCGCCGCCGCCATGGCGACTGCGTTCGGGTTTGCCATGGCGGGGCTGTTCCAGCTTGTAACACGCAGAAGCATCCGGAAGGTCGATGTCCCGATTCTGGTGCTGGGTGCATTTTACGGTATCCTTGCGGCCTGTTATGTGTTCTTCGAGGTCGTTGTCATCAATTACAGACCCGTTATTCTCACACAGGGGTCAGTACTGGAGGCGTCTTTCCCATCTTCCCATACGATGGCCTCCATCTGCATTATGGCTACGGCGATGATCGAATTTCACGATTATCTGCGAAAGCGGCGAGGGTGGCTGATGGCAGCGGATACTGCGGCTGTTCTGATCCTTGTATTAACGGTAGTCGGGAGAATGCTCTCTGGCGTACACTGGTTTACTGATATTGTGGCCGGTGTGATCCTTTCGGCGGCGCTGATCGCTCTGTTCTGTCTGGCTCTGCAATATACAGAGGAACGATACGGCAGAGCAGGAACGGCAGATTCTAGAAAATGACTTCAAATGTAATAACATGGCCTTCCCGTATACAGCGGACCTGATATCCGAACGTATCAGCGATTTTTTTGACGATCGGCAGACCGAGTCCGGTACCGGACAGTGCCTTGTTGCGGGAGGGCTCTCCGACATAGAACGGTTCCCAGATCCGTTCCGTGTCCAGATCGTCATTTCCAAGTTCGTTTGTGATCCGAAAACAGCACTGCCCATCGTTTTTGCCGAGTTCTGCATGTACGGTGCCGGAGGCGGCGTATTTTACCGCGTTGGAGAGCAGGTTGGAAAACAGTTCCGTGACCAGCTCTGCATTTCCCGTGATTTCCAGATTCGGTGTGACGGCTGTGTTTAGGCTAAGCCCCTGCTTGGAAAGAAAGAGCTTCTGCTCCCCGATGCATTCAGAAAGCAGCAGATCCAGCCTGATGGTGGTCAGCGGATGTTCTTTCCGCTCGATTCCAGACAGGTTCAGAAGCCGTTCTGTCATCTGCGACATCCGGTTGTTCTGCTGGATGATGGTTTCTAAAAAGGTGCCGTCGTCCAGCCCATCCTGGATTCCGGAGGAATACATGCCGATCAGGGAGATGGGAGTCTTTAAGTCGTGGGCCACGTCATTTAAAAGCTGTTCCATCTGCTGATTTTTGGCCTGAAGCATTTTCTGATACTGCTGTATGGAAATGCTCATCTGGTACATGCTGTCCGCAACGTGCTCCAGCTCATCGCGGGTGCTGATATGCAGGGAACCGTACTCCTGACGGGCGATCTCCTGCGAGAAACGCTCCATGCGGCGCAGCGGATTGGTGATATGTTTTACCAGTAAATACAGCAGTACCACGGCGATAACCAGGGAAATGACATGAAGCAGGATGCTGAAACGGTTGATAATCCCGATGAAGTCCGCCGTATTGGGAATAATGGCGGCGACCGCATACAAATTGGAGCCTACCGGGATATACTCGACTAAAATACCGTAGTTTAACTTGTCCTGCTGGTAAAGGCGGAACTGGGAACCCTTCTGGACGGCGGACAGATAATCCTGATCCCATAGCCAGAATTTTTGAAAACCGAGACCCTTCTCGCGGAATTTGTCCCGCAGACTGCTGCTTAACGCATCGTAATCGGAAGTATTGGCGGCGTACGTAATCAGCACATTATCAGAGCTTTCCAGGCTGGCGACGGCTTCGTCCGGTGACATTCCAGCGTCTAAATATTCCCTGATGCGGCTGCCGGCCTGGCTGACATACGCTGTCTGCTGACGCAGATAGTACCGCGCCGCCACCTTCGAGTTGACGAAAAGTGTGGCGGCCAGGATCAGGGCCAGAATCGCTGCCGTACCGCAGATGAACTTGGTGGACAGCCGGTGGAAACGTCGATTTCCTTTAGTCATGGCCGCCTCCCATCACGTAGCCCATGCCGATACGCGTCCGGATGAGGTCCTCGCCGATCTTTTTTCGAAGACGGCGGATATTCGTATCGACGGTGCGGGGGTCTCCCTCAAAATCCATCCCCCACACGTGGTTCAAAAGCTGTTCCCGTGATAATACGATGTTTGGATTGGAGAGAAAATATTTTAAAAGTTCAAACTCTGTTTTGGTGAGGACCATCTTCTGATGGTCTTTTGTCACTTCCATTGTGACCGGATTCAGGCGGATATCATGGAACTGCAGGACATCAGCCGCGTTGCACAGTTTTTTTATGCGAAGTAAAAGAACCTGTATGTCAAACGGTTTTCGCAGGTAATCATCGGCGCCGCAGGAAAGTCCGGCTATCTCGCTTTCACTTTCTCCCTTTGCAGTCAGCATGAGAACCTTTACGGGGATGTTTAAAAGACGGATCTCTTTTAAGGTCTGAATTCCATCCTGAACCGGCATCATCCAGTCCAGCAGTACCAGATCAACCGGGTGCTCCGTCAGGAAATCAACGGCGGCACGGCCGTCGGAAACCACGTTTACCAGATAGCCTTCACGCTGGAGATAAAGCTTTAGGATTTTCTGCATTTCAGGATCGTCTTCTGCGATTAATAATTTCATGGCGGCCTCCTTTGCCGGTAATTGGCAGGCGTATCCGGAACGGAAGCCTGCCATGGCCATGATGGCTGTTATATTAGGATAATATAGATTGAGATTTTGTGCAAGGAGTGTCTGACTTTTTTACTATGTCAATGGCATGACTCGTAATGCCCGCTAAATCCTCGCGTTCACAGACCGCAAAATGGTATTTTAAATACAGTTCAAACGCGTCACGGTCCATGGCATCTACGGCCTCGCGCATAAATAAGGCACAGCCATCCGCTGCGACGTAATGCAGACGGGTTACAGGAAGGGCAGAGATCAGATCATCGATGTCCTCTTTTCTGACAAGCTCAAATAAATCCTTTGGCTCTGACTTAGCAGCGAATGTCCGGGAATCAAGCAGGCCCTTTTCTATATATTCGGCGACATTAATGCTGCCGCGGTGGAAGCCCTCATCAAGGAGGCAGCCGTCGGATATTACATACGCAGCAAAGATCACGCCGCCCGGTTTTGTAACGCGAATCGCCTCGCGCAGAGCCTGCAGCTTATCCTCTTTGGTGTAAAGGTGATACAGCGGCCCCAACAGCAGCGTGATATCATATCCGTTGTCCGGAAATGCGGACAGGTCCATGGCGTTGCCCTGGGTGATCGTTATGTTTTCTCCTGCCTGGGTATTTTTACGGAAAACATCTATGTTATGGCCGACCAGCTCCACCGCGTCCACGGCACAGCCCTGACGGGCCAGAGCGTGAGAATACCGGCCGGTTCCGGCTCCGATTTCAAGCACCCGGTCCCCTGGCTTTCTATATTTTTCAATGTAGCGCATCGTAGTGAGAAATTCAACCGATCCATGCTTTAAGGCCAGCCGGCTGTCTTCGTCATATTGATTGTAAAAATCGATTAAGTATTGGTTTTCTGTCATAGGGGACTCCTTCTACCGCTGGGGTGCGTCTGGTTTTTCCTGATGAATCAGGGCGGTTAACAGGTTCATCAACATCTTTTCCGCATGGTTCCTGTCAAATGAGATCTTTTTGGCCGCTGTCAGAACCGCTATGCCGTGAGTATAAAGAAACAGATCCAAAAAGATTACTTTTGCACGTTCTAACTCTACGCCGATGGTTTCGGAAAAGAGTGCAGCCCTTTTTTCATTATCGGCTTCGTGATAAAAATCCTTTGCCTCAGTCATATTCAAATCCATATCGCTGATAAATAACAGTTTAAATAAGTTCGATTCTTCCTCTGCAAATGCAAGGTACGAAAGAGGCAGTACTAAGCAGGGATTTACATCTTCAGTATGACTGAAATCGATCACATACCGGTTATAGTATTCGTATGCAAAATCAAGAAATTCCTTTTTTAATTCCTCCATATTCTCGTAGCAGGTGAAGATCGGACGGGTAGAACACTGCAGTCTGCCGGCGATGCTCCTTGCGTTTACTGTTTCGAAGCCTGTTTCTTTCGTGATCTCGAGGACCGTGTTTAATATCATTTCTTTTGTGATCTTTGCTTTTGGCGGCATAAGCGTCTGCCTTTCTGTTTTAGAATTGATGTATCACAAGTGTTGTGTAACTATTGTTGCATATTGAGAAGACAATGTCAAGAGAGAAAATTATTTGTATCTTGCAACAGTTCAGGGCGGCGGGAAAAACTGCTGCCGTATTTTATTTAAATCTTTTTCGATACTCCGAAGGCGACATTCCATACTGCTTCTTAAACAACAGATAAAAGTTCTGCCTGGAGTTTATCCCCACAAGCTCATCGATATCGCTGATCGGAGTATCGGAGTGGAGAAGAAAGTACACGGCCTTTTCCATGCGGTACTTAGTCAGATAATTCCAGATCGTAAGCCCCGTCTTTTCGCGAAAGATTTTTTGAAGATAGACCTTGTTAAGCGCTACATACGCTGCGATCTCATCGATATTCTCAATGGAAAAAAAGTGATAATTGATATAGTTTTTGATCTGCTCCACATAAGTATCTGTGGGGCTTTTTTCGGCGGAAAGAAGGCGGACGACTTCGATCAAGGCCTTATTGACCAGAATATTTAAGTAGTAAGGGTCTTTTTTGTTATTGGTCTCATTGCAGATCTCCTCAAGCAGGTGAAAGATATTTCGCGCATTCTGAATCACCAGGCCGGTATTCAAGTGCTGAAAAAATGTGCCGAGGCAGGGATAGGCTTTGACAAGGGCGGAGAGCGTGCCGATGGAAGGCATAAGCTCAGACTGATAGTAATTAATACTCATATTGATGCAGGAATCAGGGGAAATCAGCTTGTGCGGCGTATTTCCGTTGACGATCATCAGGTTTCGTTTCTTCAGATTATAAATTTCACCTGCAATATCGTAATAGCAGGTTCCCTCTACAATGTAATTAAACTCGATGGATCCGGCCGGATGCTGATGGTAGTCCATATAGTATTTCTGCCAGTTCATATAGCAGATCTCTTCGGGCAGAAGGACGCAGTCCGGATTCGTAATTTGATAAGCGTTTTCGTATGCCATAGCAGTTTCTCCTTTTCATCTCGATTGTCCGTATAACCGTCTCTTCCTATCCTACCGCATAAAATCCCCACTGTCAAAAAAATGTAATAAATAATAGCTTCTTAATAAAAAAAGACCTTATTTTAAACGGTAGAAACATCTATGAAATCCGTGTATATTAATACATGTAAAGCAGTGAACCAAAGTAGTCAAGCACCCGTATGAAGCGGGGATTCTGACTCTCGCGGCCGCCGTCGGATGGACATGTGGGCATGTCTGCCTGGCTCGTTGACCGCGGTAATAAATAAAAAAATTGGAGGGCAGTTACTATGAAGAAAAATTTGGCAGGACTTTTTGTTGCAGCGGCAATGGTGGTATCCTTATGCGCATGCGGGTCAGGGGGAAGCGGCAGTACAACTGCAGACAAGACCAGCGAGGCAGCGGCGGGGGCAGCGACAGAGGCAGCGGCGGGAGCAGCGGCCGGCGGGGGAGATGCAGTTACACTCACCTATGTGACATGGAATGAGAATCAGCGGGGGCAGATTCAGGATACCATCGACGGATTTCAGAAGCTTTACCCGAACATCAAAGTAGATTTACAGATCACCCCATGGGGGGAGTACTGGACGAAACTGGAGGCCGCGGCAACCAGCGGAAATATGGCCGATATCGTGACCATGCATACCAACGTAGTAGCAAAGTATGTAAACGGCGGCAAGCTGGCGCAGCTCGATGATTTAACTCAGTACGATGATACCTTCAGCTACGATAATTATCCGGAGGGAGTAACGAAGCTGTATACATTTGGCGATGCCCATTACGGAGTGCCGAAGGACAAGGACTGTGTCGTGCTCGTATACAATAAAGCGCTGTTTGATAAAGCGGGCGTAGAGTATCCGAACGCGGACTGGAGCTGGAACGATGTGGAGGAAGCCGCCAAAAAGCTGACCGATAAGGAAAACGGCGTCTATGGATTTGCCGCATACAACCACGATCAGGAAGGCTGGGGAAACTTCCTGTATGAAAACGGCGGAAGTATCATCGACGAGACAACACACCAGTCCGGGCTGGACAAGCCGGAATCCATTGAGGCGATGGAGTGGTATATGAATATGAACGCCAACTATTCACCTTCCAATGAAATGATGGCGGAAGTCAACTATATTGAGTTATTTGCAACGGGAACGGTTGCCATGCAGACCTTTGGCAACTGGGAACTGAGCTATTTCACGGAAAATGAGCTTGTAAAAGATAAGTTTGCCATCACAGAGCTTCCGGCAGGGCCTACCGGCATCAAGGCCACACAGATGAACGGCCTGGCGCTGTCTGTTCCCAGCGACTGCAGGAATATGGAAGCAGCCAAGAAGTTTGTCGCTTATGCAGGCTCCAAACAGGGGATGTCAGATTCCATTAACGGACCGGCCATTCCGGCATTTACGGGGGTAGAGACCGACTGGGCAAAGGCACATGAGGATTTATATGATACCGGCGCTATTTTGAAGAGCATGGATTACGGGGTACAGTTTGTAGGAACGGAGAGCAAGACAAAATGGTCCGAGGTCATGAATACTTACGTGGCGAAAATATTTAACGGGGAAGCGAGCGTAGAAGAGGCATTTACCCAGGCTGCGAAAGAGATCAATGAAATTCTGGCAACGGAGAAGAAATAACAGGAATCCGTGAACCAGGGGGCTGCTGCGAGCTTTTAGCAGCCCTTTCTTTCCCAGGGGGGAGATAAGATGAACAAACGAAAATATAAAAACTATCTATGGGGCTACTTCTTTGTTGCGCCGACAATCATAGGACTGCTGATTCTCAACATCTATCCGATCTTCAAGACACTTCTGCTGAGCTTTTCGGCCAGCACAGGCTTTGAAGAGTATGTGTTCAGCGGCCTGAATAATTTCACACGGGTCCTAAAGGACCGGGAGGTCTGGATCGGACTTAGAAATACGCTTATTTTTTCTGCTGTTTCCGTACCGGGCGGTATCTTTATCAGCCTGCTTCTGGCATGGCTCATGAGCAAGGAGATCAGGGGAAGAAGCGTTTACCGTGTTATTTATTTTACGCCCATGGTGGCTGCGCCTGCGGCCGTCACCATGGTATGGGCCTGGCTTTACAACTCGGAATTCGGCTTTTTAAATTATGTGATCAAGAGTCTGGGCGGCGCGACGCATTCCTGGCTGCACGATCCGAAATACGCGCTGATGTCGGTGATTATCATCGCCATATGGGGCGGTCTGGGGCAGCAGATTATCATACTGATTGTGGCCATCACCAATGTGCCGAGAGTCTACTATGAGGCAGCGGAGATCGACGGGGCGGGTGGCTTTGTGAAGCTGTTTAAGATTACCGTCCCGCTCATTTCTCCCAGCGTATTCTTCCTGACGATAACGGGCTTTATCGGCTCTCTGACGCAGTTTGACTTGATTTATATGCTTTATAATGCCAATACGTCAAAGGCCATGGACTCGGTCCGCACAATCATGTACCAGTACTACAGGCAGGCGTTTGTCGTACAGGATAAGCCGTATGCCTCGGCAATTTCAATTGTAGCACTGTGTCTGATTCTGATTTTCACCGGACTTCAGTTTGTGGCGCAGAAGAAAATCGTACATTACGAATAGGAGGGGAGTAAAGTGGAAGCAAACAATAGTAAAAAACACGTGGTAACCCATCTCCTTCTGATTCTGGGCAGTATTGTGATGCTGTTTCCGTTCCTGTGGATGATTTTATCTTCCTTCAAAACGGTTGGAGAGCAGATGTCCATTCCCATGAAGATTCTTCCCGGGAGCTTTGGATATCTGGAAAATTATAAGCAGGCACTGGAGGCAGTTCCGTTTCTGCGCCTGTATCTGAATACGATTCTGATGATTTTGGGGCGCGTGATCTGCGCGGTCATATTTTCCAGTATGGCCGGATATGGATTTGCCAGGATGGAATTTCCGTTTAAGAGGCTGCTGTTCACACTGGTATTGATGCAGATGATGGTACCGGGACAGATTTTTATTGTACCTCAGTATATGATGTTATCGAAGATCAAGCTGTTAAATACGGTATTTGCACTGATATTCCCGGCACTGGTCAGCGCGTTTGGCACGTTCCTTCTGCGCCAGCAGTATATGGCGCTGCCGAAGGAGCTGGAGGAGGCTGCCGTGATTGACGGGTGTAATCCGTGGCAGGTGTTTACTAAGATCATGGTGCCGGTGACCCGGTCCAGCCTGGCTTCGCTGGCGATTTTTACCGCCCTGTTTGCATGGAAGGACCTGATGTGGCCGCTTATCGCCAACAATGATTTAAACCGGATGCCTCTGGCGCCCGGACTGACCGTCCTGCAGGGAATCTGCAACAACAATAAGGGCGCACTGATGGCAGGCAGTGTGATCGCTACGGTTCCCATGCTGCTGTTATATATTGCGTGCCAGAAGCAGTTTATTGAAGGCATTGCGCAGACCGGTATTAAAGGGTAAAGGAGAAAATTGGATATGAACATTGCTGAAAATGGAATTTACTTAAATCTGGGGTTGAAAAAGGGAGAAGCGGTCAGGCTGCTGCATTTTTCCTCTCATCCTCAGGAAATGGAGATTGGAGATGACGACGTCTCTGTGTACACTCTGGCGGAGCTTCAGGCCAGCGGTTTCAATCAGAATGACCACCATGGTCTGAAGCATACAGGCAGCAGCCCATCCCTGCTCATGACGTATGAGGGCCACCGGGATTACCGGAATGATTACGGAAGAAAACTGGAAGTAATTCAAAAATACAAAGGACTGGAGCTGATTACGCATATCCAGTTCTACGACGGAATTTCTGCAGTCAATTTTGTGGGTGAGGTCGTAAATCATTCTGAGGAGGAGTATGCGCTGGAGTATGTATCTTCGTTTGCCTTAACCGGGCTCACGGAACAGGCCAAGGGGCCGAGAGATAAAACAGGAATTCTCTATATTCCGCACAATACCTGGTTTGGCGAGGCCCAGTGGAAAAAGTACACCTTAAATGAGCTGGGATATGACGCGGTAAATTCCTTTTCCATGAAACGGATCGCTGTCTCCAATACGGGAAGCTGGGCGTGTGTGGAACATCTGCCCATGGGCTGCTACTATAATACAGAGCTGGATCAGTCCCTGATGTGGCAGATCGAGACGAGCGGATCGTGGCACTGGGAGGTCAGCGATATCCGCGGAACTCTTTATGTCCAGGCCGGGGGACCGACTTACCAGGAAAATGGATTTTTGAAGCTTTTAAAACCGGATGAGCACTTTTTCTCAGTACCGTGTACGGTATCGGCGGCAGAGGGAGAATTTCAGAAGGCAGTCGCAGAGCTGACGAAGTACAGGCGCAGAATCCGCAGGAAAAATGAGGACAACGAGAAGCTGCCGGTCATCTTTAACGATTATATGAACTGTCTGATGGGTGATCCGACCACAGAGGTCTTAAAGCCGCTGATCGATTCGGCCGCGGAATCTGGCTGCGAATATTTCTGTGTGGACTGCGGCTGGTATTCCGACGGACACTGGTGGGATGGAGTCGGAGAGTGGCTGCCCAGCGACAGGCGTTTTCCGGGAGGAATCGAGGAAGTGATCCGTTATATCCGGGATAAAGGTATGGTTCCGGGACTATGGCTGGAGCTGGAGGTGATGGGGATCAACTGTCCTATGGCCTCCAGAGTCAGCAAGGACTGGTTCTTCCAGAGAAATGGCAGGCCCATAATTGACCACTGCAGGTATCAGCTGGACTTCAGAAATAAAGAGGTGCGGGACTATGCCACCGGAGTCATCAAACGGCTGGTAGAGGAATACGGCGTTGGCTATATCAAGATGGATTACAATATTGATACCGGTGTTGGAACCGATTACCATGCGGATTCAGCGGGGGAGGGACTGCTTTCTCATACCAGGGCGTATTTGGGATGGCTGGATGAGATTTTCGAGGCGTATCCCGACCTAATTATTGAAAACTGCAGCAGCGGCGGTATGAGAATGGAGTATTCCATGCTGGCACGCCAGAGCATCCAGTCTGTAACCGACCAGACGGATTACATCAAAATGGCGGCGATCGCGGCAAACTGTGCGACGGCATGCGCGCCGGAGCAGGCGGCGATCTGGTCCTATCCGCTGGTGGAAGGAACCGAGGAGGAGACGATCTTTAACATGGTAAATGCCATGCTGTTCCGCATTCACCAGAGCGGTTATTTAGGGCAGATCGGAGAGCAGCGCATGCAGTATGTGCGGGAAGGAATCGCCTGCTATAAAAAGATCCGGGAAGATATCCGGGAAGGAATTCCCTGCTGGCCGACCGGTCTTGCCTCCATGTCTGACGAATACATAAGCTACGGCCTGATAAATGGCGGAAAACAGTATCTGGCAGTCTGGAGAACCGGCGGTGAAGGGGAGAAATCATTTGAGATCCCCCTGGTAGGAAAATCCGGTGCGGCAGCCGAAGTCTCCTGTATCTATCCGGAAAATAAAGAGACCTCATTTACCGTCAGTGGAAACTGTTTAACGGTCAGCCTGGCTCCAAAAAGCGCACGCCTGTTTTTGGCTGTCACGGAAACTCGTGAACAAAGTTAGTATAGAGCTGCGTAAGTGGTCAATAACCGGAAAGTTTAAGTGAGGTTGAAGATGTGACTGAACAGACGGTAAAAAGGAAAAGCGGTATCAAATGGAAAGTAAAGTGCATTCTCGGGGGAACGATGCTCAGCCATAATTACTATCTGTTTTTGCTGGTACATACGCTTTTCCTGGTATTTACGAGGATTCCTGCTATTTTTATCAATACCCTTCTGATGAACCAGACCGGAGATGTAAACTCCACCCTGTTTTATAATGGGGCGATCTTCGCGGCATGTGCGCTGACGATGTCCGTCTCGGCGCAGATCATGCACAAGACGGGATGCCGTGTGACGGCCACTGTCGGAATCATTGGTTATAATATCCTTTATCTCTGCTATATCCTGTTTCAGCCTTATGTGGGAACCTGCTATATGCTTTTCGGGCTGTTTAATGGAATGGCAGATGGCTTTTATTATATCAGCTATGGGCATATGATTCTGGACTATACGGATGTCACCAACCGCGACAGCGGAATGGGAATCATCAGCACACTGAGCGCGGGAGTGAACTTAACCGTACCGTTTCTGGCAGGCAGCATCCTGTCTGCGATCGGCGGCGTGAAGGGGTATGTGGCAATCTTTGTACTGGCTTTTGCCATTGCGTTTCTTGCCATGGCCGCTGTATTTAAACTGCCGGGGGAGGTAAAAAAGGAAAAGAGAAATGTGCGGTATGGGGCATTTATCCGGCTGATGGGAAAGAACCGTCAGATTCTCTATGGACTGCTGGGGGAGACCTTAAAGGGGATCCGGGAAGGAACCTTTATGTTCATTCTGAACATTATTCTGTATCAGCTCATTAAGAGCGAGTTTCTGATCGGGTGTAATTCTCTGCTGACGGGGCTTGTGTCGATCCTGTCCTTCTGGTTCATGAGCCATACCTTCCGGCCGGATAACCGGCGCAGGTTTATGCTTCTGGCCGTTACCGGACTGACTGGAATTACCATTGTCTGCTACTGGTTTTTGAATCCGGTTATGGTGATTCTGTTTGCGGCGGTAAATGCATTTCTGGCCGGTATGATTGAAATATCCTGCTATACCACATTTTTCGATGTCTCACAGAGTGTGAAGGAGATCGAAGATTTTTCACCGGAGCTTCTGGCGTTTCACGAGATATTCGTGGTGACCGGGCGGTGTATCGGCCTTGGAGCGTTCGCGTTTATCAATACGGTGTCGGGGGCAACCTTAAAAGCCCAGATATTCAGTCTGCTGCTGCTGACGCTGGTGCAGTTTGGAACGGTGTTTATGTGCAGGACAGCGGTAAGGGCGGCTGCAAGGTTCAAAATGAGTGTGAAAATAGATTGATTTAAATGAGCGAAAAAGGACTGATCGGTGTTTGGGTGAATGGCATTCAAATACAGTCGGTCCTTTTTGGTATGGAGTAAAACTTTTGTTTGAGTGTGTGGCGTAACAGTTCTGCTTTTCGTTTCTGACTGCTGAACTGTTACTGTGTAGCCGATAAATACGGTTTTATTATTGTCTTTTTGTAATAACCATGTTATACTCTTGTTACGCATTTTCTTATGCGTCACGATATCTTATGCCATATTAATGGCATCACGGCAAGTCTGCCAAAGCATTCACAATTGTTTGGAAATAGAAAGCGGGAGGAGTGGTCTGTCTATGGAATGAATGTAAAAATCTATTGTAAAGTACCAGCTATTTGAGTATAATGGAGGTAGAAACGTGGTAAAAGTTAATAAAAAGTATAAAGACAGATTATTTCGCATGGTATTTAACCGGAAAGAGGAGCTAATTTCGCTGTATAATGCTGTCAGCCATTCCGAGTATACGGATCCAGAAGAATTGGAGATTTATACGCTCGAAGATGTGATTTATATGAAAATGAAGAATGATCTCGCATTTTTAATTGACGACGTTCTGAATCTGTGGGAGCACCAGTCTACATGGAACCCAAACATGCCGGTCCGGGGAGCCTTTTATATCGTAGAGGAATACAGAAAGTATATTGAGCAGAAGGGGCTGAACCTGTATGGAAGCCGTCTGATTACGCTTCCCGTTCCTCAATTCTATGTATTTTACAATGGCTTGAAGGAAGAGCCGGACAATGTAGAGCTGAAGTTATCCAATGCATTTTCCACGCTTCATCCGGAACTGGAACCGTGTATGGAATTTAAAGCGGTCATGGTGAACATTAACCGGGGACATAATAAAAGCCTGATGGAGCAGTGCTCTGCATTAAGGGAGTATGCAGAATTCGTGGCGCGAATCAGAGAATGGATGGAAGCAGGGGCAGATCTTTTGGAGGCAATCGGAGAAGTGATCGATTCCTGCATCCGGGATGGAATACTGGCGGAATTTTTGTCATCACACAGAGCGGAGGTGTTCGAGGTGCTGCTGACAGAGTATGATGAGCAGAGGCATATAGCGAGTGAGAAGGAATTGAGCAGGGAAGAGGGGATGAAGGCTGGTCTTCATAAAGCGGCTATCAATCTATTCAAGCGAGATATGTGTATAGAGGAAGCCGCAATTATTTGCGAGGAAGATGCCCGTCTCGTAGCAGAATGGTATGAGGAATGGGAAATTTCCAAAGGCGTTAGCCGTTAGGATCGAAGCAGAATGCTGCAGCCGCGCAGAAAATCACTTATTTCTAATTGAAAGTCAGAAATAGGTGATTTTTTGCTATAATCCTAAACCGATAGCCGGCAAAGTATTTTGTTGAGTCCTTGCGGTTCCTTATAAGGAAAAGTATTATAACCAGAAAAAATATGGAGATGCTGCTGAATTATAATGAATTGAATAAGAATAGGGTTTATGATACACTTGATTTATGCAACGGTATTCATTTTAACGCAATTGGACAAGGAGACCGAGTACGTATATGCAGATATATTTTTGATTCGGAGGATAAAATGGCAGCGAGAATTGTGATTATTTCAGGGGCGTGTGGAACAGGCAAGTCCAGCAGCTCCAGGTTGCTGGCTGAAAAATCACCGTACGATTGTGCGGTTCATATTCACAGTGACGATTTCTATCAGTACATACGTAAGGGATATATTGCCCCCTGGCTGGAGGGCAGCGGGAAACAGAATGAAGTCATGATTGAAGCGGTCGCGGCAAGTGCAGAGCGATTTTCGGCTGGCGGTTACGAGGTATTTGTTGACGGAACGATCGGAACATGGTTTCTTGAACCGTGGGAAAAAATTGCTGCGAAGGGAGTTGATGTGAGATATGTAATCCTGCGTCCCGATGAACAGGCAACGATTTTGCGTGCGACAGAGCGGGAGCAAAAGGCAGATTTCCCTTTAAGCTATGAAGTCATAAAAAATATCTGGCGTTCATTTTCTGATCTGGGGCAATATGAAGCTAATGTGGTGGATACCACGGATCAGACGGTTGAGGAGAGCATTGCGATGATTCAGGAGCGGCTGCAGGCTGGAGAGTTTCGTCTGGGAGAATAATGTTATTTTCCTTTTGAGTTCACTCATACGTATGCATAAAGGGCTATGAAAAATAGTAAAACAGTGATATAATTCTATCAAAAGAATTAAATGGCTCCTGCAAAAGTAGATAATTGAGAAGAAGCCGGGAAATAAAGCAGCAAACCAACAATAAAGAACCGAACAGACAATCAAATTAAACAGATCACATGCGTCAGTCATCATCAGTATTATTATCATTAGGAGGTCAATCACGTGACATCAAAAGAATTCGCTGAAATTATAGGGGTATCACAGTCCACCATATCGAGAGCGTTAAACAACAGCAGCCAGATTTCTGTGGAGCGGCGCGAGTTTATTCAGAAGAAAGCGGAGGAGTACGGTTTCGTTTTGAACAGTCAGGCGAGAAGCCTAAAGACAAACCGCACAGGCACGGTGGGGATCCTGTTTCCGAAGCATTTTATCGGCATGAGCTCCAATCTTGGACTTGCGCATTTATATGATCTGGTACAGGCGGAGCTGAGTAAATATGATTATGATGTGATGGTCGTCTATGATGGGGAAAAACAGAATGGCCTCTCCACCTTTGAAAGAATGATTAAGATCGGGAAAGTGGACGGATTTATCATTTTTCGAATGGAATCCAGCAAAAAAGACCTGGAACTGATAAAGAAGTATAAGGTTCCCTGTGTTTATCTGCTTCATGCAGAAAAGGCCGGCTCCTATGGCAGCTGCCTCTCAGACTGTGAATACAGCGGATATCTGATCGGAAAACTGTTCGGAAAATATAAGGAATATAAAAGCTTTTACATCAATGTAAAAACCTCCGCGGAATCGAAAACGAGACTGGCCGGATTTAGACGCGGTCTGAAAGAACGCGGCGTTGTTATGGATAAGGATGCCGTATGGCAGAGCGAGTTGTCAGTAAAATCCGCATACGAATGCATTACCAATAATCAGGAGACGATTAAAGCGAGAAAATGTGCGATCCTGGCATTCAATGATACGGTTGCCCTCGGCGTTTTAAATGCATGCAGGGATCTGGGGCTAAAAGTGCCGGAAGACGTGCAGATATCAGGCGTTGGAGGTCTGCCGATCATCGCTGAAATTGCGCCGGATCTTACCACTGTGAATGTGTTCCATGAGAGAATCGCCTCCATGGGATGCGAGATGCTTCGCTCTGCGATTGTTCATGGTGCCCAGGAGCCGATTCATACCGTGATCAGGCCGGAACTCGTACTGAGGGGAACGACTCTTCGGTAATTCTTTGTGCTATTCGCATAAAAAATCACGATAAAATGTATCAACTATGACAAAATTGAATAAAGGTGTTGACAATGACTTTACCGGGAGCTATAATTTAACCATGCAACGAACGCATACGTATGCGTAAACTCACACAAAACCCAAAGGAGAGGGAGGATTACAATGGTTAGATTCGGAAAGAAAGTATTGGCAGCAACATTATCGGCTTCTATGGTTCTGGCGATGACAGCTTGCGGTTCCGGCAGTTCAAGTAAGACCACAGAGAAGGCGGCGGAGACCACAGCCGCAGCTGAGAGTGCAAAGGAAATCACAGCAGAGGCTAAGGAAGAGACTGCGGAGGAGACTGCGGGGGCGGTCATGCCGAAAGCGTCAGGCGAGAAGCTGGTGATCGGCACTCTGGCAAACTGGGTGGGACTTCCGGCATGGTATGCCTATGCGGAAGGGTATTATGAAGAGGTAGGACTTGATGTTGAAATCGTAAACTTTGGTTCTCAGGGAACCCTCGTCAATGAAGCGATGGCAGCCGATGAATGTGATATTGCCGTATCCGGTATGGCTTCTGTATATGCTCTTTCTACCGGTATGTATAAGTATATCGGGGACGGATGTCTGACGATCAGCGGTGAGACGCTTTACGGCCGTCCGGATGATGCGATCTACAAGGCCGGCGCAGATGCGAACGGTGTCTATGGCAGTGCAGATGCATTAAAAGATGCGGTTATCCTTGGGCCGATGAATACAACTGCTCAGATGAACGCCATTGCATATATGCAGTATTTCGGCATTGATGCAAATTCCTTTACTTTTACGAACCTGGATTACTCCTCTGCGCTGGCTGCATTTGAATCCGGTCAGGGCAATTTAATAGCAGTGAATCCTACTTATGCCGCTATCCTTGCAGCAGATGGTTATGTACAGGTTTCTGATTTTACACAGGTGTCGCCCCAGGATATTATTGACGCGGTCTATTGCCAGAATGAGGTGGCCGAGAAACGCCCGGAGGATGTGGAGCTTTTCCTGTACTGCTACTATAAAGCATGTCAGGATATGTTAAACAATCAGGATAACAGAGTTGCGGTAGCCTATAAATGGTATGTAGATGAGGGACTTGATTATAAAGAGCAGGATGTCATCGACGAGTGCAGTCTTAAGAGCTATTTTACTCTGGATACGGTGGACAGCGGCGACTATCTGCTGGGAAGCTTTATGAATTACGCTGCAGAATTCCTTCTTACCAATGAAAAGGTAACAGAAGATGATGTGACCAATGTGAAGGCAAGTATTGATAACAGCTTCATTACTTCCATAAAAAAGTGGGCGTCAGCTGAGTAGTCAGGCGCTAGTACAGCGTTGCATAAGTTCCAGTGAATTCTGCACTCGCTATTCACGCCAGGACCACGCCCGCGAAGCTAACCGTAGGGTCCACTCGCCGTCGCTTCGCGGACACGCCCCTGACGCAAATATCAAGCACACAATTCACCGAAACTTACGCAATGCTGTACTAGTGGAAATAAAACTTTGAGAATCCCGGTCCTTTTATTTTGTAATATTTTTGCGATAACTAAATCTTACAGGAAGGGGACCGGGATTCCTTTGTAATATCGGCAGAGCCGATGGAGTACTGACGGGATAAAACCGCAGAAACTTGAGGAGTAATACGATTGATTTAAAATGGAGAAAGTTCAATGAAAACGAAGAAGAAAATCAGCAAATATACAATTATTTCCTGCTGCACGGTTCTGTTCGTGCTGGCAGCCTGGTATGTCTGCATTAATGTTCTGCATTTAAAACAGGAAACTGTCTTTCCAGGACCGCTCACTGTTGCCAAAACATTTGTGCAGAAAATGACTTCGAAAGTACCGGATGGGGCGACGCTTCCGACCCACCTGATGGGAAGCCTGAAAGTAGCGCTGTTCGGATACTCTCTGGGAGTGCTGTTCGGGGTTCCGATGGGGATCATGATGGCCTGGTTTAAGTGGGTAGACCGTCTTGCAAGACCGCTGTTTGACTTAATCCGGCCGGTTCCGGGCCTTGCCTGGATTCCGATGTTTATTCTACTTTTCGGTATCGGCATTTTACCAAAGGCCGCTGTTATTTTTCTCAGCACCTCGGTCGCATGCATCGTAAACAGCTACACCGGAATTAAACAGACGAAACAGGAACATCTCTGGGTTGGAGATGTCTTCGGATTTTCAAATTTGCAAAAACTATTTAAAATAGCGATTCCCACTGCACTGCCGATGATCTTTACCGGGCTGAGAGTGGCGATGGGAGCGGCCTGGATGGCTCTCGTTGCGGCTGAACTCCTTGCCTCCTCCGTAGGCCTCGGATATATGATTCAGCAGGGCAGGTACGCTTCAAAACCGGCGCTTGTATTTGTCGGTATGATCATGATCGGAATTGTCGGATTGCTATTCGATACAATTCTGCACTGGCTTGAAGTAAAAGTTGCGAAAGGAATGAATGCAGAATGAATGAAAATACAAAAGAAAAATTATTGTCAGTCATATGTGCGGTTATTTCGATTGGAGCATTTTTGCTTCTCTGGTGGTTCGTGACGCATTACACATACTTGTCGAAGCTTTTGCCGGACCCCGTTGTGGTGCTGAAGGCGACCTTCGAGTACTGTATCGGCGTAGTGGGCAAATACAGTCTTATCATTCACATGCTGAGCAGTCTGAGGCGAGTACTGATCGGCTTCTGCCTGGGATCCCTGGCCGGTGTTATACTTGGCTTGCTGATGGGAAGATATCTCCTTGCCAGGGCAATTTTTAATCCGATTTTCAGATTTATACGTCCGATTCCTCCGATTGCCTGGATTCCGATTTCTATTATATGGTTTGGCCTTGGAGAGGAAGCGAAAATATTCCTGATTTTCTTGGCGGCATTTGCCAATACCACATTGAATGCGATGACCGGGGCCATGAATGTCGATCCCGAAGTGATTCATGCAGCCAGG
Source organism: Hungatella sp. L36 (assembly GCF_014288035.1). Classification (NCBI taxonomy): domain Bacteria; kingdom Bacillati; phylum Bacillota; class Clostridia; order Lachnospirales; family Lachnospiraceae; genus Hungatella; species Hungatella sp. L36. The sequence goes on along the minus strand of NZ_JACOPC010000011.1, from coordinate 120,058 downwards.
ATGCTTGGGGCAAAGGAACGTCAGATTTTTACCACTGTTGTAATTCCCGCATCGGTTCCGGCTATTTTTGCAGGACTCCAGGTCGGAATATCGTCTGCGTGGGCAAGTGTGGTGGCAGCCGAGATGATCAAGGCAGAGAACGGCCTGGGATGGATTATTCAGGCCGGTATGGATAACAACAATATGACCCAGATTCTGGCCGGAATCATTATGATTGGCGTTGTTGGTTTTTTGCTGGCTTATATTATGCGTAAAGCTGAAGAGGTGATGTGTCGATGGAACAAGAGCGGAAGATAAATACAGTAATAGAATGCAAAGGCGTCTGTAAGACATTTGATACGCCGGAGGGGAAACACGAAGTCGTGCGCGGGCTGAATTTTGCCGCCAGAGAAAATGAATTCCTGGTCCTTTTTGGCCCCGGCCAGTGCGGAAAAACAACCATTATCAATATGATTGCCGGCTTTGAACCGGCCACAGAGGGAAGTATAACCGCTTCCGGCAAGAAGGTTGAACGGCCGGATGTCTCCAGAGGCGTAGTATTTCAGTCCATTTCACTCTTTCCCTGGATGACAACCATGGGCAATGTCGAATATGGACCTAAAATAGCCGGAGTAAATAAGGAAGAACGGAAAAAACGGGCGCAGAAATATATCGACCTGGTAGGACTTCAGGGCTTTGAAAATTCCTATCCCGTTCAGCTCTCCGGAGGTATGAGGCAGCGTGTCGGCATCGCGAGGGCATACTGCAACGAGCCTGATGTAATGCTGATGGATGAGCCGTTTGGCGCGCTGGATGCGCAAACCAGATATTTAATGCAGGAGGAACTGCAGAGAATATGGAGCGCAGAGAAACGTACGGTTATTTTCGTAACCAATAATATTGAAGAAGCACTGTATCTTGCAGATCGAATTATTGTTCTTACCAATTGCCCTGCAACAGTAAAGAAGGAATATGTCATCGATCTTCCCAGACCCAGAAATTTGGTTTCGGAACAATTCCTGGCGCTTCGTAAGGAAATAACCGGCATCCTGGACAGATGGGAGGATTAGGTATGAGTGATCAGATAAAAGTACAGGTCAGACACCTGACGAAGAAATTTGGGGATCTGCTGGTTCTGAGCGATGTGTCTTTTGACGTAATGGATGGCGATTTACTTTGCGTTGTAGGTCCCACGGGCTGCGGAAAAACAACCTTTCTCAACAGCCTGGTAAATATTTACGATACTACCTCCGGCGAAATCCTGTTGGATGGACAGAAGGTGGATACGAAAAAGCAGAATATAGCGTATATCTTTCAGGGAAATTCAACCATGCCCTGGCTGACTGTAGAAGAAAATGTGGGCTTTGGACTGCTGTATAAGCCGCTTTCCGATGCAGAAAAGAAGGAGCGGACAGAGAAGTATCTGGAAATCGTGGGATTAACCAAATACAGAAAATACTATCCCAAACAGCTCTCTGCCAGCATGCTGCAGAGGGTGAGCATCGCCCGAGCATTCGCCACGGAGCCGGAACTGCTGCTGATGGATGAGCCGTATGGACAGCTGGATATTGAGCTTCGCTTCCGGCTGGAGGATGAGCTGGTGAAGCTGTGGCAGATGACGAAGACGACGGTATTATTTATCACACATAATATCGAAGAGGCGGTCTACCTGGGCAATAAAATTATGATTCTGACGAACAAGCCGACAACAGTTAAAACAACATTGATCAATGAGCTTCCGCGTCCGCGTGATATTGCTGATCCGCAGTTTATTGAGCTTCGGAATAAAGTGACTGAACTTATTAAATGGTGGTAAATATGGAAAAGAAGAGAAAGAATATTGTCTGGTTCTGTACGGACCAGCAGAGGTGGGATACCATTCACAGCCTTGGCAATCCCTATATACATACGCCGAATATTGACCGGCTGGTGGAGGAAGGCGTTGCATTTACCAGGGCCTATACGCAGGCGCCGATCTGCACGCCCAGCCGCGCCTGCTTTTTAACGGGACGTTATCCCAGAACGACGAAGACGATCTTTAATGGAAATGAAAACTTCTCGAAAGATGAAAAACTGGTGACAAAGCTGCTGGCTGATGAAGGGTATACGTGCGGCCTGGCGGGCAAGCTTCATCTGACATCTGCGGAAGGCAGAGTGGAGAAGCGGTGCGATGACGGGTATTCCTATTTCCAGTACAGTCACCACCCTCATAATGACTGGAAGGATGGAGGAAATGATTATCAAAACTGGCTGAATGAAAAAGGCGTCCACTGGGAAGAAATCTACGGCGGTAAGTTTATGACTATGGCTACGTGGCCGCCGCAGGCAAATCCCGCATTTTCGGGGAAGCAGGTGGGCGTTCCCGCACAGTACCACCAGACTACATGGTGTGTGGAGAAGACGATCGATTTTATTGAGAGCAGGAGAAATACCGGAGAACCGTGGCTGATCAGCGTGAATCCCTTCGATCCCCATCCGCCCCTGGATCCGCCGCAGGAATACAAAGACCGGCTGAGCATAGAAGATATGCCGCTGCCTCTCTGGGAAGACGGTGAGATGGAGGGGAAGCCCCCCCATCAGCAGAAGGATGTGATTCAAGGTGGACAGGATGGCCAGGCGGAGCCCATAGGCTCGCTTACAGATGAAGAAAAACGGGAGCATTTCAGAGATTACTATGCGGAGATAGAGCTGATCGATGACCAGTTTGGGAGACTGCTTGAGTACCTTGACCGAACCGGGCAGCGTGAGGATACGATTGTTATTTTCATGAGTGATCACGGTGAAATGAGCGGCGATCATGGGTTGTATTGGAAGGGCGCCTATTTCTATGAGGGCCTCGTGCACGTACCCTTAATCATTTCCTGCCCGTCCGTTTTCAAACAGGGATTACGGTGCGACGCGCTGGTGGAACTCGTAGATATCGCCCCGACACTGATGGAAGCTGCCGGACTGGAAGTCCCTTATTTTATGCAGGGAAAGAGTTTTTATGGTATACTGACAGGAGAGGCGGATCCCCATCATTTCAAAGACGCAGTTTACAGTGAGTTTTATCACTGCCTGAGAGGAACTCATGAAGACATTGATGCGACAATGTATTATAATGGGAGATATAAGCTGGTAATTTACCATGGAAAAGAGTTCGGAGAGTTGTATGACCATGAGACGGATCCGAATGAATTCCATAATCTGTGGGATAAACCGGAATATGAGACGTTTAAAACAGAACTGGTGAGGAAGAGTTTCGATCATACTATACTCTGCAATATGGATAATTCCATGCACCGAGTCTATGGTTTCTGATAAAGGAGATGGAGAGATGAGTCAGAAACCGGTAAATATTGTTTGGTTTTGTACGGATCAGCAGCGCTATGATACGATTCATGCGCTGGGAAATCCATATATCCATACACCGAACATCGATCGATTGATAGAAGAAGGGGTTGCATTTACCCGGGCCTATACACAGGCGCCGGTTTGTACACCCAGCCGTTCCTGTTTTTTAACCGGAAGATATCCCCGAACAACGAAAGCATTTTATAATGGCAATGACAATTATTCAAAAGATGAAAAGCTGGTGACAAAGCTTCTGGCCGATTCCGGATACGTTTGCGGCTTATCCGGAAAGCTTCATTTGACTTCTGCACAGGGGCGGATGGAAAAGCGCACAGACGATGGCTACAGCTATGTCCAATGGAGTGAACATCCTAACGACGACTGGCCGGGCGGCGAAAATGATTATCAAAACTGGCTGAAAGAGAAAGGCCTTCGCTGGGAAGATATCTACGGGGGAAAATATGCCAGTATGGCAACGTGGCCGCCGAAACCGAATCCTCATTTTACAGGTAAAACGGTTGGCGTGCCGGCCGAGTACCATCAAACAACCTGGTGTGTCCAAAAAGCGATTGAGTTTATCGAACAGAACCGCAGCAGCGGGAAACCGTGGCTGATCAGCATGAACCCTTACGATCCGCATCCGCCCCTGGATCCGCCGCAGGCCTACAAGGACAGATTAAACATTGAGGATATGCCGCTGCCTTTATGGAAGGATGGGGAGCTGGACAGCAAACCTCCGCACCAGCAGAAGGATTATATGCAGGGCGGCCAGGATGGGCAGGCGGAACCGTACCCGACGCTGACGGAGGATGACAGGAGAGAACGTTTTCGTGATTATTATGCGGAGATAGAGCTGATTGACGATCAGTTTGGCCGTCTGATGAATTACCTGGAGGAGACGGGGCAAAGGGAGCAGACGCTCGTGATTTTTATGAGTGATCACGGCGAGATGAATGGGGACCATGGCCTTTATTGGAAAGGCGCCTATTTCTATGAGGCGCTGGTTCATATTCCGCTTATTATGTCGTGTCCGTCCCTGTTTAAAAGCGGCTTAAAAAGTGATGCGCTGGTTGAACTTGTGGATCTGGCTCCGACCCTGATGGAGCTTACCGGACAGGAGGTTCCTTATTATATGCAGGGGAAGAGTCTTCTTCCTATTCTGACCGGACAGGCGGAACCCCATCATCATAAAGATTCGGTTTATTCAGAATTCTATCACTGTCTCCTGGGATCGCATGATAATATTTATGCGACCATGTATTATGACGGCAGATATAAGATTGTAAATTACCATGGAATGGAGTATGGAGAACTTTACGACCATGAAACGGATCCGGAGGAGTTCTGCAATCTGTGGGATAAGCCGGAGTACGCCTTGAAAAAAGCTGAGTTGATCAAAAAGAATTTTGACAGTGCCGTTATGAAAAATATGGACCGGTCTATGCATATGATTAATGAATACTGACAGGATATGCAGACCAGAGGAGATGCTGATGAAACTTACTTTAGAAGGAATAAAGGACAAACAACTATGGAGTCAGGCAGGAATCGAACTGCCATCCTATGATTTGGAAGAACTGGCACAGCGGACAAAAGAAGCGCCAGTCTGGGTTCATTTTGGTATTGGGAATATTTTTCGTATTTTTATTGGCAGCATTGCGGATCGTCTGATCACAGACGGATTGATGGACCGCGGGATTGTCTGTGTGGAGACATTTGACTATGAAACCATCGACCGGATCTATAAGCCCTACGACAATCTTTCCCTGTCGGTGATCTTAAATAACGACGGAACGACAGAAAAAAGGGTATTCGGCTGTTTCACGGAAGCACGGAAGGGGCTGCCTGACGGGACGGAAGACAGACAGCGCTTAAGAGAGATCTTTGCCAATCCGAGTCTGCAGATGGTTTCCTTTACGATCACGGAAAAGGGATATGCGCTGCGTGGTGCGGACGGACAGTATTACCGCTTTATTCTGGACGATATTGACTATGGTCCGGACCGGGCAGCAGGGGCTGTTGCGATCATAGCCGCCATGCTCCTTGAGCGGTATCGGGCGGGGGCGAAGCCGCTGGCGCTTGTCTCCATGGATAACTGCTCCCATAATGGGGAGAAGCTTCGCAGCGCAGTGCTGGAAATCGGACAGGAATGGAACAAGAAGGGCTTTGTCGATGAGGAATTTTTAAGCTATATCAGTGACGAGGAGAAGATTGCATTTCCATGGTCCATGATAGATAAGATCACGCCGAGGCCGAGTGAGGCGGTGAAAGCGATGCTTCAGGACGCCGGAGTGGAGGACATGGATATTGTGATCACCGATAAGCAGACGTACATAGCGCCTTTTGTAAATGCCGAAGAACCGCAGTATCTGGTGGTGGAGGACCATTTCCCCAATGGACGTCCGGCTCTCGAGAAGGCCGGGGTCTATATGACAAGCCGTGAAACCGTGAACAAGGCGGAGCGGATGAAGGTTACGGTCTGTTTAAACCCCATCCATACCGCTCTGGCGCCTTACGGGTGTATGCTGGGCTTCAAACTCTTTTCTGATCAGATGAGTGATCCGGAGCTGGTTAAGCTGGCGGAAAAGGTGGGGCTGCAGGAAGGAATGGAGTTTGTGGAGGATCCCGGTATTATTTCACCGAAAGCGTTTATTGACGAGTGCATCAATGTGCGTTTTTCCAATCCGTATCTTGGGGATACACCGCAGCGTATCGCAGTGGATACTTCGCAGATGGTTGGAATCCGCTTTGGGGAAAATATCAAGGCCTGCGTTCACAAATACGGTGATGCGAAAAAGCTGAAAGGGATTCAGCTGGCCATTGCCGGCTGGCTTCGGTATCTGCTTGCTGTCGATGACGACGGCAAACCGTTTGCGCTTTCCCCGGATCCCATGATCCTTAAGCTGCAGGGGCAGATGGCCGGAATCGCATGGGGCGATCCGGACAGCTTAAAGGATCAGCTCCGGCCGATTCTGGGAAACGCGAATATTTTCGGTATCGACCTGTATGAGGCGGGAATCGGAGACGATATTACGGAGATGGTGCGGGAAGAGATCGCGGGTAAGGGGGCGGTCAGAGAGGTGCTGAGAAAGTATTTGAAATAAGAGTACTGTTTGCAGCAATTTAACAAAATCAACGAGAATTCTCCCGACCTCTATAGGTGGGAGATGAATCGCAAAAACAAACTTAGCGGCAGTGGCGGGCAGATATTCCCCACTGACACGAGGTCAAAACAATCCGAACAACCGGATAAAATGGCAGTATAGCTATTATGTCATTCTGGGTTTTGTATACTGAACTCAGAATGTGGATTGAAATAATGTATGTGCGGTAAGGTGTTTTGTTATTGTGAAGTGAGGAGGCAGTCAGATTAATTCTGGCTGCCTTTTTAATCTTTTTGGGGGGATTTGAGGTAACTGCTCATTTGATTTACAAAAAGCTGCAAAAAATCTTCAAAATCTTCAAAAACCTCTTGACTTAGAGTTAACTCCAGGTAGTACAGTGGTAATACAAAAAGGAAGGAGAACACGATGAAAGCAGTCATTATCTATTATTCCTACAGTGGAAATACGAAAAAAATTGCGGAAATGGTACAGCGCGAGACGGGATTTAGGGCGGCGGAGCTGAGGACCGTGGTGCCCTATTCAGAGAACTACGATGTGGTGGTGGATCAGGGGCAGGACGAAGTGAAACGGGGATTTATGCCGGAGATCCTGCCGCTGGAAGTGAATCCTGAGGAGTATGACACCGTATTTTTGGGAACGCCGGTATGGTGGTATACGTATGCCCCGGCGGTAAAGACATTTTTGGCACAGTATAAGCTGGCCGGAAAGACGATTCTGCCATTTGCCACAAACGGCGGCTGGATTGGCCATACCGCAAAGGACATAAAAGGTGCCTGCCCGGATTCTGAGATTGGGGAGATTTTAAATGTCCGTTTCGACGGCGCGCGGCTTGTAACTCCGGAAAAAAGGATTTTGGAATGGATAAAGAAAGTGTGAGAGGTACAGCAGATGAAAATAGTAATGAATCAGGTACACAGCACCAATAAAGAGACGGGTACCGTATACATGACAAAGAATATCAGCCCGGAAGGCCTGATGCGTACTTACCGGGCATTAGGCATGAAGGCAGCGGGAAAAACGGCTGTGAAGATTTCCAGCGGAGAGCCGGGAGGCCATCATTTCCTTTCATTCAAGCTGATAGAGCCACTGGTAAAAGAGGTAAACGGCACGATTGTGGAATGCAACACGGCATACGGCGGAAGAAGGGCCGATACCAAATCTCATTGCAAGGTAATGGAGGAGCATGGCTTTTCAACCATCGCTCCATATGATATTATGGATGCAGATGGTTCCATTGCTATTCCAGTGGCGGGCGGTGTTCATTTAAAAGAGGACATGGTGGGCTCGCATCTGGCAAACTATAATTTTATCGTAAATCTGGCTCATTTTAAGGGGCATGCCATGGGCGGCTTCGGCGGTGTGCTTAAAAATATGTCCATTGGTATTGCATCAGCTATGGGAAAGAGTCTGATTCACAGTGCGGGAAAGGAAACGACCGGGTTTGGAATCGACACACCTCAGGATGATTTCCTGGAGTCCATGGCGGAAGCGGCCAAGGCGGTGGCCGATTACAGGAACGGTTCCATCCTCTATATCAATGTGATGAACCATCTCTCGGTGGACTGCGACTGTGATTCTCACCCGGCTCCGCCGGAAATGAACGATATCGGAATCTTTGCTTCCTTAGACCCGGTGGCCTTAGACCAGGCCTGCGTGGACCAGGTCTATGATGCTCCCGACGGATCGGCACTCATTGAGCGAATCGAGTCACGCCACGGAATCCATACCGTGGAGCACGCGGAAGCAATCGGAGTCGGAACGAGGAACTATGTCTTGTATACACTGGATGAGTGAAACAGAAGGAGAGATAAAATGACCATAGCAGAGGTGAGCAAAAAATATGATATCACTGCGGATACACTGCGCTATTACGAGCGGATTGGTCTGATTCCGCCCGTTCCGCGGACGAAAAGCGGAATTCGTGATTATGACGACGTTTCTTGCGGATGGATTGAGCTAATGATCTGCATGAGGAAGGCAGGAGTTCAGATTGAGGCACTGATCGAGTATGTAGCCCTGTTTCATCAGGGAGACTTAACGATTGATGCCAGGAAGAATCTTCTGATTGAACAGAGAGAACAGCTGGTTGAGCGGATGAACGCCATGCAGGTCTCGTTAGACCGGTTGAACGACAAGATCGACCGCTACGAAAAGGGGCTTATGGTGACGGAGAAAAGGCTGCAAAAGCTGTGAAGTTTCATTTCAATTTCATAAATAAAAAAATAAAAAAAGGCCGCAGTCCGTTGCAATTGCAACATACTGCGGCCGCTTTTTATGATAAGCTGATTACGAATTCAAGAGAAACTGATTGTAGATCTTAAAAAGCAGGAAATATAGAATGGAGGAAGTACAATATGGAGAACAAGATGTTTTGCTATCAGTGCCAGGAGACGGCGGGATGCGCCGGATGTACAAAATCAGGTGTCTGCGGAAAGGGGCCCCGTACGGCCGCTTTACAGGATATGCTGGTGTGGGTGACAAAAGGACTTTCAGAAGTGGCGGTACGCATGCGGGAGGAGAATCAGAACGTTCCGGATGGGGTAAACAGCCAGGTGGTGGAAAACCTCTTTATCACGATTACCAATGCCAATTTTGACGATGAGGCGATAATCCGGAAGATAAAGGAAACGCTGGAAATGAAAAGAGAGCTCGCAAAAAGCCTGTCAGGAACGGAACCCATGTCTCCAGCGGCTCTCTGGGATGACGCGGAGCATATGGAAGAGAAGGCGAAAAGCGTCGGTGTGTTATCCACGGAAGATGAGGATATCCGCAGTCTCCGGGAACTGATTACCTATGGTCTTAAGGGAATGGCAGCCTACTTAAAGCATGCCGCGGCTCTGGAGGCAAAGTCGGAAAACAGGAACACGGCAGACGGCAAAAGAGACACGGCGGCATTTTTAGAGAAGGCGCTGGCGGCGACTCTGAATCCGGCGCTGACCGCGGAGGAACTGACAGCGCTCGCCCTTGAGACCGGAGAGTACGGAGTGACAGCCATGGCGCTTCTCGATGAGGCAAATACCTCCTCATATGGCCATCCGGAGATTACGGAGGTCAGCATCGGGGTCAGAAAGAATCCGGGAATTCTCGTATCCGGCCATGATTTATACGATCTGGAACAGCTTCTGGAGCAGACGGACGGAACCGGCATCGATGTGTACACTCATTCAGAGATGCTTCCGGCGCACTATTATCCGGCCTTTAAGAAATACTCTCATTTTGTGGGAAATTACGGAAATGCATGGTGGAAACAGAAGGAAGAGTTTGAGGCGTTCGGCGGGCCGATTCTGCTGACAACCAACTGCCTGGTTCCGCCGAGAGACAGCTATAAGGAACGGCTCTACACGACCGGAGCGGTTGGATATCCGGGATGCAGGCATATAGAAGCGGGCGAGGATGGAAAGAAAGATTTCTCGCAGATTATCAATCAGGCAAAACAATGTCCGCCGCCGGTGGAACTGGAAACAGGCAGTATTGTCGGCGGATTCGCCCATAATCAGGTTCTTGCTCTAGCAGAGCCGATTGTAGAAGCAGTGAAAAGCGGAGCCATTAAAAAATTCGTTGTGATGGCAGGCTGCGACGGCCGGGCGCCATCGAGAAATTATTATACGGATTTTGCCAAAGCGCTTCCAAAGGACGCGGTCATTTTAACCGCCGGATGTGCGAAGTATAAGTATAACAAGCTGAATCTCGGCGACATCGGAGGAATTCCCCGTGTTTTGGATGCCGGACAGTGCAACGACAGCTACTCCCTGGCCGTGATCGCTCTGAAGTTAAAGGAAGTATTCGGCCTGGAGGATATCAACGACCTGCCAATCATCTACAACATCGCATGGTATGAGCAGAAGGCGGTTATCGTTCTGCTGGCCCTGCTTTCCCTCGGCGTGAAGAATATCCACCTGGGACCGACGCTGCCAGCCTTCTTATCGCCGAATGTGGCGAAGGTTCTGGTTCAGCAGTTCGGAATTGCAGGAATTGGTACGGTGGAAGATGATATGAAGTTGTTTTTTGAATCATAAGCATGAAAGTGAATCATACAGAGAAAAAGCCAGGGACATCAAATACCTGGCTTTTTTTCAACCTGACGTGTCAGGGCGTGTTTGAAAATGCATTCCTGCCATCTGCATGCTCTAGAACAACTGATTTCGGAATTTTCTGCGGTACACAGCCGGCGTCAGATCGGTATACGCCTTAAACTGCCGGTAAAAATGGACCTCGGTGGAGTAGCCGCACAACTCGGCAATCTGTTCCATTGGCAGGTCTGTAGTCTCAATCAAATCTTTCGCATAATCGATTCTCATCTGAATGTAATCCTTTTGAAAAGAAATCCCGAATAACTCCGTATAGAGATGCTGGAAATGGGACTTGCTGATTCCCAGCCGCTTTGAAACATCGTCGATGGACAGTGGATCCATGAGCGTGCTTTTCATGGAAATTCGTATTTCCTGCAGCTTTGGAAAGTACGGATTATAATACGCGGCTAAATCTTTCTGCTGATAGGCGATGAGAAGGTGATTCAGCAGCACGTTGACCAGACAGTCGATATTCTCCGTGCGGTACTGAGAGGTCGTGTAGGCGTTTTCCCATAAGAGCTGCCGGATGTAGACGGAAAATAACTCGGCATCATCGACTCGGAAAAATGTGTTTGTCGCTAAGATTCCCCGCAGCGGAAAAATGTCTTCTTCGGCGGCGATGTGGAGCCAGTCATCCATATATTCCCCATAGGGATTGCTGTAGGAACACGGCGTATGCGGAGCGAGGATAATCGCCTGGTTGGGCGAAAGGGTGTAATCCTGTCCGGCGATCTGAAATACGGCAGGTGTTTTCACGATCAGCAGCAGATAATTGTTGAGGCCATCCGGATGTGACATGAAAAATGAACTGGGATGGCGGGTGTTGCAGCCGCCTTTGATAATCTGGTACATTTCTTGTCCTTTACTTTCCCTGTTTGCAGAAAATGTTAGTTTTTGAGCGCAATACGCTATTAAAATCAACCTGTATATAATGTAATATGAAAACCATAAAAAGTCAATAAAGGTGGTAATTATGACAGAGAAGACGCAATACCTGCAGGAAGAGGCAGCACAAATGTTACAGAATGTGACTGTAAAAACAGCCTATATGTGTGAAAGAAATAAAAACGGGATTCCCTATACCGTAAAGGATGACGGTTTTTATAATAACCTGGATTACATGGATGAGAATCCGGATCTCGGGATCAACTGGTGGACAAACGGATTCTTCGGCGGTATTTTATGGCAGATGTATGTGAAAACCAGGGATCAAAGCTATCTGGAAATGGCAAGGGTACAGGAAAAAAAGCTGGATCAGTGCCTGGAGCTGTTTGAGGGAATACACCATGACGCCGGTTTCATGTGGCTGCTGACCGCGGTCGCCGACTACAAACTGACCGGATGGAAGGAAGCGAGGATCAGAGGGCTTCACGCGGCCACGATTCTGGCCGGCCGTTATAATGTGAATGGAAAATACATCAGGGCGTGGAACGGTCCCGGCGGAAGGGATTACGGAAGCGTCATTATAGACAGCCTGATGAATATGTCCCTGCTTCACTGGGCGTATGAAGAGACGGGGGATCCCCGATTCCGAGCGATTGCAGTCTCCCATACGGATACGATCGCAAACTATTTTGTGAGAGAAGACGGATCGGTAAAACATATTGTAAAATTCAATCCGGAGACCGGGGAGGCGGAAGGGTCCCTGGGCGGCCAGGGATACGGGCACGGTTCTGCGTGGTCGAGGGGACAGGCCTGGGCGCTGTACGGATTTACCAATGCGTACCGCCACACGAAACAGGATTCATACCTGGAGCTGGCGTGTAAGACAGCCGATTACTTTCAGAGAAATCTGCGGACGGGAGATGCAGCCCCGATTGATTTCTGCCAGCCGGCAGAGGAGCAGTACGAGGATAACAGCGCGGCCTGTATCGCGGCCAGCGGCTTTTTAGAGCTTGCCTCGTTGATGGACGGCGAGCCTGCCAGACAGCAGCAGTACGCGGACACAGCCTGGAGACTGCTCCGCAGAGTGTATGAGAAACGTTGCTGCCTGGACTGCGGCAGGGATGAGCTGGTACTGCAGTGCGCGGTATCGTACCGGGAACGGGAAGACGGCCCCCATACTTTGATCTACGCTGATTATTTTTATCTGGAAGCATTGTTGAAGCTAAGGCAGCAAGCCTTACAAATATGGTAAACCACAAGGAGGAAAATATGAAAAAGAAAATTTTAAGTGCGGCATTAGGACTGGTCATGATCCTTTCTTCGGTACTGACCGGTTGCGGGGGCAGTGGAACGAAAGAATCTCCGGAACAGCAGACTGCGGCTTCTGCGGAAAAACAGACGGATGGAACGGTACAAAACACAGAAAACAGCGGAACAGCCACCCATTTAAAGTGGGCGGTGTGGGATATCAGCCTGATTACCTACTGGAACGACCTGGCTGACGCTTATATGGAAAAGAATCCCGACGTGGAAATAGAACTTGTCGATTTTGGATCTACTGACTATTCGAATGTGCTGGCAACAGAACTCTCGGGAAGCGGCACTGATTTTGACATTGTTACCATCAAGGATACGCCCAGTTATGCGACGCTTGTGGAAAAAAATGTGTTGGACTCCCTGGACAGTTACATAGAAAAGGATGGCGTCGAGCTGGCAAAATTCAATGGCGTCACCGATCAGATCCTGGTAAATGACAGTCTGTATATGCTTCCATTCCGAAGCGATATATGGGTTATCTTCTATAATAAAGACGTTTTTGATGCAAAGGGCCTGGACTATCCGTCTAATGATATGACCTTTGAAGAGTACGATGCGTTAGCCCGTGCGATCGCAGATGATTCGTTTGGATCCGAGGTATACGGTTCCCATTACCACACATGGAATTCCGCGGTGCAGTTATTTGGAATTCTGGATGGGAAGCACAGCGTACTGGACAAAAATTACGATTTCATGATTCCCTATTATAACATGGTTCTGGCACAGGAAGACGATGGAATCTGTATGAAATATCCGGATATTAAGACGGAAGGCCTTCATTATTCCGCTGCATTTACCGGCGGTAATATAGCGATGATGAATATGGGAAGCTGGTTTGTGACCACGATGATTAATAACTTAAAATCCGGTGAGTTTGACGCCTCTTTATGCGGAAACTGGGGAATCGCTAAGTATCCTCACGCGGAAGGCATCGATGCGGGGACTACGTTGGGTGCAGTTACCGGTCTCTCTGTGGTGTCCGAATCGCAGAAAAAGGACGCGGCCTGGGATTTTATAAAATGGGTAAGCAGTGAAGAGGGCGCGCTCATCCTGGCAGCCAGCGGGAATTTCCCGGCTATCTCGAACGATGAGATAACGGCGGCGATCGCTTCCATTGACGGTTTCCCCCAGGATGAACAGAGCCGTGAAGCGCTCGGCACGGTAACCGTGTATCTGGAAGCTCCTTATGGAAAAGATTTATCCGCAATCAACCCGATCCTTGGTACTTATCATGAGATGATTATGCAGCGTGAGTGCACGGTGGAGGAAGGCATCAAAATGATGAATGAAGAAACTTCTAAAATCGAGTAATGGAGGTTTGCTATGGCAAGACAGAAAGCAGTGGAGATGTCCGCATCAGTTAAGAAACGAAACAGAAGGCGTAATTTAACCGCCTATCTGTTCATTGCACCAAATTTTGTGGGATTTGCGGTATTCACGATGATCCCCATCGTGGTTGCTGTTGGGATGTCTTTTTGCAAATGGGATGGGAGCAATCCTGCTGAATTCATCGGGCTGGATAATTTTATCAGCCTTTTCCGGGATACATTTTTTGTGAATTCCCTGTTCAATACCTTTTTATACTGCATCGGCACGGTGCCCCTGACGTTGATAGTCGCCCTGACCCTGGCAGTACTCCTGAACCAGAAAATAAGAGGAAGGTCCGTATTCCGGGTGGTATCCTGTATCCCCTATGTCAGCTCTATAATTGCGGTGACGACTGTGTGGCGTATGATCTTTCACCCGGCGAAGGGGCCGGTCAACGCGCTCTTATATTACGCATTTCAGGTGCCGAAGGGAGATTTGCCGCAGTGGTTTACCGGACATTTAATCATTATGTCCTATATCCTGTTTTCTCTGTGGAAGTCCATGGGATATTACATGGTAATCTATCTGGCGGGACTGCAGGGAATCTCGGGGGAACTGTACGAGGCCGGCAATCTGGACGGAGCGAACAGCTGGCAGAAGTTTCGATATATTACGTGGCCCCAGCTGCGTCCGACTACATTTTTTGTTATTATCATCATGACAATTGCCTGCTTCAAAATCTACGATACAGCGGTACTGCTTGCCGGCGGCGGAAATATGTCTACCTCCTCCATGGTGCTTGTGTCCTTCATTTATCAGGAGGCATTTACCAAATGGAATATGGGCTATGCAAGCGCCGCGGCGATCATTCTGTTCCTGATTGTCCTTCTTGTGACCCTGTTCCAGTTTAAAAATGAGTCCAAGTACACCAATGACTAGCAGGAGGTCGTGCAATGAAAACAATTTCTTTCAGACGAAATGTAAATAAAGTGCTGCTCTACGCATTTCTGGCGCTCGTTGTATTGGTAACGATACTGCCGTTTATATGGATGATATCCGCGTCGATCAAATCAGACCGTGAAGTATTTCAACTGACTCCATTTGTCCTGGTTCCGGAAAATCCGCGGTGGAGCAATTACGTAAAAATATGGACGAAGATTCCGTTTGCTGTATTTATCCGGAATACGATAGTATTGACCGCCGCGGTGACCATTTTGCAGCTGTTTACCAGTTCCTTTGCCGCGTATGCGTTTGCAAAGCTTGATTTTGCAGGAAAAAAGCAGCTGTTTCTGGCCTATATCTCAACGATCGCCATGCCGTGGCAGGTGTATATGGTGCCGCAGTTTCTCATGATGCGTAAGATGGGATTGAACGATACGCTGCTGGCCATGGTCGTATTACAGGCATTTTCGGCATTTGGCGTATTTTTGATGCGGCAGTTTTATATGGGAATCCCGGATTCCCTGTGCGAGGCGGCCCGGATCGACGGCATGAGCGAGTTCAACATCTACAGCAGAATCATGCTGCCGCTGTCCAAACCGGCGCTGGCTACCCTCACGATCTTTACGTTTGTCGCAACCTGGAACGATTACCTGGGACCGACGATTTATTTAAAGAGCGAGTCGAAAAAAACAATCCAGATTGGGCTTCAGCGTTTTATCGGGCAGTATTCCAGCGAATATGGACTGATCATGGCGGGGTCTGTCATATCCCTGATTCCGGTACTGATCATGTTCCTGCTGCTGCAAAAATACTTTGTGGAAGGAATCGCAACCTCGGGTGTTAAGGGGTAGAAGGGGGTACAGGATGAAAAAAGAAGAATTTTTCCGGACTTATTACTGCCCGGCTTCTATGGAAACGGCAGAGCTTGCCAGGAAGCTGAATCAGGAGGAGGCGGAGCATGTGCTTCGAACCGCCGACGCGGTAAGGAGGCACAGCTTCCTCTTCGATATGGAATGGGACATGGAACGGACGTATGAACCATTGGAGTTTGGTGACTGCGTGGACTGGGAGTATCGGCCGGGAGATGATCCGGAATTTACATGGCAGTTCAACCGGCATCGTTTTCTCATTTGCCTGGGCCAAGCGTACTTAATGACAGGGGATGAAACGTATGCGGCGTGTATGCTGGACCTGATGCAGCAGTTTATCCGGAGCCAGAGTGATGTACAGGAAAAAAGGCAGACTACCTGGAGAATTCTGGAGGTCGGCATCCGGAGCGCGAACTGGATCAAAGCTCTGTACCTGATTCAGAATAGTCCCCTGCTGACAGGAGAGCTGCTGGACCTTTTTTATGAGAGTCTGAAGCAGCACGGCAGAATCATCATGGATGAGCATAACCCGTATTGTTATGCGGGTAACTGGGGCGTATTGGAAAATCATGGCCTTTATCTGCTGGGCGCGCTATTGCCGGATGAATTTGGCCGTGCCTGCAGGGAACAGGCAGCAGAAGTCCTTGATCTTGCTCTGCGCATGCAGATTCTGCCGGACGGTGTCCAGTTAGAACAGTCGCCGATGTACCACTTTGAAGTGATGAGATGTGTGCTGGAGGTTCTGCTTTTCGCAAAGCTCTGCGGTCACAAGCTGCCGAAAACGCTGTCAGAACGTGTTCATGATATGGCGATGGCTGGTTTGGCGCTGCGGAAACCGGATGGCTGCCAGCTTACGATGGGAGACAGCGACGATATGAGTACATTTTCTGCCTTTGCGCTTGCAGCGTATGTGTTCGAAGACCGCGTCTTAAAATGGGCAGGCAGTGAAAATCCAGGGTTTGATAATCTGTGGCTGTTTGGAGCGGAGGGGTATGGCCGGTACCGGGAGCTGACATCCGGAGAACCGGGTTTTCTGTCAAAGCAGCTGTATGATTCCGGCCATTCGGTTATGCGGTCTTCCTGGCAGAGAAATGCGGATATGCTGCATTTTGATGGAGGGCTGCTGGGAACCAGCCACGGCCATTCCGACACGCTGCATGTGGATCTGATCTTAAACGGAACGGATGTGCTGGTGGACCCGGGCCGTTATACGTATGTAAATAAGGCGGAGCGGTTTGAATTAAAAGGGACTAAGGCCCATAATACGGTTGTTGTGGATGACCGGGAATTTGATGAATGGGAGAATTCCTGGGTTTCGCGCACGGTGTCTGCTCAGAGCAGGCAGCGGATGGAAGAAAAGGACGGATGTCAGTTTGTGTGCGCCGGGCATACCGGGTATATGACTCTGGAAAATCCGGTATGGGTAAACCGAAAGGTAATCCATATATCGCCGGATATCTATATTCTGGCAGATGAATGTTATACCAGCGGAGCTCATAGCTACCAGCAGTATTTTCATTTTGACTACCGTGGAACGGTTGCGTTAGAAGGAAAACGGGCGGAGTTTCACGGTGGAGATGCAAATGCGGCATTTTTCTTTGATGAAAAGTGCAGGCCGGAGCTGTACAGGACGCATCAGTCTCTCCACTATAATAATTTGGCCGGGAATCAGAGTATCTGCTGTAAATCGGCGGGAGACGGTTTTCATTCCATGGTAACGGTGTGCATCAAGGACGGCGCCGGTGAGGATTCCGTACAAAGAGTCCCGGTCAAATCCTATGTGAATCAGGAGATACAGCCGGAGGCTATTGCGGAGGGATTTAAGATCAGTCATCATGAAAAGAAGTATCTGGTCATAATCGGCCATACGGAAATGAAAGGGCCGGTTACCCTGTATCAGATAGAGGACCGCATGGGCTGCGGAAATGTGATCGTATTCGATCTGGAGCGGGGGGCTTATGAGGGGATTGTTTTGAACTGGTAGAGATACTGGTAATGATTCTAAAGGAGAGTCTGTTGGAGGGATATTGCTTTAGTTTGTGCGCAGGTTTTTAGATGTGAAAAGATGGATTAGACAGCTGTACTTCTGTTTGGTGGATGTACGGCTGTTTTTTTTGTATAACGATTCAAACCGGACGCCTCTTAATGTACAATTATATTGACCAGACAAATTATAGAAAGAAGGTGCTCTGGAGGGAAAATTAGCAAAAAATCAAGACAAGTTTGCCGATAGTTTCAATTGCGTTTTCCAATCCTTTGTGGTAAAATTATCTCAGGTTTTTATGATATTCTGTTTCTAATTTCTATAGAGCAGGCAATTCAGAAATTTCTTTCATACATCCCATAGTGACAGGCGACATTGGCTTCAAAATTGTGTTATGACAAAAAACAAAAACATTGAGGGCGGTTTGTAGGCGCATGTCATGCAGGGGCATGTGCTGAATGAGAGAGACAAAATTTACAAAAGGGGAAGTATAAATTAATATGGCATATAGAGCAGAATTATGGGCAGAAGCAAAAAAGAAATGCAGACTGGGAGAAGAAGAAATTCGCATGGCGAAAGAAATGGGCCTGAATCCGAAAAGCCTGATAAAAAACATCCCAAGCCCAAAACAACAGTGGAAGGCGCCTGTAAAAGTCTGGATTTGTGAAATGTATGCGGAACGGCAGAGAAAAGCAGAGAACAAAAAGAGGATAAAAGCAGTTAAATTGGCTGATATGGCTGAGAACTGCAGGGAAGAGGAGCACGAGAAGAGGGACATATGAATAAACATCAGGTGTTAAAACAATACTTTGGTTACGACGAGTTCCGTGACGGACAGGAGACGCTGATCGACAGCATTTTAAGCGGCAGGGACACATTGGGGATTATGCCTACCGGGGCAGGTAAATCGCTATGTTTTCAAATCCCGGCGCTTATGATGGATGGAATTACACTGGTCATCTCTCCATTGATCTCACTGATGAAGGATCAGGTGGAGGCGTTAAACCAGGCGGGGGTTCACGCCGCCTATTTAAACAGTTCCCTGACCGCTTCCCAGTATTACAGGGCGCTGGCCTATGCCAGGGAGGGGCGTTATCCCATCATTTACGTCGCTCCGGAGCGGCTGGTGACGGAGGAATTCCTGGATTTTGCGCGAAATACGAAGATTTCCATGGTGGCGATCGATGAGGCCCACTGTGTATCCCAATGGGGACAGGATTTCCGTCCCAGCTACTTAAAGATTGTGGAGTTTATCGAACGGATGGAGGTACGCCCAGTGGTCAGTGCCTTTACGGCTACGGCCACAAAGGAGGTAAGGGATGATATCAGCGATATCCTGATGCTGCGGGAGCCGACAGTTCTGACCACGGGATTTGACCGGCCTAATCTCTATTTCGGCGTCCAGGCGCCGAAAGACAAGTATGAGACGATGAAGAATTTTCTGGAGCTTCATCCGGGGCAGAGCGGAGTGATCTACTGCCTGACCAGGAAAAACGTGGAGGAGGTCTGCGAGAAGCTGAGGGCAGATGGATTCTCTGTTACCAGGTATCACGCGGGATTGAGCGATGCGGAGCGGCAGAAAAATCAGGAGGACTTCATTTACGACAGGGCGGCTATCGTTGTTGCGACCAACGCGTTCGGAATGGGAATTGATAAATCCAATGTCCGGTTTGTCATCCATTACAACATGCCGAAGAATATGGAGAGCTATTACCAGGAAGCAGGTAGAGCAGGCAGAGACGGGGAACCGGCGGAGTGTATCCTGCTGTACGGCGGCCAGGATGTGATTACAAACCAGCTGTTTATCGATAATAACCGGGATAATCAGGAACTGGATGCCGTGACCCGTGCCATCGTCCAGGAGAGAGACCGGGAACGGCTGCGGAAGATGACATTTTACTGCTTTACCAATGAGTGCCTGAGAGATTATATCCTTCGGTATTTCGGAGAGTATGGAGAGAATTACTGCGGAAACTGTTCCAACTGTCTGAGTCAGTTCGAGACGGTGGACGTGACGGAGATTGCCGTGGAACTCATCGGATGCGTGGGGAGCAGCAGGCAGCGGTATGGGACCAATGTGATTATCGATACGGTCCACGGCGCCAATACGGCCAAGATCCGTCAGTACCGTATGGACGAAAATCCCCACTATGCAAAGCTCTCTAAATTGCCGACCTATAAACTCCGCCAGGTGATGAATTACCTTCAGCTCAAGGAGTATCTGGGCGTGACCAATGACGAATACGCCATCGTTAAGCTGACGGAGAAGTCGAAGGCGGTACTGGAAGAGGAAGAGCCGGTTGTCATGAAGATGGCAAAGGAGCAGGAACATCCGGCAAAGGTGAAGAGCGAAAAAGGAAAGAAGAGCCGGAAGGGGCTGGCGGCCGGCCTCGGCGGCGATCAGTTTACAGAGCGCGAGGAAGCGCTGTTTGAGAAGCTGCGGACTCTGCGCGCGGAGATTGCGAAGGAGGAAAAGGTTCCGCCGTATATCGTATTCTCTGATAAGACACTGACTCACATGTGCGTGGTGAAGCCGGTGACGAAGGAAGAGATGCTTAAGGTGACCGGGGTAGGGGAATTTAAGTATACGAAATACGGAGAGCGGTTCCTTGCATGTGTGAAGAAGGAGACTCAGACAGAGGCTGGGGCAGTGACTGGTTCAGAGGCTGGGGCAGCGACTGGTCTAGAGGCTGGTGCAGCGGCCGGGACAGCGGCAGCGGTTCCCGATTACAGCGGATACGACGACAGTGATGATCTGTACTTTTTCAGCGAGGAAGAGGATTTGCCGGACTACTCGCTGGAGGCGGCTCTTACGGCGTGGGAAAACGGAAGTCCGGAAAAAGAGGATCTGCCGGGAGATACATTACCGGAGAAGGCGGCTTCAGCCGAGGGAAAGGGAACTAAGAAAAGGTCATCGAAAACGAAAACAGAATTTGTAATGACAGAGGAGCTGGCAGACCAGATTCACTATTCGGACCGGGTAACGCTAAGTGATTTTGTGGGACAGATTAACGATTTAAGGGACGATGAGGCCATGAAGCGTCTGACTATAAAATCCGTGGAGCAGAAGCTGATGGAGGAGAAGTGCTGGGAGATACAGTTTTTCAACGGAATGGGCAGAAAAAAGCTGACGGAAGAGGGCGGTAACTTCGGAATTGAAGCGGAGAAACGGCTCAGTGAAAAAGGAAATGAATATGAGGTCCTGTACTATACGGAGAAGGCTCAGCGCGGAATCGTAACATGGCTTCTGGCTGGGGATCAGAACTTATCCTGAGATCAGAATTTGTCCTGAAATCAGACTTTCTTCCAGTATCAGTAAAAATATATCTTTTTCAACAAAATCCTAGCGTGAGTTATTTTTTTAACACAGTGTTTGAGCTATGATAGGATACGAGCTGTGTTAAAAAAATAACTATTGGAGGGTAACACTGTATGGGAACAAAAGAGAAGGAGCAAAAGACGCTTAACGGGATTCAGTCGGCGGTGCTTCTGCTGTTAATTGTGGCGGCAGTAGCGGTCTGTATTCGTTTTAAGGTTGGCGGACCGATGATCGGGCTGTTTTTCAGCTGGCTGATTATCTATGTATTCTGTATTGTATTGAAGATTGACTATGAGCATGTAAAAGAAGGAGCCTTCGACGCGCTGAAGGTGGTTCTGCCTACGATGACCATTTTGATGGCGATCGGCGTTCTGATCGGCACCTGGATGGCGTCAGGAACGATTCCTACCATCATTGTGTACGGTTTGAAATCGATCAATCCGGCATTTTTACTGACATTTACTCTCATTTTTACGGCGGTATTAAGCCTGGTGACTGGAACGTCATACGGCTCCGCGGGCAGCGCCGGTGTGGCCATGATGGCGATCGGCAATGCTATGGGAATCAATCCGGGAATGGTCGCTGGAGCGGTAATCTGCGGCGCCATGTTCGGTGATAAGTTAAGCCCGTTTTCCGACACGACCAATCTGGCTCCTGCCGTTGCGGGGGCGAAGCTGGGAGACCACATCAAGAGTATGCTGTGGACGACGCTTCCTCCGATGATTATCAGCATTATTTTCTTTACTGTAGTGGGGATACAGCAGACCAACGGCGGCTATGATCCGGGGGATTTGAATATTTATATTGATTACTTACAGGGCGCGTTCCACATCGGATGGACCACTCTGATCCCGGCTATTTTGATTATTGCACTCCTGATGTTCCGGGTAGGCGCGTTTGAAGCGCTGGGAATCGGTGCGATTGCGGGAGCGCTTGTGGCAATCTTCGTCCAGGGTGTTGATGTGCGGTCGATCCTTAAGGTCTGTTATGACGGATTTACCAGCGATACAGACATTGCTGTGCTGAAATCCATCTTAAACAGAGGCGGTATGGCGAGCATGCTTCAGTATGTGGCTATTATCACTTTTGCAGTAGGAATGGGCGGAATGCTGGACCGCCTGGGTGTTCTTAACAATATTCTTTCCGTCTTTATCAAGCGGATCAACAGCGACGGTTCCCTGGTGCTGGCAACGCTTTTAACCGGATATGTAACCAGTATTGTCAGCTGTTCCAGCCCGATGTCCCATGTACTGACCGGACGTCTGATGCAGCCCCTCTTTAAAGAGCGCGGTGTTGCGCCGAGAATTCTTTCCCGGTGTCTGGAGGACAGCGGCACACTGGCAGGACCTATGATTCCATGGCATGGCTATGGTATTTACATGGCGGGAACCCTGGGGGTTACGTGGGCGCAGTATATCGGATTCGTTCCGCTGTTGTGGCTGACGCCGCTATTCTCGATTCTGTATGGATTTACGGGAATTTCCATCAAGCATGTGAACGATGAAAAAAATAGAACGCAGGCAGAAATGACTGTGAACAGTTGACGGATATTTCTCAAAGGAGCTGCTGAATGATACTCTGCGTGCTACAATCGAATCAACAATTATAAAATAGAATTGGAGTATGTGCAGTGAGTAAGATCGTAATATTGACAGGAAGCAAAAACGAGGGGAGGGAATCAATACTTTCAGGAAGACGATATGCAACTGATTTACGAGAAATTGACAGATGCAGAGATTCTGGTAACTGCATCGCTGGTCTATTTTTACGGAATCAGTGCGCAGCTGAAGGCAGTCGTTGAGCCTTACATACACCGATGAGAAATAAGTTTAAAATAAAGAAGATGGTACTGCTTTTGGTCGCAGGTGCTGCTTTGCCCTTCGTTTTTGACTCGATAAAAGTACAGTATCAGCTGATCCTTGACTTCTTTAACAAAATTAACGGGAATTCTCCCAGCCTCTATAGGTGGGAGATGAATCACAAAAACAAACTTAGCGGCAGTGGCGGGCAGATATCCCCTACTGACATGAGGTCAAAACAATCCGGGCAACCGGATAAAATGGTAGCATAGCTACTATGTCATTCTGGGTTTTGTATTCTGGACTCAGAATGTGGATTGAAATAAACTGGAGAACGCGGGGATGGTTCTGGTAAGGAAAGTGAGAGAGAAGGGGGAAATCAAGGGGAATCCCGCACTGGAAGAGGCGCGCGAATTGGGCAGATCGCTCTGATGGAAAATGCGATAGGACGGTAATGAGGAAGATCTGTTGTTGAGGAATCTGTAAGGTGGAGGGCCCGCTGCTGTTTTGGCAGCGGGCCCCTGGTGCCAGCGGCCTCGCCCCCAGCAACCTCGCCCCCAGCGGCCTCTACCCTCAGCAGACTTAATCCCGGCAGTCTCAGCACCGCGCCTGTGCCATCGCCGTCAGCTGTTCCATGTTCTGGATTACCGTCTGATGCCCTCGTTTGCTTACGATCCCCATGTCCTTTAGCTTTCCCATGAGCCGTGTCACCGTGATCGTATGGATTCCCAGGTAGCCCGCCAGCTCGCTGTAGGAAAAATCCTTATGTATGACGTAATGCGTGTCCTCGTAGATGGCCAGTTCGGTCAGGGCACAGCAGAGGCTGACGAAATTATCGCCATCCTGGAGCGCATAGCAGTGCTTTAACGCATTATCATAATGGGCGATCGCTGTCTCAAAGAGCCAGCGGTAGAAATCAGGATGCGCCTCTACAAATTCCCGGAAGGTAGAATAGGGGATCTGATAGAGTGTGCAGGCGGATTTGGCCGTGATGGAAAATGCGTAAAAGGTATCGTCGGGATAGGTACGCGCATAGGCCGGTATGAAGCCGACAAAATCACCAGGGAGAAAATACTGATAGATCCGTTCCCTGCCGCCTGGAGAGACGCTGTGCAGGGCGCAGAGTCCTTCTTCGAGGCAGTATACGTATTTGTCCATATGGGCACGATTGTACAGACAGTCGTGCTTTTTTTTATGGGTCAGAGTACCAAGGCCGCGCAGGGCGTTCATGTAATTCATATTGGATTCCATCATAAGGGGTACCTTTCATAAGGACTACTAGTGCCGCCCGGCGTAAATATACCATGCATAGCACCTGCTCTCTACGCCAGGAGCACGCCTGCGAAGCTAGCCGTAGGCCCCACTACGCCGTCGCTTCGCAGACGCACACCCGACGCAGATATCAGGCACTATTACTCAGTTATTTATGCAATGCTGTACTAGTTCGTGAAAAACTTCACTAAGTGTTCCTATTATACCACAGCACCAGGCAAATAAAAAGAAAAATCATAGCAACTGATATTTTTTTGACCGTAAAGACAGTGTTATAATTTTAACAAAATAACAGGAGGGGAATTACTATGGAACGAAAAACAATCGGCTATGAGCGAATCAGCCACTTAGTGGAGCGTCAGTACGAGCAGGAAATGGCTATGAGAAAAGAACTCGAGGGAGGAAATTATACCGCAGAGCATCCGTATGTGGTGGTAAATCCTTATTTTGTCAATCCGCTGACAGCCCTGCTTTTATTCAATACAGAGAAGGAAGAGGCGGTAACACTGACCGTTAAGGGAAAGGAAGCTGCGGGCGATATCACCCACACATTTCCAAAGGCAAAGGAACAGATTCTCCCTGTGCTGGGGCTTTATCCCGAGTATGACAATACGGTTGTGATCATGCTGGAAGACGGAACTGCTTATGACGTGACCGTGACAACGGAAAAAATTGAAAATATGCCGTATCAGGCGGATTACATCAATACGACGAGTGACTACATGAATGGGCAGCTCATGTTTGTGACACCGGCGGGGGATTCGCTGGCGGGCGGCTACGACTACCGCGGCGACTGCCGCTGGCATCTGGTGGAGCCGTTTATCTTCGATATGAAGCCCGCGGCAAACGGCCGCATTCTCATAGGCTCCAACCGGCTCCTGAACATGCCTTACTACACGGCGGGAGTCTGCGAAATGGACCTGGTCGGTAAAATATACACGGAGTACCGCATTCCCGGCGGCTATCACCACGACCAGTTCGAGATGGAGGATGGAAATCTCCTGATTCTGACTCAGGAGAAAAATGCCGCCACAGCGGAAGATATGTGCGTGCTGGTAGACCGCGGAAGCGGAGAAATCATCAAGTCCTGGGATTACAAAAAAGTACTTCCGCAGGAAGCAGCGAAATCAGGAAGCTGGTCCGAACACGACTGGTTCCACAACAATGCGGTGTGGTATGACAAACGAACCAACTCTCTGACACTGTCCGGCAGACACCAGGACGCGGTTATCAATATTGACTTCGAGACGGGAGAGCTCAACTGGATCATCGGAGATCCTGAAGGGTGGCCGGAAGACATGGTGAGCCGCTATTTCTTTACACCGGCAGGCGAAGGAGATTTCGACTGGCAGTATGAGCAGCACGCCTGTATGATGCTTCCGGATGGCGATATCATGATGTTTGATAATGGCCACTGGAGATCCAAAAATAAGGAGCATTACAGACTCAACCGGGACAATTTTTCCCGGGGAGTCCGCTACCACATCGATACCGAGAAGATGACGATCGAGCAGGTATGGCAGTTTGGAAAGGAACGGAAAAATGATTTCTTCTCCTCCTACATTTCCAATGTAGAATACTACCGTGATGGTTACTATCTGGTACATTCCGGCGGAATGGGGTATAATCATGGTGTTACATGCGAGGAACTTCCGGTTTATATGAATCTGGAGGATCCGGAATGCGTATTAAAGAGCATTACTGTGGAGATCATGGACGGAGAGCTAATGTATGAAATGCATCTGCCATCCAATTATTACCGTGCCGAGAAGATGAGCCTTTACCGGGAGGGAAAGAGTCTCGATCTGGGAAAGGGAAGAGTCGTAGGAAAACTGGGCGTCACGGGCGAATTTGATACGGAGGTTCCGGCAGAAAGCACCGGAGAACTGCTTCCGGAATCCTGTGAGGCGGTGCTCACGGAAGAAGACGACCGCATCATTTTCAAGGCCAAGTTTAAGAAGGGGCAGCTTGTCATGCTCCAGCTGGAAAAAGAAGATGATCCGGCGGAAATCCACCGTTACTTCATCTCAACCAGCGCACAGAAATTCCTGGCCATGTGTTCCGGTACCTTCCTGCCAAAGGACGACAGGGAAGTGACCTTAAATGTGGACAAGGAAGGACTAAACGGCACATTTGATGTGCGCGTGATTATCGACGACGTCAAGTATGAGACCGGACTGAAAATTCCACAATCACGATAGGTGGACGAAACAGCGTACTATAATTACAAAGGGGATGTGAGCTGACAATGAGTAAGAAAATAGGAAAGATACTTGGAATTGTGGTGGGAAATGGGATTTTTGCGCTGGGGCTCTCGGCGTTTTCCATGCCCAATCATTTCCTGGTGGGAGGCGCCACGGGAATCGCCAGAAGCGTGCAGCATTTTGCACATCTGGACGTATCAGTGACGGTGGCAGCCCTCAATGTGGTCATGTTTTTGCTGGGATTCTACATTCTGGGAAAGCGGTTTGCGCTGACCACCATTGTCAGCACACTTGTATTTCCCGTGTTTCTGAATCAGTTTCTGAAGATCGAGGCATTCAGCCATCTGACGAATGACCGCCTACTGGCGGCCCTGTTCGGCGGTATGCTGACCGGACTGGGCCTGGGGATCGTCATGCGTCTGGGCGGTTCCACCGGAGGTATGGATATTCCTCCGCTGATTCTCAACAAGAAGTTCCGGATTCCGGTGGCGGTGTCCATGTACTTCTTTGACATTTTCATTTTGCTGTCTCAGATGATATTTTCCAATACGGAAGAGATTCTTTACGGCATCATGTCCGTACTGCTGACCTCTATCGTATTAAACCAGGTGCTGGTATTCGGCGCAGGTGATGTGCAGGTGCTGATCATCAGCCGGGAGTATGAACGGATCAATGAGATAATCCAGAAGGATTTGGACCGGGGGTCCACCTTCCTGCCAATCCAGACCGGATTCGAGAAGCTGGACCAGAAGGCAGTTCTCTGCGTGCTCCCGAACCGGGAAATGAGCCACTTGAACCACTGTGTCCAGGAGATCGATCCGAAGGCATTTATCATTATCAACGGCGTGCGCGAGGTGAGAGGGCGGGGATTTACGCTGGATAAGCATCTGGTGTGATATTGCAGTGAGAACAGAGAGAGCAGAAGCAAAACGCATAAATCAAACAGAAAGCCGGGAGTTTAAGACGTTATCTTAAACTCCCGGCTTTTGCCTTCTGTTTTCAATCTCTGTCATTCTACAACCACCGGTTCCGAGATTCATAATCCGTATTTACTCCCGTCCCTGTCTCCTCGAAGAGAAGACGGTTTGCGAAGTGATACGTTACAGTGCCTCCGCCAAGATACGTCCCATCCTTCCGGCAGAGGTTAAAATAAGCCGGAATGGGAAGGTCCCTTGCTTTCATGGAAGGGCTGAAGAGCATGACCTCATAAACCATTTTTCCGGATATCATGTTTTCCAGAATGTCTGAGGCGTTTGGGATCAGGTGAAATGGTACATCTCCCTCGGGAAGCATCATAACGGCCCTGTAATACTCGTGTTTGTCCGGTGTGAAATCTGCGTTTGTAAAAGTAAACTCTGCCTGAAAGAGACCGGCCCTCTGGTCCAACGGCCGCATGGTGACTCCATTTGTCTCGTAATCCCCGGCAAACAGCCGAAATTCGGTGCCGGGATTTTTAATGCACTCCGGTGTGTTCTCATCGGTCTCAATAAAGACCTCGGTGACGTCTTCCCTCATATGAATAGTGACTTCCAGGAAGTCAGAGGGAGAAAAGTCCTTCTGGTTTAGAAGCTGTATCTTCATTCTGCTGTGATAGAAGGAGGGGGTGCCCCGGCCTTCCAGAAATATATAAGTCCCCTTCTGAACTGCCCCAAAGCTCTCCGCTTCTCCATTTCCCAGGTTCGCTTCATTTTCTGATACTCCGTACTCTTTTTTGGATTCGGCCTCCTTAAGTGAGACCTTAGCCAGATAGACCTTCGGCCGTCGAAACAGGAAAAACGTTCCGTAAAGGACGACAAATACGATGCTGATAAAATCAATACCGGATCTGCGAAGACTGTTTCTGACCGCAATGTACAAAAACATTAGGAACGTGATGATATAAAAGGCATATGCCTGCAGCAGAGGAACCTCGCTTCGCCGGGTACGGTACCGGTTATAGAGCAAAATGACCGGGCGGTACGGCTTGCCGCAGTGTTCGCAGGTTCCGCGGGTTAAATGAGGACTCTCTATTTCCTGTCCACACCAGGGACAGGGTTCAGATTTTATCAGCATGGCGCCTCCTTATAGATAAAACGCAAGGGAAAGGTCCACATTTATTCCCCCATAGCTGGTCGGATGAAGAACCGCAGAATGGCCAGCGCGCTGGCGCCCACGGCTCCATCCGCGGCCGCATACGGCAGGATTTCCACGTTCCCTGCGTAGGTGCGGTCCACGAAGATCAGCTGGCGTTCGATGTAGTCCATCAGTTCGTTCTGAATATCCTGGTTGTCAAAGAGTTGACCGTGCAGAAAGATCTTGCCCGGGTTGGTGATGATGGCGATATTGGAAATGGTGATGCCAAGGTATTTTAACGCCTCCGCGATATACATTCCGATTACAGGATCACCCATGGAATAGGCGGTGGTGATCGTCTCGATGGTGATCAGGGAATCGTCGGGGACGAGGCTTCTCAATATGGTGTTCGGCGTGTTTTTGTACAGCAGTCTTGCGTTGCGGATCAGGTGGTTTTCGCTGGCGTACGTCTGGAGACAGCCGTATTTGCCGCACTCACAGCGGCGGCCGCCCTCGCTGACGATGGTATGGCCGATCTCGCCGGCCACGTAGTTCTCGCCGAGGAACATCTCGCCGTCCACGACGTTGGCGCAGAACATTCCCATGCCTACATGGAAAAAGGCGAAGCTGTCCGGGCTTTCCTGCGGGGAAAAGAGATATTCGCCAAGAGCCATACAGCGTGCGTTGTTTTCATAGACGATGGGAAGCGGAAGCTCCTTCTCAATCCGTTTCGGGTCGAAATTCTGCCATGTCTTCCGGTTGGTCACGAGACTGGAGGCACTCCCGTTCATATGGCCCGGAACCGCGGCTCCGATTCCAACGATTTCATCCCAGGAAATGCCGGACTCTGCGACCAGGCCCTTTACACCATCGATAATGGCGTCGGTGATTCTGCCGGCCAGCTCCTCGTTAAACGGTTCCGCGTGCTGGAAACAGATGCGGCCTTTTAAGTCGGTGATGCAGATGACCAGGGCCTTCTGGGTAAACTCCAAACCGATGCTGTAAGCCCGGCCGGGTATAATATCGATCAGAACCCGCTTGCGGCCCGAGGAGCCCTCGTCTGTGGAGACTTCTCCCAGCTCCTTTACAAATCCTTCCGAAATCAGCGTGGTAACGTTCATGGTTACCGTTGCGGGCGTGATCTCGGTCTCTTCTGCGATATCGGTTCGGGCAATGGGCGCGTTCCGGTAAATACACTCCAATATCCGGCTCCGGTTGGAGGCTTTCTTCTTTTTTCCCTTATACATGGCTGCAGCAACCTCATTCTTCCATCGTTATAATTTTACCAGAGCATGTGGAAAACAAGTTTCAAACAAGCTCTAAAGTGTGCTGACGAGCGGTTCTTCCAGCCGGAAACCGGTGTATTTGGTGGAAACCTCGGTGACACGGTAAACATCGAGGCAATCCTGGAATTCCGTTTCCCGTTCGCAGACCATATTCTGGAACTGCCGCCAGCATTCCTGTGCTTCCGATTCGTTTCCCTCGGCCAGCTTCATCAGCGCTTTCCCTAATCGTAAACTATATTCTCGGTGGTAGTCAAGATATTTCCAAAATAAATTTTGCGCGGCCGTGCGGCCCTTTGCACCGTCTGTCCCGGACACGGGAGTACAATCCACGTATTTGATCAATTCCCTCATGGCTGCCGCCTCTTTCGGATCCTTTCGGTTTTCTTTTCCGTTGAAGTAGTCGCAGCTGCACAGGGAAGACAGTTTTGTTAAATAGGAAAGAACCCGTTCCCAGCCCGGCCCGTAGGCGGCGCTGAAGTATTCTTCCTTCAGCTCTTCAAACGTCACAGCCTCATCAAAGAGCATACGGCCCATGACGTAGCCCGGAAATGCGTTAGGGAGACATTCCCGAAGCTCCTGGCAGCTGATATAACCGTCCATGCCCATCTGTTTCAGCTTCCGGATGTCCTGGCCGATGATTTCGGCGATGTGGATATAGCCGAAATCACCGTAGTGTGCCCGGCCCAGCGGATAATCGTATACGAAGCTTTCCCCGTGGAAATAGTTCTGCCACGATCTTAAGAACACCATGTTCTCATCGAGTCCCACTGGAAGGGTGATCCGGTTCCGCTCATAGGCCGGAATGGGCCCGTAGCTGTCTCTCAGCTGATAGGAATGCTCGAAGGTACGGCTGATAGGGGCAAACATCAGGAGAAAACGGTCCGGATTGCGGAAGGCTTCCTCTACTGGCGGCCACAGGAGCTCCTGATAGAGCAGAAAGACAATTTTTGCGTCGAGGTGCAGACTGGTCAGCTTCTCGTCGATCCGGTTCAGCAGCCGTATATACTGGTCTGCGGGCAGCTGGGCACGGCAGGCCTCACATTCACAGATATTGTTAAATTCATCCGCCAGCCACACATGGAGGTAGGAAACTGCTGGATGCTGTACACAGTATTCCGCAACCCGGTCAGAAAACCTTTCGATTACGGTTTCGTTGGAGTAGCAGAGGTTTGTGTTCATGGGCACTCCGTGAAATAATTCCCGCTTCCCATTAACACAGGCGGCGAGGGAGCTGGTCTCCGGCGGCAGTGGTTCGGTAATGGCTTTCCAGTCTGCACAGGGGAAGCCGAGCACATCCCCGGTCCAGCCGTGGCCCGCCTGATGGAGCAGAAGACCACGCGTTTGAAGCGCCTCCTCGATCTTTTCCGTGAAGGATGCGGCAGCCGCTCTCGTAAATTCCTCCGGTTTTAAGAGGGGATTCATCTCGTGGTGATACCAGCGGGCCATAAAGGTATAGGGAAGCTGAAACTGGAGAAAGAAGCTGTTGTATCCCATCTTTGGCAGCCAGTCGATGAAGTCCAGAATATTCTCCAGTGAGTTGGCTCCCTCGATACAGACGCCCCGGTGGCGCAGCGCGGCTTTCTTCCGGCAGCAGGCGGCGAGCTGTTCTTTCTTATATAAGGAAGGTATGTATTCATGCTTCTGACCGGGAGCGGGAAAACGGCAGCCAAGGAGCCATAAGTATTTGTAGACGCCGAGAAGGACGCTGCGGTCATTGCTTCCCGAGATGCTTCCTCCGGCTGAGGCGACGTCGATGGAGTAAGCGTCCTCGCTGTTTTTCGGGTTTCCCAGCGAATCGAGCCGCAGCGTGACGTCATCCGGCCCGCAATTCTGGTTATTAAGTATAATTATTGAATCCGCAACTATTTCCGCCAGGCACCGGGACAGCTCCTGTGCGGCAAAGGCGACAGGCGAACCGGAATGTGAGGGATATAAAATGTTGATCGTCATGGAAATCCTCCTGTAATGTATCTGGTTGATTGATTATATTTTATAACTATTATAACAAAAAGAAAGAATAAAAATATATGTGTAAAGTGCACAATAAAATTTCTTTAAAAGTGATATAATAAACAAAAACACTTTATTTTTTGATTTTATATTGCGTGTCATGCGGAAAAGTGTTATATTGTAACCAGCAAAAGCAATGCCTAATTGATTATAAAAAATAATTAAACAGGAAGAAAGAGAGGGCTTTCCATGAAAGGACAGTTTTCAGCCGCTTCGCCGGCCAGAACAGTGGACCGCAGAAAGAAGCAGAGAAGGCGCATAAACATGTGGTGCTGGATCTTTATGATTCCCACACTGATACTCTACATATTGTTTCAGGGGTATCCGATACTCTCCAGTATTTTTTATTCGACTCTGGACTGGTCGGGAATGACATCAAGCGCCCTGTTCGTCGGACTGGACAACTTTAAAGAGCTGTTACAGGACAAATACTTTTTTAATGCGGTGGCTAACAGCTTCAAGTACATGCTCATGGCCGTTCCGCTGCAGCTGGTGATTTCTCTGGCCCTGGCCTATATCTTTAACAGTATATTAAAGAAGGGCGCCACATTTTTCAGAACTGTGTTCTTCCTGCCAGTTATTACGACGGCTTCCATCGTGGGAATTATCATGATGTTCATCTTCGGCGGAACAGGCTCCATCAACCAGTTTCTGTCTCTCTTTGGAGTGAGGGGATTAAACTGGCTGGGCAATGCCAACACGGCGCTGATCGTGGTAGTGCTCATCGGTGTCTGGAAGGATTCCGGTACCTTTATGATCTACTGGCTGGCGGCGCTGCAGAGCGTATCCCAGGACGTATATGAGGCGGCGACCATCGACGGTGCGAACAAGTGGCAGACATTTCTCCATGTGGTATTTCCTCTGATCATTCCGATCGGCGGCGTGATTACCGTACTCTGTATCATCAGCTCATTAAAGGTATTCGACCTGATTCAGACCATGACCAATGGCGGACCGTTTTACTCCACGGATGTGGCGGCTACCTTCGTATACCGGACGGCCTATGCCAGCAGCAGCGGAATGCCTCGGCTGGGTTACGCCAGTGCCGCAGCCATGACCTTTGGAATCATTGTCGTGGTGATCGGAACGGTGGGCAATGTGGTGAAGACGGCGTTTCAGAAGAAAAACGCGATATAGGAGGGGCATATGGAAAAAACATCGATTTTAAACAAGGTGGGGAAGACGGTCCTCTACGCAGTCCTGGCGGTGGCTTCGTTTCTGTGGGTCTACCCGTTTCTCTGGATGATTTCGGCTTCCTTCAAGACGCAGAATGAATTTTTCGCTAGCGGGCTGAATCTGATTCCCCAGTCCTTTAACCTGGACAATTTTATCCGCGCATGGAATAATGCGAATTTCGGCATCTACTTTAAAAATTCTATCATCGTAACGGTATCGGTTGTGGTGATCGTACTCTTAAGCACCTCCCTGGCCGGATACGTCATGGGCCGCTACTCCTTTGTGGGAAAGGGCTTAATCATGAAGATATTCATGGCCAGCATCACGATCCCCCTGGTATTTACCGTGATCCCGATCTATGAGCTGTTAAAAAACATCGGCCTGTCACAGAGTCTGGTGGGTCTGATTCTGGCGGAGTCGGGCGGCGGCCATGTCATCTTCCTGATGCTGTTTTCCAGCTTCTATGCTTCGATTCCGGGAGAGATGGAAGAGGCGGCCACCATTGATGGCGCTAATTTCGTTCAGACGTATGGCAGCGTCATGTTCCCGCTTGCCAAGCCGATCATGGTAACCGTAGTGATCATGCAGTTTATCTGGACATGGAACTCCTTTTTGCTGCCCCTTATCATTACGCTTAACAATCCGTCCCTGCGGACACTCGCTGTGGGACTCTACGCCTTACGAGGCGAAAATGTCGTTGACTGGACCGGTATCGCCGCCGGCGCCAGCATTGCAATCGTGCCGGTTATCTGCGTGTTCATCGCACTGCAGAAGTATTTTGTAGATGGTATCGCCGGAGCTGTAAAGAGTTAAGAAAATCAAATAAAGGAGGATATATTTATGAGAAAAGTGAAGAGAGCCCTTGCGGCGGTGCTGGCTGTGCTTATGGCCGGATCCTTAAGCGCCTGCGGAGTCAAGGTGCAGACAAAGGATGACGCGAATACGACGGCAGCCGTGACAGAGGCAAAGGAAGAGACCGAAGCCGTGGATACGCCGACAGATGAAAAGGTGACACTAAAGATCATCGACTGGAGTGACAGTACGAAGGAGCGCAGGGAGGCTTTCCACAAGAAATTTATGGAGGAGAATCCCAACGTCACGATCGAGTACACGGTTCTGACTGCGGATCAGTTCAAGGAGACCGTCATTTCCGCCATCAAGGCGGGGAACGCACCGGATTTATTCCCGCTTCCCTCCGGCATGAAGCTGAGCGCGGCCCTGAAGGAAAACTGGTTTATGCCAATGAATGATTACGTATCCGATGATTTCCTGAATACGTTTGCGGATGGCGCTCTGAATGAAGGAATCACGACCATTGACGGCAAGACGTATGTGCTTCCGGAATCAGCAAATATCATCAATACCCTTGTATTTTACAATAAGAATGTGTTAAAAGAGGCGGGCATCGATGAGAGCCAGCTCCCGAAAACCCGCAGCGAGTTTATCGACGTGTGCAGGAAGATAAGCGACGCCGGAAATGGCAAGTATTTTGGAATCATCGACAGCGGCGCACAGGCGAACCGTCTGGAGCTGGCGCTTCGCTCCCTGGCCAGCCTGGATGGCGGCAAGTGCAGCGACATTTCCCAGATGATTCTGGTGGATGGGCAGAATACGCTGAATTCCGAGGCGATGCAGAGTGCCTTTGATTTCTATGATACACTGGTGAAAGAGGGATGCTTCCATCCGGATACCGTTTCCATCAAGGCACCGGAGGCCCGCGCACTGTTTGCACAGAATCAGGCGGCGTTTATCATTCAGGGCGCATGGTGTATCTCCACATGGCGCAAGGATAACCCGGATCTGGATTTTGGTGTTATGGCGCTTCCGGCACCGGACGATGGAATGAAGGGCAAGCTTCCTTATATCGGAGCGCAGCCATGGATGGGAATTTCCGCAAACTGCAAGCATCCGGATGTGGCGGCCAAGTATTTAACCGCGCTCTATTCTGAGGATTATCAGGCGGGCCTTGTGGAAGATGGTGGATTTGTATCGGTAATCGACGCGGCCAACAAGGCTCATATGACCGACGACGTTATGCTTCAGTATTACAATTTAAACAACGAGGAAGCGGCGCTGGCACCAGATCCGATCGTGGGAAATCCGGCCACAGCTGACGTTTATGCAGAAGTTTCCGCGATCACTCCGGGACTCGGGGAAATCGCCCAGGGTATTCTGGCGCAGAACATCGATTATAAGACGGAGTTAAAGACACTTTCCGACAAGACACAGGAAGAGTGGCTGAGAGCCATCGATGCCGCTAAGGCGAAGGGCGCCGATGTGTCCGCCGATGACTTTGAATTCAAAAACTGGAATCCGATGGAGAATTATACGGCCGATCTTTATAAGAGCAGATAGAGGCCGGATGCCATAAAAAAAGAATAATTTTTTGCCATTGCTGCATACTGTTAGAAAACGTTCCGGTGGGAAGTGAGCCGGAGGAAACGGAGACGGTATGCAGCATTTTAATGAAGTTTATTATGAGCCGGAGATCTTGAATTACCAGTTGGGAAAGGAGTTAAAGGAACAGCTTAAAGAACTGCCGTGGATTCCCATAGAGAGCCACAACCGAATTCCCGAGATGCAGGAGAAGTCCAATAAGGAATTCGGGCGGATGAAGCGGAACCTGATCATTGGAATCAGGAAGACGCATAAGTATGTGGAGAACCATAAGGTATCCGATTATCTGGTTCCCTATACCTCTTCCGGATGCAGTGCCATGTGCCTGTACTGCTACCTGGTCTGCAATTACAATAAGTGCTCGTATCTGCGGCTTTTTGTCAACCGGGAGCAGATGATGGACCGGCTGATCAAGGTGTCTTTCAGCAGCGATACCGAGAAAACCTTCGAGATCGGCAGCAACAGCGACCTTGTGCTGGAAAATACCATTACGGGGAATCTGGAGTGGACGATCACACAGTTTGCTGAAAGAGGACGCGGCCATATTACATTTCCGACGAAATTTCACATGGTGGATCCGCTGCTGAACCTGGATCACCGGGGAAAATCAATTTTCCGCATGAGTGTGAATCCGCAGCCCATCATCAGCAGAATTGAGCTGGGGACATCATCTCTGATGCAGCGGATCGACGCGGTAAACCGGATGTGTGACGCCGGTTATCCCTGCGGCCTGCTGATCGCTCCGGTCATCATCATGGAAGGCTGGAAAGAGGAGTACCGGACGCTGCTTGAGACGCTGAGAGACCACCTCTCGCCGAAAATGAAGCGGGAGATGTTTCTGGAGGTTATCCTGATGACATACAGCTTTGTGCATCGGGCGATCAACGGAGAGGCATTTCCGGCTGCGCCGGAGCTTTACGACAAGGAACTCATGACGGGACGCGGCCGGGGAAAGTACTGCTACCGGCCGGAGGTGAGGGCGGATGCGGAGAAATTCCTGCGGGAGGAGATAAAGAGAACGCTGGGCGATGCGGAGATTTTATATATTGCGTAAAATGAAACGTGTGAAATGGCGGAGGCGTGCTGGCCTCCGCCGTTTTTGTGCTGAGAAAGCTTTGCTGCTGAAGCAGCCGCGTTCCGGTACGGAGGCCGGGGAAATTTCACAACAGGATTGCTGACATGGTTTGGCTGTGTTATACTACATGGGATAAAAGAAAGCCCGTTTTGGCGGGGGATCGAATGACAGGATGCAGGACTGGAAGGGAATTTTGATAAGGATGAAACGAAAAAATAAGATAAAATACGTGATTTTGGCAGGCGCAGTGTCGGCAGCGGTTCTGTCGGCCTGCTCCCATGGCCAAACGGCAGATATCACTGCAGCGGAGCAGTCGGCCGCAGAGGAAACGCAGACCACGGAGCCGTTGACGGTCTCTGCGTCTGAGGCCGCTGCTGCCGGTGCCGGTGGAGAAGCGGAAGAGGGCGGAGAACATACGCTGGATGGCAGCCGGATTATTGCCGGACAGAGCTTTGATGTCACCTGGAAGAACTGGGGAGATGTCCGTTTCGTTTCCTATGCGCCGCCTGCCGGTCGTGTTCATGATGATGCCGCGTTCTATTTGACGAAAAATGATGAGATATTATATGAATTTCCTCAGGCATGGGATGAGGGCTGTGCACCATGGACCTTTGAATCGGTGGATATGGTATCCTTTCGTGACATTGACGGTGATGGAAATGAAGATGTAATCGCTATTCTTTCGTATATAACGGGGGCGGGTCCGCAGGCGGCGGTTCCATTTCCCACTACGCGAATCTTTATGGGCGACGGAACGAAATTTGTGATTGACACCGAACTGTCCGAAGCTGTCGATGAGGCACACGCCAACGAGAATATCAGCACGATCATGGATTTTATAAAAAACCGGACAGCCCCCGTCAAGGGGGAAGGGGCCGATAAAACGGCGGAAGCCGGAACTGGTGCAAAAACGGATTCTGCCAGTCCGGAGAGCGGAGCCGGTGAGGACAAGATGTATGAGATAACCGGGATTCGGGAAACGGACGCGAGGGCCTTTCTAAAGAAATTTGTAGGCCATGTAAAGGCGGGAGAGAAGGCGGAAGCCTCCCGGATGATCGCATTTCCGAGGAAAGTGATTCTGCCGGACCAGGAAGTGACAGTAGAAAGCCCGGAGGCATTTTTAACGTATTACGATGAGATTTTCACGGAAGACTTTAAGGAGCGCCTCAGTCAGTTTATGGATGAGGATTCCATCTGGTGGAACTATAGGGGAGTAGCCGTGGGAAATGGCGAGATCTGGCTGAATGAAAGCGACGGCGCCCTGTGGATTGTAACGTTAAACAGCGCGGAGGACCGGACGGTTCTGTATCCGGGAGAAACGGGGATTCAGGCCGGATAAGGGCGCTGGAGCGGCGGTTTTGATAAGAGAATATGAGGAGAGAGGAAGGAACAAATGGAGAATCAGGAGCAGACACATAAACGCAGGGTCCGGTATAAAGGGACTCATCCGAGAAATTATAAGGAAAAATATAAGGAGCTTCAGCCGGAGAAATACGCCGATACCGTGGCGAAGGTGGTGAGCAAGGGAAGTACGCCGGCTGGGATGCATATCTCGATCTGTGTACAGGAAATCCTCGATTTCCTTCAGATCAAGCCGGGGCAGAAGGGGCTTGACGCCACGCTTGGCTACGGCGGCCATACCCGGGAAATGTTAAAGTGCCTGCAGTCGGAGGGCCATCTCTACGCCCTTGATATCGATCCCATCGAGCTTGTGAAGACACGGGAACGCTTACAGAGCCAGGGCTTCGGCCCGGAAATACTGACGATAATTCAGGAGAATTTTGCGAATGTCGGCCGCGTGGGGGCCGAGGTGGGACCGTTCGATTTTGTGCTGGCGGATCTCGGCGTATCTTCCATGCAGATCGACAATCCCGACCGCGGATTTTCTTATAAAACCGAAGGCCCGCTGGATCTGCGGCTGAATCCGGAGAAGGGAATCACGGCCGCGGAGCGCCTGCGCACAATCGACGAGGAAGAGCTGCGGGGTATGCTTCTGGAAAATGCGGACGAGCCATACGCGGAGGAGATTGCCAGAGCCGTTGTCCTGGAGATTAAAAAGGGCAATCCGATCGATACGACGACGCACCTGCGCCAGGTTATTGAGAAGGCTCTCTCGGCAGTGCAGGAAGCGGACCGGAAGGAAGCGGTGAAAAAATCGTGCCAGAGGACATTTCAGGCGCTGCGGATCGATGTGAACAGCGAGTTTGAAGTGCTCTACTCATTCTTAGAGGCGCTTCCGGGCGTGCTGGCGCCGGGAGGCCGTGTGGCGATCCTGACCTTCCACTCCGGCGAGGACAGGCTGGTGAAGAAATCCTTTAAACGCCTGAAGAAGGAAGGCGTTTACAGTGAGATCGCGGATGAGGTGATACGGCCGTCGGCGGAGGAGTGCTTGAGGAACGGACGGGCGCGGTCGACGAAGATGAGATGGGCTGTGAAGGCGTGAGGAAGGCAGTTGAATTCGAATCAGCAGCTAAAGTTTAAAAGTATGTTATAATACGCGCAGGGGTATCAGGGGATAGTCCTGCGCTTTTATTTTGTAACGGTTCACAGCAACGGTTCACAGCCCATGGATTTCGTCTGCCGCCCGGCCCGCTCTGCCGGAGGAGGTGATTCGTGGACTGCGAACCGTTATGCATTTTTCAGGAAAAAGAGGGGAGAAGCCGACTGTTCTTGACAGGGAAAGAGCCAGAACCTATAATTTCTGTAGGACAAAACGACGAGGTTATGGGATATGGAAAGAATGGATGCGCTGCTGTACGACTGCGATATCAGGGAGCCCCTGTTTGACTACCTGGAAGAGCGGTTCGGGAAAGCAAGGATGTTTGAGGAGAAAAATATCGGAAAATCGAGGGCTGACGTCTTGATGGTGACGGAGGGCAGAATCACGGGGCTGGAGATTAAGAGTGATGCGGATACGTACGAGCGTCTGAAGAGGCAGATCCGTGACTACGACAAATACTGTGACGAGAATTACGTCGTGATCGGCAGATCGCACGCAAAACACGTAGAAGAGCATATTCCGGCCTATTGGGGAGTGCTGGTCGTGTCTGTGAACGGCAGAGAGATCGTGATTGAGGAAATGCGTCCCGCGCAGCAGAATCCTAAAATGAAGCGGGAATTGCAGCTTGCCATTCTGTGGCGGGCGGAGCTCCAGAACATTATCGAACAGAATCATTTGCCTCATTACAGGCAGAGGAGCAAACGGTTTGTGAGGGAAAAGCTGTTGGAGAAGCTGGAGTGGAACCGGCTGAAGCTGGAGGTCTGTGAGGAATTGTTTGAACGGGATTATACGCTTCTGGAGGAAGAGGAGGAATGAAAGAGGAGAAATGAGAACGGAGAAATGAGAACGGAAAATATTTGAAAATGTAGTCCGGGAGATTAGGAAGATGGATTGTGATAATAGAAATGAACTGCTTGTGAACATAGATAAACTGCATACCACAGATTTGGGGGTGGTGCGGATTAAGAAGAATCTGACATTGGATACGGATGATGTGGTGGCGTGGTGCAGAGCGGTGATTGAAAACGTAAACACTGGTATAACCAGAAAGGGAAAGAACTGGTATGCGGAGAATGAAGCCTGTATCATAACAGTTAATGCGTTCAGCTATACGATTATTACAGCTCATAAGCGCAGGAAAAAGTTGTAATCTACACGATATTGGTTTGGAGTATTTATAGGAAAAATGGGGATGAAAACTTGAAACTCGGAGGAATAAACGGTTAGTCCTGATTTGATTTTGTGTTATAAAGCAAGGATATCGGATTTATTGGGAGAATCTGAAGCAGTCATGGTGGAAGAGGCGGCAGCGATGCCTTGAGGACAGCGGATTTCGATGATTGTATGAAAGTCAGATGATACTTATCGTCAATTGCATGTATGTGATTGGCGGTATTTTTTTGCGGCAAAGAAGATTTATTTAAATAAATGTATTCTAAAAAAATAATTACAAGGTACCTTGACAAATGAACGGCGGAGGTGTAAGATGAGATTACAAGGTACCTAACTAATCAAAACATACCTAACAAATTGATATGTAACGAACTAATAAACAAACAAAACAGGAGGATTTCTATATGGATGAAAATAAAACAACATGCCCATGCTGTCCAAATCAATGCGAGGCCGGAGCGCTGCAGTGCGGAAAAGGGAGGGCGTACTTCCGTAATGAAGACAATGGCGGAAGCGAGCGAAGCAATCGAAACGAGAGTGAGCATAACCACCACCAGGGTGAGGGGCGGCTGAATCATGGCGGCAGGAGAGAACTGGGGGAACACAGAAGAGGCAGATCCATGGAAGCCCATGGAAGGAACTGTGAAATGGGAGAGCGCCGTCACGGCTTTGTAATAGAAGAAAAGCTTCAGGGCCAGCTGCGCGCCTGCGGCCATTTCCTTCATTATAATATGGGGCAGAAAGTGGGGCAGGCCAGAATCTTATCTGTGCTTTTAGAGCGTGGAACCATTACCCAGCGGGAGCTTCAGGATATTCTGGAGGTGCGGTCCGGATCACTGAGCGAGATTTTAAATAAAGTGGAAGCGGACGGATTCATTGAGAGGAGCCAGAGTGAGAATGACCGGCGGCAGATGGAGGTAAAACTGACGGAAGCGGGAACGGAGGCAGCCTCCAGACTGGAAGAGGAACGCGGAGATATGACGTCCGGACTTTTTTCCTGTTTGAGCGGTGAGGAGAAGAAGACACTGGCGGAATTGCTGGATAAGCTGTTGGATGGCTGGGAAGGCCCGGAGCGTGAACGAGGCTGCAGAGGCAGGGGACACGGTCGGCGGATGCATGGCCGGGAAGCTGGCCAGACACTGTAAAACCATAGTAAATCTGCACAATATACAGGCGATTGTGAATGGATAGTTTTTAACAAACTTTTCCCGGACGGTAAAAAAACGCTGACAATTTATTTTCCAAAATGTTAAAATAAACCTATAGGAAAGGGAGGTTTTAACATGAGACGAATTGTAAGCGCATGTTTACTGCAGACCATGAGATTTGATACGACGAAGGAGGCTGATCCGGAGCAGGATTTTACCATCTTTTGCAAAAAGCTGGAAAAGAGCAGTGTCAAATATGTCATTGAAGAGAAGACAAAGGAAGCGGACGGCTCCCTGGTGGTGAAGATCAGGAAGCAGTATAACTCCTACAGTACGGACGGATACCTGCAGTAACAAACGTTGATGCTTTGGAATCAATGAGATTCCAAAGCATCTATTTTAATTTCAGGAGGGA
Source organism: Hungatella sp. L36 (assembly GCF_014288035.1). NCBI lineage: Bacteria > Bacillati > Bacillota > Clostridia > Lachnospirales > Lachnospiraceae > Hungatella > Hungatella sp. L36. The sequence goes on along the minus strand of NZ_JACOPC010000011.1, from coordinate 78,420 downwards.
AACTATGTTTTCGGTAAATGATCATGTTGTATTTGGAAATCATGGAATCTGTGTGATAAAAGCGATCGGTCCTCTGGATCTCAGCATTGCGGAACGGGGACGGCTTTATTACACGCTGGAACCGCTCTATGCACAGAAAAATACCATTTATACGCCGGTGGATAACGAAAAAAGCTCCCTGCGCAGAGCGATTACAAGGGAAGATGCGCTGGAACTGATTGACAGGATTCCGCAGGTGGAAACTGTTTGGGTCCTGGATGAAAAACGGCGTGAGGAAAAATACAAGGAAATCATGAAGCAGAATGACTGTATGGGCTGGATGCAGATTATCAAGACCCTGTATTTAAAGAAGCAGAAACGTTTGGCAGAGGGACGGAAGAATACAGCGCGCGACGACTTATATCTCAAACTGGCGGAAGATTTCTTATACGGCGAATTTGCTGCGGCTCTCGGAGTGGAAAAAGATCAGGTGGAAGAGCTGATCGGCCGGAGAGTAAGGGAAATGGAATCCGCTTAAAGACCAGGTACGACTGTATCAGAGAAGAGAGGAGGCGGCCGTAAATTGGATAGTCCTGAAAAACATGAAGCAGTAAATGCGGAGAAACACACAGAACATCTGGAAGAATGCACAGTAGAACACACAGCAGAACTCAGGGAAATACTCACGGAAGAACAGGCAGCGTCGCCAGACGACTGCTTTGCAGAAGCTCTGGCGGACTGCCGGCTGGAAGAGGCGGAATCTTTCGATTTCGTAGACGAAGGATCGGAGCTGCCTGCGTTTAGCGAGGAGGACGAATATCTCCATGAGGACTCCGTCCATATCTATTTGAAAGAAATAGGAGGCGTGCGGCTTCTGAGCCCGGAGGAGGAGACGGAACTCGCCCTGAAGGTAGAGCAGGGAGATGACGACGCGAGAGACCGCATGGTGCGCGCCAATCTCCGTCTGGTGGTCAGCGTTGCCAGACGATATGTGAAGGGCAGCGGTATGTCCTTCCTGGACCTGATTCAGGAAGGGAACATTGGCCTGGTGAAGGCGGTGGAGAAATTCGACTGCCACAGGGGCTATAAGTTCAGCACCTATGCCATGTGGTGGATTCGCCAGTCCATTACCAGAGCGATTGCCGACCAGGCGCGCACCATCCGTCTTCCCGTCCATACGAAGGAACTGATGGGGCGCTTAACGAAGGCCTCCAGACAGTTCTTATCGGAAAACGGCAGGAATCCGGAGCCGCGTGAGCTTGCCGCTATGCTGGAAATCCCGGAGAAGAAGGTGGAAAATATCCTTCAGCTTTATGGGGATACCGTCTCTTTGGATGCGCCCGTGGGAGAGGAGGGAGATGGCCAGGTCATCGATTTTCTGTCGGACAAGTCTGCGCCGGAACAGTATGAGCAGGTGGAGGCAGGCATTATTCACGATCAGGTGGAGAAAGCCCTGGGCCATTTAAGCAAGCGGGAGCAGGAGATTTTAAAGCTGCGTTTTGGTTTTGTGGATGGGCGGATCTGGACGCTGGAGGAAGTGGGAAAGGAGTACCATGTGACGCGCGAGCGGATACGCCAGATTGAAGCCAGAGCCTTGAGGCGGCTTCGTGCAAAACCGGACATCCGGAATCTCAGGGTGTATTTGGAAGCGTAGGGTGAGTAGGCCCTGTCTGAAAAAGGGGATAAAGAACATGAAGCTGATGGAAGATCTATTGACTTAACGTCTGTCCGGCGGTAAGATGAAGATAAGTATTGCGTGAATTTCCGTGATCAAACCGAAGAGGGAGGAATTGCATGAACGTACTTATCATTAAGGGAAGTCCTCATGAAAAAGGCACCACATCGCTGCTGGCGAAGAAATTCGAGGAGGGAGCACGGGCTGCTGGCCATGTTGTCCAGGAGATTGACGCGGCCCATATGGATATTAAATCCTGTCTGGGCTGTAATTACTGCAGGAAGAATAACGGAATCTGCGTCCACAATGACGATATGGCGGACGCATACCCGATGCTCTCCGACGCAGATGCGATCGTATTTGTGACTCCGCTCTATTACTTTGGCTTTACCTCGCAGATCAAGAAGGTGATTGACCGCTTCTACGCCATGAACTCCGAACTGAGGGCGGAAGCCAAAATGGCCTATTTGCTCGCGGCAGGAGCCGACAGAGAGGACTGGGCCATGGAAGGAATAAGCGCCACATTTGATGTGATGTGCCGCTATCTTCGCTGGGAAAATGCGGGAAGTGTCCTGGCTCTCGGCTGCGGAAGCCGTGAGGAGATAAAGGAAAGCGAATATTTAAGCCAGGCAGAAGTGCTTGGAAGGTCAGTTTAACCGAAGAAGAAGCCGCTGTATCAGCAGATAAAAATACTGATACAGCGGCTTCTTCTGTTCTGTGCCGGTTGCAGTGCTCCGGTGTATTACCCTTTTGCGTTCTCCTGGCGGAGCTTCGTGAGCCCGGTAATGAGCTCCACACACCGGTCCAGGCCCAGCTTTCCGCTGTCCAGGGAGATGGCGTAATTTTTTGCCATGCCCCATACCTGCCCGGTGTAGTATTTGTAATAGACTTCTCTCTTCTTATCCTTTTCCTCCAGACGTTTTGCAGGACTTTTTTCCGTTTCCCCGTAAAGGCGGACAATGCGTTCGGCCCGTGTTTCGGCTGCGGCGTGAACGAAGACATTGAGGCAGTCCGTCCGTTCCTTTAAAATATAGTCTGCACACCTTCCAACGATGACGCAGGGGCCTTTTTCCGCCAGGTCCAGAATGACATTTCTCTGGATTACCCAAAGGAAATCGTCGGCCGACATCCCGTTCATGGCTCCATTCATTCCTCTGGCGGCAAAGGCGTATCCGAAGATGCTTTTCGAGGGAGCATCCTCGCCCTGTTTCTCGATATAGGATTCATCAAAGCCCGTCTCCACGGCCACTTTCTTGACCAGATCCTTGTCGTAGTAGGGGATTCCCAGTTTTTCAGCCGCCATTTTTCCTATGGTACGTCCGCCGCTGCCGAATTCCCGGCTGATGGTGATGATTCGATTATTCATGTGTTCTGACCTCCATTCGCTTTAAACATTTATATTCGTGTGAGACAAGAATAATTGTAAGAATCAGAGAAAGCACATCGGCAATGGGGGCCGCCCACAGCATTCCCGTGACGCCGAAGGCCATCGAGAGCAGGATGACGCCCGGAACCAGGAAGACGACGTCTCTGGACAGGGAAAGGACAGTCGCCTTCACCGGTTTTCCGATCGACTGCAGGAAAATACTGCTGGCCTTCTGTACGCAGCAGAGCAGGATGCCTCCCAGGAAAATACGGAAGCACATATTTGCGTATTCATTATACAGACCGCTTTCACTGCCGAACAGGCTGACAATGACCTGCGGACAGAATTCGAAGAGCAGTGTGGCAATGATGCCGATCACCGCATTGGCGGCGATGATATGGCGATACGTATCGAAGACCCGTTTAAAATTACCGGCCCCGTAATTATATCCGGCGATAGGCTGGCCGCCGACCGCGATACCCACGGAAAATGCGATGACGATGCCAAAGACCTTCATAACGATCCCTACAACGGAAAGGGGAATATCGGCCCCGTAAATGGACTGGGGCCCCTTGAGCCCGATCATGTTGTTGGACACACTCATAACGATGACAATGGCAATCTGCGTGATAAAGCTGGAGATGCCCAGCTGGCCGATCTGCCCCAGCAGCCGGCCAGCCGGAAGAAAACTGGCCTTCGAGAAGCGAAAGGATTTCGGCTTCCGGAAATAGAGGATGGTGACGAAGCAGGAAACCACCTGACCAATGACGGTGGCGATGGCTGCGCCCCGCACCCCCATGTGAAATACGAAGATGGCGACAGGGTCCAGAATCAGGTTCAGCACGGCACCGATTACGGTGGAGAACATGGAATAAGCGGGGGAGCCGTCAGCCCGGATCGCCGCATTCATGCCGGAGGCGAAAATATAGAAGGGGATTCCGAGCAGAATGACCTCCATGTATTCTCTGGCATAGGGATAGCTGGCCTCCGTCACTCCAAACAGGCGGAGAATCTGATCCGTAAACAGAAAGCCGGTCACGGTCAGCAGGAGGCCGATGATTACAGTGGCCAGAATTCCATTGCCGATGCATTTGTGGCTGGTTTCCTTGTCGCCGCTTCCGAGGGAGAGGCTTAATTTGGCTGCGCTTCCATCCCCAACCAGCAGGGCCAGGGCCAGAGCAGCCACGGTGAACGGATAGACGACATTAGTTGCCGCATTTCCGAGGTAACCGACGCTCTGCCCGATAAAGATCTGGTCCACAATGTTATAGAGGGCGCTGACCAGCATGGAAAGTACGCAGGGAACTGAAAATTTCAGCAGCAGCCTGCCGATGGGTTCTGATGCAAGATAAGCGTTTGCATCTCGTTTTGTCTCTGTCATAGATAATCACTCCTTATGAATAAAAACTGCGCGCAATCAAAGCGGAAGATTCCCGCTTATAGATTACACGCAGTTATTGCTGGATTTACATCTATTCTGATTAAACACGCATGGATAAAACGGAAATGGTAAGATTTTTCCGCTGTGAATCATTATAACCGATCGGACAATGCGGATGTAAGAAGAAAATTCATTTTTTAGAAATTTTGTGAAAAATGCGCATAATAATTTCTTTACGAAAGGCCCCGGAACTGATCCAGTGGATCTATGATAAAGTAACACTGCCGGAGAGTCTGCTTTTTATCAGCCATTTTAAGGGGCTGTTTGGATTTCTGGTGATGGTGCCGTGAGAGATAAGCAGCCCGGCTCCCGCATTGAGCGGCTTTTGCAGTAAAACGTATAAAATTCCTGAAAAACAAGCTTCTATACATATCCGGCGGGCAATTGGCGAAAGCTATTTAGACATATTTCATAAAAAAACAGGTGGAATTCCGTTAAAAATCCTCTGTACAAACTAATATATTAGTACTAATATATTAGTATAGTGGAAGCTGTAAACCAATCTTATTTATCATCAGGAGGAAAATCATATGAATATGTCACTTCGCTGGTATGGACCAGGCTATGACACCGTAACTCTGGAACAGATCCGTCAGATTCCGGGCGTGAGAGGCGTCATCACGACACTCTACGGAACACAGCCGGGAGAGGTCTGGGATAGGGAAGAAATCAGAAGCTTAAAGAAGACCGTCGAGGATGCGGGGCTTTCCATTCTTGGAATCGAATCGGTCAACGTCCATGACGACATCAAGACAGGGGCAAAGGACAGAGACCGCTGCATTGACAACTACATCACGACGCTGGAACGCCTGGGCGAGGAAGACATCCATATGGTGTGTTATAACTTTATGCCTGTGTTTGACTGGACCCGTTCCGAACTGGCCAGAAAGAGGGCGGACGGCTCCACGGTTCTCGCTTACAATCAGGATATCATCGACAAGATTGACCCGGAGCATATGAGGGAATCCATCGAAGCCATGTCAGCCGGTTATGTCATGCCGGGATGGGAACCGGAGCGTATGGGCAGGCTGGCAGATTTATTTGCGATGTACCGGGATGTCGATGAGGAGAAGCTGTTCTCCAATCTCGTTTATTTCCTGGAAGCCATCGGGCCGGTCTGCGAGAAATACGACATCCGCATGGGAATCCATCCGGACGATCCGGCGTGGCCGATATTTGGACTTCCGAGAATCATTACGGATAAGGCTCACATTGAAAAATTCTTAAAGGCAGTCGATAAGCCGTACAACGGTCTGACGCTCTGCACCGGATCCCTGGGCTCCAATCAGAATAATGATATTCCGGGCATCATCGAGGCAGCAAAGGGAAGAATAGCCTTTGCCCATGTCAGGAACTTAAAATACAATTCCGACCGGGACTTCGAGGAGGCCGCGCATCTGTCTTCCGACGGCTCCATGGATATGTATAAAATCATGAAGACGCTTTACGACACCGGCTTTGACGGCTGTATACGTCCGGATCACGGCCGTGCCATCTGGGGCGAGGATGCGATGCCTGGCTACGGCCTGTACGACCGTGCATTGGGCGCGATGTATTTACAGGGCTTATGGGAAGCGATCAGGAAGAATGGGTAGCCGGGAAGACCTTATGTATGACGTGCTCAGAACGGATATCCTGGATTTAAAGCTGAGACCCGGCCTGGTTTTCAGCATAAAAGACGTCTGTGATGCGTACGGGACGGGGCGAACCCCGGTCAGGGAAGCGCTGATCCGGCTTTCCAAGGAGGGCCTCATCACATTTCTGCCGCAGAAGGGAACGATGGTATCGAAGATCGATTTCCAGAGGGCCGACAATGAACGTTTTTTGAGAAGCTGTGTGGAAGAACAGGTAATGCTGGAATTCATGGCTTTGAATGACCATGACCGGGCTTCGGAGGCTGCCGCGGCTTTAAAGGCGTCTCTGGACCGGCAGGAAATAATCGTGAAGGACAGGGACTGCCGCGGATTTCTGGAGGAGGATATCGTGTTTCACTCCGTATTTTACCAGGCAGTAAACCGGGATACCTGCGCTCACATCATCCATGCGAACTCAGGCGATTACCGCCGTATCCGGCTGCTTTCCCTGACAGAGACCGGAATCAGCGACGGAGTGGTGCGGCAGCACAAAGAGCTGATGGAGGCCGTCCTGGAGCGTGACGAAGAACGGATGCACCGGCAGCTGGCCCTTCATTTGAATAAAATGGTGAACGAGGAGCGGTTCCTGGTAGAGAAATACGCGGAGCTGTTTACCAGCGGCGAGGCGGAGGAAAAACGGAAGAACGACGGCTTTGCCGAGGATTTTCTGGTCAGCACTGCATTGCGCGAGGGGTAACCACCCCGCCGCAGGCAATGGGGTATTTGACCCTGGTGTCTCCCGGCAGTACCCGATAAAGCGGTGCAGGCTATCGCCAGATGCTCATGCAGGAATGGTACTTGGCTCGTTATTCGCGGGAATAAATGAAAGAGGTGTAAAGATGAATTTAACAGATACAGGATTACAGGAAAGACAGGCATGGGAGAAGGCGGGGATTGAGATTCCCTCCTATGACCGGGCGGCAATGGTAAAAAAGACAAAAGAGGCGCCGGGCTGGGTTCATTTCGGCGCGGGTAATATCTTCCGCGGCTTCATTGCGGGTCTTCAGGATGCGCTTCTGGAGGAAGGACTTGCCGACACGGGGATCATCGCGGCGGAAACCTTTGATTTTGACATCATGGACAAGATCTATGAGCCGTTCGACGATCTGGCCCTTTTAATTACCTTAAAGGCGGACGGGAGCACGGAGAAAAAGGTGATCGCTTCGATCGCGGAAGGCGTGAAGGCGGATTCCGCTGATGCACAGGAATGGGAACGCCTGCGCACCATCTTTATAAGCCCATCTCTTCAGATGGTATCCTTCACCATCACGGAAAAGGGCTATGCACTGAAGGGGGCGGATGGGACGTATTTCCCATTCGTTCAGAGCGATATCGACAATGGACCGGAGCATCCGGCCGGCGCCATGGCTGTCGTCTGCGCCCTTTTACTGGAACGGTACAGACAGGGCGCCGCGCCGCTGGCCGTTGTCAGCATGGACAACTGCTCCCATAACGGAGAGAAGCTTCAAAATTCCATTCTCACCATGGCGGAGGAATGGAAGAAAAAAGGCTTTGCGGACGATGGTTTCCTGGAATATTTAAAGAACGAAGAAAAGATCGCGTTCCCCTGGTCCATGATCGATAAGATTACGCCAAGACCAAGCGCTTCCCTGGCGGAGCAGCTGGAGGCCGACGGAGTCGCCGCCATGCAGCCGGTGATCACGTCTAAGAGGACGTATATCGCACCGTTTGTCAATGCGGAGGGGCCGCAGTATCTGGTGATTGAGGATAAGTTCCCGGCAGGAAGGCTGGCGCTTGAAAAAGCGGGAGTCTATATGACAGACAGAGATACGGTAAACAGGGTGGAGCGCATGAAGGTAACCACCTGCTTAAATCCGCTGCACACGGCGCTGGCTGTATACGGCTGTATTCTCGGCTACACCTCGATCGCGGAGGAGATGAAGGATCCCGAGCTCAGGGCGCTGGTGGAGAAAATCGGTTTGACAGAAGGTATGCCGGTGGTGACCGATCCGAAGATTCTTTCCCCGGAGGCTTTTGTGAACGAAGTCATCTATGACAGGCTTCCGAATCCATTTATCCCGGATGCGCCGCAGAGAATCGCAAGTGACACCTCCCAGAAGGTGGGAATCCGGTACGGCGAGACGATCAAATCGTATGTGGAACGGTACGGCGACGCGAAGAAGCTGACCTTTATTCCGCTGGCGATTGCCGGATGGTGTCGTTATCTGCTGGCTGTAGATGATGAGCTGAACCCGTTTGAGCTCTCGGCTGATCCGATGGTTCCGGAACTGAAAGGCTGGCTGCAGGGCGTTGAGGCGGGAAAGCCGGAGACGTATGCAGGGCAGCTGAAGCCGATTCTTTCCAATGAGAATATTTTTGGTGTTAATTTGTATGACGCCGGGATTGGCAGCCTGGCAGAAGCGATGTTCCTGGAGGAAATAGCCGGAGCCGGTGCGGTGAGAGAGACACTTAGGAAATATCTGAATTAAATATTGAATAAAATGAATGGACAGAGCGGTTCCGAACTCTTGCAATATTTACAGCGTTTCACACGATCTTAGAATTAGGAACAGACTTCTATATCCCCCCCTGGTCTCGACAGACCCGGGGGGATTTTTGTGCATTAGGGTGTGTTTGAAAATTCATTCCTGTCATACGGAATAGCAACGATGACGCTGTTCTTCAAATAAGGAATACTGACAAAGGATATATTGGCTTCTGTGCCGTAGCACGCCATGAGTCTGCGATAAATATTGTTCAGACCAAAGTGATCTCTGCCTTCCGGCTGTTCCTCGGTCAGACAGGCTGTGGCTTTGGGGATATCAATCCCTTTCCCGTTGTCGGACACCTCAATGATTATGTGGGTGTGAGTCTGATCTAAGGTGATGGATATTGTGATCTGCGGTGCAACAGGCCATGTCTCCAGACTCATGTTTCCAAAGCCGTGCTTTAAGCAGTTCTCAGCAAGCGGCTGAAGAAGTACCTTCATAATTTTGCAGTTTTTCAGATGCGAATCGATATGACAGGTAAAATGAACGCCCTCCCTGGAATGACGGTTCATGATCTCCATGTAGGAGGTCACGTGTTCTGCCTCCTTTTCAGCAGAAATGAAGGTTTGCCCCACACTTAACGTGATCCGCAGATAGCGTCCCAGGCTTTCCAGCATACTTCCCGCCGTATCGGAGTGTCCGTTTAATATTTGAAAATGAATACATTCCAGTGTATTATACAGAAAGTGCGGATTGATCTGTTCCGACATCATCTGAATCTCCGCCCTGGCTTTTTTCTGTTCCTCTTCTTTAATCTGCAGTAACTGGAGCTGAATCGTATCATACATCTGGTTCAATTGTATTCCCAGCAGGCTGATCTCATCAGAGCGGGGAAATACGACCTTTGTCTGGTAGGAACGGCGGTTGATTTGAGCAATAATATCTCCCAGCGTTTTAATATCCCTTGTCAGGAAATGGGACAGGCCGAAGGCCAGCAGGGCTGCTGCGGCAGAACAGAATAGCCATACCATAAAAAAGAAAGACCGGAATTCCTGAATATCGCCGGTGAGTGCGGATTTTCGGCTGATATGGACTACCTTAAGATCACAAAAACGGATAGCAGCCGTTGAAACCACCAGCTCGTCCCGGTCTATGGCCAGATGCTCTCCGCGGAGATTATCCGTCTGTGCTACCAATGCTTCCAGACTGGTCCCAAAGGCATCGGGATACGTCTCTTCCTGTATATCCAGGGGAATTCCACTGGAGTCGGCCAGATACATGCAGTAAGTATAGCCGTTGGACATCTGGTCAAAGTATGACCGGATCTGTCCCGTATCCATCAAAATAATGACCCGCGCCTTATATTTGCCTTCCGTATCGCGGTATGCAAAGGTGCCGGTTCCCCTGCTGTAGGAGACCGGATAGGAGACGGGGATAGCGCCTCCCTGCCGGAACAGTAAATTCTGACGGGTTGGAAATACGGTAATAAGAGGATATTCCCAAATGTTTTCTGTAAAAAGCGTTTCAAAGCTGCCGCCGAATCCGAGAGAATAGGGACTGAAAAGAAAGCCATTTTCTCCGCAGATCAGAATGTTGTTGACCTGGGCATGGTTTTGGAAGAAGGAAGCCATCTCATCGGAAGCCGCCTGATAATAACCGGAGTAACCGTCGAAGCTGTTATTGGCAATATCGGCAATCATATCGGGAAACGGCTTTCTTACCAGAAGATTGTTCGTAGCGGCGGAGAGGGACTGAAACTGAGAGGAAAGTACGGCGCCGGCAGTTTCCACCGATTGTTCTGCTTTTTTCAGAACCTCCCTGGTGTTTCGCTTGTAAAAATAGGAATAGGACAGCTGGCTGATCAGCAGCAGGGCTGCCGTGGTGATGGCGATCATGCCGATCAGCAGCTTGTACCGAAATTTTAGATTAGAAAACCAGTTTCTCATAGTCAGCGCCTTCCTTCTCCGGTATACTGCTTCTGATAATCGGAAGGCGTCAGGCCGGTACGTGTTTTAAATGCGCGGCTGAAAGACCGGTAATCCTCGTATCCGAGAAGGATTGCCACATCGCCTGCTGTAATATCAGGGTGTTTTAACTGTTCCTGGGCGTAACTGATTTTTAAATCCAGCAGATAATCACGGAAATTTAAAGAGGTCTTATTTTTAAAATAGGTGCTGAAGTAGCTTTTGCTTAAGCCCAGATAACTGCAGACCTCCTCCGTATGCGGATTCTTAAGCAGATTGGCATGGAGGTAGGCGATGGCCTTTTCAATCAGAGGCTCGTTCTTGGTGGCCCGGCTGACGGCGAGTTCGTTGGCAAAACCGTTTAAAATCTCACACATCCAGCTTCTGACCTCTTCCAGGGAAGAGAGATTCGACAGCGCGGCATAGGAGTTGCCGGTAAAGCTGATCGGGGGGCCGCCCAGATAATCAGCCAGCTGGCTTTGAATTGTAATGATGATATAATTGCACATACTGTAGAGATAAGAGGGCGGCGGGAGCGGGGCGGTGATAAGGCTGTCAAAATAAGAGGTAAACTGCAGCCGGATGTCCTTCGGATCATTTCTTAAAACTGCCTGAAGGATATCATCGCCGGGCATGATGACCGGCGGCGGAAGGCAGTTTGTCACTTCCGGTTCTATGACAAGACCGGCTTCCGGATAGATATGCCATGTGATGGCCTGTCGGGCATTCTGGTACGAGGCGGGAATTTCGGACAGTGATGGTACCGGTTTTCCGATGGCAGCCGCCAGATTATCCCCTCGCCAGGAGGCCAGACAGCGGTTCAGCAGTTTTGAAAGAGACTCCTGCGTGTGATGATGAAAAGGCAGATTGACAACGAGAATCAGTCCATCCGGCGGATATTCGGAGATGAGAACGGGACTGTCAGACAGTTCATTCTCCAGGATTTTCTTTAATGCAACGAGACTTTGATTCAGCTCCACATTCTCATCCGGATCGAAGCGGGTTCGGAACGTCTGGATCAGTACCACGCAGGATTGTGTGTTTCGGATGAGCAGTCCGTATTTGGAAGAAATACTTCCCAGCTCTTCCTCTGCCAGCTCCCCTCTTAACAGCTGGGGAATCAGGTTCTGCCTGTGAAGCGATACTTCGGCTTTCCTCAATTTGTGAAGTGTTGATAATTGATCGGTATGTAGATTTCTTTTATCCACAATAGATTCTTTCAGCTTACAGATCAGATTGGTCAGTTCCTTTATGGAGATCGGTTTCAGAAGATAATCTTCAATGCCGTACCGGATGGCAGTTCTTGCGTACTCAAAATCATCGTAACCGCTTAAGATAATGAAGGAGCACTCAAACTGTTCCTCCCTGGCCCGGCGGACAAGCTCCAGTCCATTCATTCCAGGCATCTGAATGTCGGTGATTACAATATTCGGTTCATAATAACGTATCTTGTCAAGCGCCTCTGCACCGCTTGCAGCTGTCCCGATGACAGTGACAGAATAATCTTCCCAGGGAATGATGCTGCGAAGTCCGGTACGGATCTCGGCCTCGTCATCCACGATGAGAAGGGTGATAGCTGATATCGAATTCATAGGATTCTCCTCAAAACAAGGTTAAAATTTTAAAGCAAGGCCATTATAGCATTGTGAATAATGGAAAGCAATAAATTGGCGTGAGATTTGTACAGTTCGAAAAAAATGCCGCATAGACAGTAAAAAATGCCATGTGAGTTATAGAAAATATGCAGTAATATGTGAGCACAGACAAACAAAAACAGTACAAAACAAACAGATTACAAAGCAAACGGAAAGGGAGTAAAAACTATGAGAAAAGGAAAGAAGATAGCGGCGCTGAGTCTGGCGGGATTAATGGCTGTTTCAGCTCTTACGGCATGCTCACAGGGGGAAACGAAAGAGAATACAGCAGATATTACATCTGGAGCCTTGGCGGCAGAGGGGACCGGGGCAAATGAGGCAGGAAGCAGTGCGGCTTCCGGAGACCGAGTTAAGATTACTGTATGGACAGAGAACCGCCATGACCTGGATTATATGAATAAGATAGTCGAGGAGTTCAATAACACGAATGACCATATTGAGATTGAATATGTGGTACAGACGGAAAACTACGTGAATTTACTGAGTATGGCCGCCAATTCCGGGCAGTCACCCGATATATTTACTCAGGTGAACATCACGGATTTTAAGAATTTCGTGGATAACGGAATCGTACAGCCCATCAATGATTTTATAACCGATGAATTCAGAACGATTAATGAAGTAGATGACCACTTATACGAAGGGGCCAATGTGATGGGGGATGAGATCTACTGGGTTCCATGCGGGAAGAGAAGCGGTTCCAGATTTATTTACAACAAGGAAATATTTGACGGGCTGGGCCTGGAAATCCCCAAATCTATCGGCGAGCTTCCTGAACTGGTTAAGAAGATCACAGAGGCGGGAAACGGAGAGTACTATGGAATCATATTCCCCGGTATGAGCGGTCCGTTCGAGCGCTGGCTGGAACACTCTGCGGAGATGAGCGGTGTCACACCTTACGACTATAAGACGGGGACCTTTGATTTTACAGGCTTTAAGCCATGGCTGGAAGTGACCCGCCAGATGTTTGAGGAAAACAGTGTCTTCCCCGGATCGGCATCCATGAAGATTGATCCGGCCCGTGTACAGTTTTCCGAGGGGCACGCGGCAATCCACGCAAATGCTTCCCAGGAAGCAACCGTGCTGACGGAGCAGTTTCCGGCACAGATTGAATGGGCGGTAGCAGACCTTCCCACATTAAACGGCAGGATCGAAGGCTGCGAATATGCCAACCCCAATACCGGCTGGCTGATGAGCGCGTTTACGGAGCATCCGCAGGAGGCATGGGAGGTGATCGAATACTTTGGATCAGAGGAAGTTTTAAAGGGATACTTTGAGAACGGCTACTCTCTTCCGATTTCTCAGTATATGGATGAAAAAATCGATAAATCCAAGATCGGCCGCATGGCAGACTTTACCGGCGCAGATTATGAAGCGGTACTTCCGGTAGCACCGTCGGTAACACCGGAGGGAGAGAATTACCGCGATGCGTTGTGGAATGCTTGTCTGCAGGGCGGTCCAGACATTGATGAGACGATTGATAATTTAAATAAGACGTATAACGCTGCTCTCGATAAAGAAGTAAAGATGGGTAAGACAAAACGGCTCGTGATTAAGGATTACGATCCTCTTCATCCGGGAGACGGAACCATAGAGTATCTGGACAATTAATAAAAACTCAGTAAATTGAAAGGAGCCGGCTGCTGCAAATAGACTGTTGCAGCAGCCGGTTTCCATTTGGAAGGAGTAAAGGTTATGAATACGAAAAAATCATTCGGACAGCGGATGAAAAAGAGCTGGCAAAAAGGTGACATTACCATGTGGATTATGCTGCTTCCGACCATCTTTTTTATTCTGGTCATGTCCGTGTATCCATTTCTCTGGCTGATCCGGTACGTGTTTTATGATTATAACGGATTCAAGGCATATTTTGTCGGTCTGGACAATTTTAAACGGGTGCTTACGGATAAGATATACTGGAACAGCGTCCTGCATACCTTTGAATACGCGGTTATGAAGCTGCTGTTTGTGATTCCCCTTTCCCTGGTGACCGCCGTTCTGCTTCAGAGAAAACGGTTTGGGAGCGGGTTGTTTCAGGGAATATTTTTCCTGCCTACAGTCATCAGTTCTGCGGTATACAGCCTGATCTGGTACTTCATATTTGCCACCTACAACGGGGTGCTAAACGGTTATCTTCAGGCAGCGGGCGTTATTGGAGCCCCTGTTGACTGGCTCGGAAGCTCCAGGACCGCCATGGCAGCGGTGGTCATCGTGGCTATCTGGGGGGCCTTCGGCAACTATATGATACTGTTGATCTCGGGATTGACCGGAATTCCTGCGGATGTCTATGAGAGTGCCCAGATCGATGGGGCAAATGGAGTGCAGACCTTCTTCCGTATCACGCTTCCCATGCTGGGGCCCGTGCTGAAGGTGGTCATTATGCTGGCCATCACCACGGCATTTAAGGATTACCAGTCCATCCTGGTACTCACTGGCGGCGGCCCCAATAACCGTACCCACGTAATGTTCTCTTACATATTTGAAATGGTATTCGGGACTTCCGGCAAGGCCTCTCAGCTCCAGATCGGCTATGGTTCTGTTTTGAGTATTATTTCGGCCGTGATCGTGGGCCTCATCACGATTGTTTACTTAAAATTCAGCAAAAAGATGGATGAAATATCATAGAAGGGGGGAGCGGTGATGGCAAGAGAAAAAACAATTCATGCAGTGGAATCCAAAAAGACGAAAATGATCAATGCGGTGATTTTCATTCTGTTGTTGGTTCTGGCCGCCTTGACGGTCTATCCGGTGGTTTATATTATTCTTGGATCTTTTAAGACCAACAGTGAGCTTGTAAGCGGCGGGTTAAATATTCTTCCTGAGAAATTCGTTCTTGATAACTACATTCAGGCGTGGAACATGGGGAATTTTTCCCGGTATACCGTAAACAGCCTCGTATTGAGCTTCGGTGTCATGTTCGTCTCTCTGGCAGTCAGCAGTATGGCGGGATACGTATTTTCAAGGCGGGATTTTCGTTTCAAAAGCCTGATCTACAATGCGATGGTCATGTTTATGTTTATTAATGTGGGCAGTGCTTCCCTGCGTCCGCTGTTTGAACTGGCAGTTAAGCTGAATATGAATAAATCCATGCTTTCCATAATCCTGATTTCGGCAGGAGGTGGTCAGGCCACCTATGTGTTCCTGATCCATGGTTTTATGAACAGCGTGCCGAAGGAACTGGACGAAGCAGCCAAGATGGACGGCTGCAGCTTCTTCGGTATCTACAGCCGGGTTATTCTTCCGATATTAAAGCCGGCGCTGGCCAGCGTTGCGCTGCTGTCCTTCCGCGGAGGCTGGAATGAATATATTCTGCCCCTGATTTTTACCATGACCAATGAAAAACTGCGGCCCTTGACGGTAGGCGTCGTAGCTCTTCAGAATGCAGGAGACGGTGCGGCGGCATGGAACATTCTGTTTGCCGGATCTGCCATAGCGGTGATACCGATCATTCTGGTATATCTGTTTGCCAGCAGACAGTTCATGGGCGGTATGACCGCCGGAGCGGTGAAGGGATAAGCTAGTACAGCGTTGCATAAATTCCTAAGTAATATCAGGCGCTATTACTCAGTTATTTATGCAATGCTGTACCAGGGCGTGATAGAGAGGAAAAGAGGAGAGAAAACATGAAATATCAGTTAAATGAATATGGCTTTATTACAAATTATCTGGTGAGCGGGAGAAAAGAGACGGACTTCTCCAGCAGTGCGGCGGATAAAAATCAGCTTGCCTGTGAAAAAATGATGCGGTCCGAGGCAGCGGATCACGATCCGGTTATGCCGGCTAGCCCCATCGTTCTGGGGGCTTTGAGCGCCCTGGGGCTGCCATGGGAGTACGAGTACACGTATGGAAGCTGGTTTGTGGACCGGTCTTCCTTCTATCCGCTGCTGACCAGGGTGGAGCTTCACGCTGCTACGATACTGAATGCCCGGGAGGAGATGGAGGCGGAGGTCTGGCTCTGGAGCTACGCTGCGGTGGATCTCTGGGTGAATGGGGTGTTTATGGGGGGAATTGAGACTCCCGTATACAAACCCATCAGCCGGAAGATCATGAAGCTGCCTTTAAAAAAGGGGGACAATACCATCTATATCAGGCTGGTGAACTTAGGCGTCCGGGACACGAGAACCCTGTTTGGAATCCAGATTCCGGGGCAGGAAAGGGAAATGCTCTCAGTGATGCTGCCGGATGCAGAGAAGGCCGCACTCTGTTCGAAAGCAGCAGACTGGCTGTCAGGAATCATGATCAGAGAAAAAACAATGGTATTTCCCGCTCCGGCGCCGGAAGGAAGCCGCCTGATCTACGATGCCAGGCCGGTGGATTTTACGGAGTACCGTAACCGTTATTCCGGGATAACGCTGAGGGGAGAGACAGAGCTGGCTCTGGCACCGGATAAGCCCTATCTGAAGGTTGTGGTTACCGTATCAGGCCAGACCCTGTCAAGAAGCTTTGAACGACAGGAGCTGCTGACCATTCAAAAGGGAGAAAACGTAGACCCGGAAGAGAACAAAAGCCGCGTCTTTGAGAGAATTGCCGGTGTGAAACAGATTCCAAGGGGAGATTCGGAAAGCTTTTCCATGTATCCGATTCTGGCACGTTTCGCCTCAGGCAGAGTGGATCCGGAAGATGAGCGGGAGATATATAAGTCTTTTGACCAGATTGAAAGCAGACGGGACTGTTCAGACTTTCTTACCTGCGCCATGGTCCGTTTTATGAAGCTGTATCCCATGAATGAAGCCATGGCGGCACGGTGCAAAGAAGTCATGATAAACTACCGCTACTGGATGGATGAGGCGGGCAGTGACGGTATGTGCTTCTGGAGTGAGAATCATTCCCTGATGTTTTTTGTCAGCGCTTATGTGGCAGGCGACATTTATCCGGAGGAATTATTTATCCGTTCCGGAAAGACCGGACGGGAGATGAAGGAGACTGCGCGGCAGAGAATCCGTGACTGGATGGTTCAGACAGAAAGAGAGGGCTTCGATGAATTCCACAGCGGCGGCTACACCCCTATCACCTTTGCTGCTATCTTAAATGTGGTTGATTTTTGTGACGGGGAGTTGTCGGCTCTTGCGTGGAAGGCGGCGGACCGGCTATTAAAGGATCTGGCAGTCCAGACCTTTCAGGGCGTCTCCATTTCACCTATGGGACGGGTATACCGGGAGGCGCTGTACCCTTATAAGCAGGATATTCAGTGTCTGATCAATTTAATAGATCCGGAGGCACCAGACCAGTTCAGTGAGTGGATCATCTTCCTGGCTACCAGTAAGTACCGGCTGCCGAAGGGACTTAAGGAGATGATGTACAGCCCGGCGTCTCTCGTCTATGAGGAGAGCAATGCCAGAATCTGTGTGGAAAAACAGAAGGATTACATGCTGACCTCCGTGGAATCTCCAAGACGCGACGGCAGGGTGCGGAAATGGGAAAATATAAGTGAACAGCCGGATGCCGATACCGGAAGCTTCTCGTATGTGAAATCATTAAACGAATGTTTTCACGGAACAACCCAGTTTGAGCCCGGTGTATACGGCTATCAGCAGCACATGTGGTATGCCGCTCTCGATCCGGCTGCGGTGGTGTTCGTAAACCATCCGGGTGGAAGCTGTGAAAGCTGTACCACAAGGCCGGGGTACTGGTTTGGCAACGGAATCATGCCGGCTTTAAAACAGGTAAAAGAGGTTCTCTGTGCAATTTACCGGATTCCGGAAACCCATCCGATTCCATTTACCCATGTATATTGGCCGTCCTCCAGATTTTCATATGAAATAATAGAAGAGACGTGGCTGGCCGGCAGCGCCGGCGGCGGATACGTGGCACTTTGGTGCAGCGACCCGTTTACGGCTTATGATGACCTGATGTTTCACTGCGAATACAGGGTAAAAAGCAGGGATACTGCTTACGTCTGTATCTGCGGAAGCCGGAAAGATTATGGAAGTCTGGAAGAATTTCTGCTGGCATGCAAAGAGAGGAAGCCTGCTTATGACAGAGAGAAGGGAAGGTTAAGGGCAGGGAATGAAGAGATAACTTATAGAAAATATGAAAATATGACCCAGTATATTTAAAAACAGAAGATCAGTATTCCTATGCCTGCCGGTTTTTGCTGTACAGGCACCGAAATACTGATCTTCTTTCTGTATTCTTCTTTCTGGTATTCTTTTTCTGCGATTCTAGATGGCAACCGGAATCTTATCCGTAAACGTATGGTATTGATAATCCTCCAGCCGGAAATGGTCTTTTGTAAACTGATAGAAATCCTGTACTTCCCGGTCCATAAGGAACGTCGGCGCCTCATAAGGCACTTTTTCAATCATTTCCTTAACAATCGGCACATGTCTGTCGTAAATATGGGCGTCTGCGATGACATGGACCAGTTCTCCGGCCTCTAAGCCGCTGACCTGGGCGAACATGTGAAGCAGAACCGCGTACTGGGTGACATTCCAGTTGTTTGCGGTCAGCATGTCCTGGGAGCGCTGGTTTAAAATCCCGTTCAGCACATTCCCGGATACGTTGAATGTCATGCTGTAGGCGCAGGGATAGAGATTCATCTCGTGAAGATCCTGATGATTATACAGGCTGGTAATGATCCGGCGGCTTAGTGGGTTGTGCTTCAGATCATAGAGAACCCGGTCTACCTGATCGAACTCGCCCTCTTTGTATTTATGCTTAATTCCCAGCTGGTAGCCGTATGCCTTTCCGATGCTTCCGTTCTCATCGGCCCAGGAGTCCCAGATGTGGCTGCTTAAGTCGTGAATGTTGCTGGATTTTTTCTGCCAGATCCAAAGCAGCTCACCGATTGCGGATTTAAACGCGGTCCGGCGGAGCGTCAGGATGGGAAATTCCTTTGACAGATCGTAGCGGTTGATGATGCCGAATTTCTTTATGGTATGGGCGGGAGCACCATCCTCCCAGACCGGACGCACCTCGCTGTCCGTATCCCATACGCCGTTTGATAAGATTTCTCTGCAATTCTGTATGAATAAAGTATCTGCGTAACTCATGATATTCCTCCATGATCCTGTAAGTAATTCAGTAACCGGCGGCAGGGGGCGTATATTCTTATAATCCGCCTGCGGCCGTTTCAATTATAACAGATACCGCTCGATTCGAACAGGTATCTCATGAAAATAATCAGAGTCCTGTTTGTAACGTGTGATAATTTTTTCACGCACCGTTTTTCATATTGACATATCGGCTGTGATCGGGTAATATGAAAGAGTTCCGCAGGGAGTTCTTTCCTGTGCGAAAATGATTCTTAATCTCTTTGTGGTCTCCACGAAAAACTCCGTTATATTGTATTACGAAAGAGAATAAATGAGAAAGCTGGTGATGCGGTTGTAATCGTATTTTCTTGAAGTTACCCATTGATTAAAGTATAATAGAAGAAAGGAAGAAATATGGGAGATATTGCATACCAGAATAAGGATGTAACCGCTAAGGTTATGGCGGAGGCGCTTAAGGGAAAATCACTGGCTCCCTTTGGAATTCACCAGTTAAAAATCGTAGATATTCTGCCTACGAATTTACCGGTGATCGAAAGCAATGAGCTGCGGCTTGACAATTTATTTCTGCTGAGTGACGGCTCGATCGGGATCATGGATTATGAATCAGCCTATAACCAGGAAAATTTTGTGAAATACATAAATTATATCGCGAGAGTGATAAAGCGTTATGCGATAAACCATGAGCTGAATCGTATCAAACAGATAAAAATGATCGTTATCTACACGGCCGACGTGGACCATGCGGAAGCGGTTTATGATCTGGGAGGCATTGTGCTGAAGATTGAACCCACCTTTTTAGTGGAAGCAGACTCAAAGGCGCAGTACGACAGGATCAGGAAGCGGATAGATGCAGGAGAACGTTTGACCGATGAGGAATTAATGGAGCTGATGATTCTGCCGCTAACCGTAAAGGGAAAGAAGGAAAAACAGCCGGTGATCATCTCGGCAGTAGAACTGGCGAAGAGAATTGCAGACCGAAAACAGGCTCTGGAAGCGCTTGCAGGTATTTTGACCTTTTCTGACAAGCTGATAGACGAAGCCTATAAAAGGCAGATCAAGGAGGAAATGCGGATGACACAGATTGGACAGATGCTGATTGATGAGGGCATGGAGAAAGGAATGAAGAAAGGAATGGAAAAAGGAATTCAGGCATTGATTGAGTAAAATGTACCCTATAAAGTGGACACAATGAGATGAAGGGATCCCTAAAAATGGACACTAAGAAAAAGGGATAAATCCTTAAATGTGGACATTTGAAGAAGGATGTTTCCGAATGTTAGATGTTGATATATAATAAAAACATCAACAGGAGGGTGCAATGAGTCGATATACTGCAAAAGAGATAAAAGAATTGAAACGGAATCCGTATACTTATAAAGTGACATCAAATAAACTTTATTTTGCGGTTCAGTTCAAAAAAGATTTTTGGATGAGATATCAAGCCGGAGATGCTCCACGGAAAATCATCGGTGACTTTGGATATGATGTGGGACTTTTCCATCAAAAACAGATAGATAATATCGTGCAGCGGGTCAAGAAAGAAGCGCTTTCAGGTGACGGTTTCCATGAGGGCGAGAACCGGACTAAGAGATTAGCAAAGAAAGCACAGCCGGAAGAGATACTGGAAGAATCACCAACGGTCACACAGATGCAGCATGAACTGATGTATTTACGACAGGAAGTGGAATTCCTAAAAAAAATTATAAAAGCAGACAATCAGAAGCGGAAAAACTGATCATGGGAGATTCGGGTTGTAAGTTCGTGATCATTCATGAAGTATTGAGCAAAGAAAATAATCTTCTGTCAGCCAGCATGTTATGCGGCATAGCAGGAGTCTCACGTTCTGGTTATTACCGCTGGTTAAAGGCAGCGAATATCCGGAAGGAGCGTGAGACAAAGGAGCATGCAGATTTTGAACAAATCTTGACAGCGTATAGGCATAGAGGGTACGATAAGGGCGCCAAGGGTATTTATATGACATTGCTGCACCAGGAACCGCCGGTTGTCATGAATGTAAAGAAGATACGCCGATTGATGAAAAAGTATGGCCTTGTCTGTCAGATCAGAAGAGCGAACCCATACCGCAGAATGGCGAAGGCGATGAAGAGCAGCCATGTGGCGGATAACCTGGTGAAAAGGGAATTCACATCATTTGGGCCAAGAAAAGTTCTGCTGACAGACATAACGTACATTGCGTATCAAGGAATCTTCTGTTACCTGTCAACCATCCTGGATGCCTTTACAAAACAGGTCTTGTCCTATGTGTTGAGTGAAACCCTGGAAGTAGATTTTGTGCTTGAGACAATCAATAAGATGGTGCAGGTGCATGGAGTATCATTATCGACAGAAACGATGATACATAGTGATCAGGGTTGCCATTATACGAGCTGCAGCTTTATACAACTGCTCAAAGACAAGGGACTGCGGCAGTCGATGTCAAGGAGAGGGAACTGCTGGGACAACGCTCCCCAGGAAAGCTTCTTTGGCCATATGAAAGATGAAATAGATATAGGCGTATGCAGTTCCTTTGCCCAGGTAAAAGAGATAGTGGATGATTGGATGAATTATTATAATAATGAACGATATCAATGGCAGTTGGCAAGACTGTCACCGAACGAATACTATCAGTATTATACAACCGGAGTATATCCAATAAAGGGGCAGGAGCGGTACAAAGAAAAACAATAAAATATAGCAATATCTAATAACGAACAAAGTTTCCCTTGTTCTAAATTTGTCCTTGACAAGGGGTACACTTTAGAGGATAACAGAGAAGATGGTGTTTCAGATGAAAGAATCATCGAAAAGCTGCAGAAACGTTTTTCCATGGACAGAGGGAAAGCGGAATCGTATTTGGAGCGTTTTACACAGAAGTAGAATGGACCGATGATTTACATGTAAAACCGGGGCTTGAGGGACCCGGTTTTATTTTTGCTTAGACGGACGCCGATTGGAATATGAGATTTACGAACCATCGAAAATAATTTGCAAAAAAGAAATAATTGTATATAATGATGTTTAGAAACAGGACAGGAGGATACTACATGAAAGCGATTGTTGCGGTTGACGAAGCGTGGGGGATCGGGAAAGACGGAAAATTATTGACCCATCTCCCCGAAGATATGAAATTTTTCAGAACGGTTACAAAAGGGAAAGTGGTCGTTATGGGCAGAAAAACGCTGCAGAGCTTTCCGGATGCGAAGCCATTGAAAAACAGGATTAACATCGTTTTGACATCGGACGATACCATGAACGGCGAGGGACTCATCGTCTGCCGCAGTGTGGATGATGCCTTAAAGCAGCTGAAGGAGTATGACAGCGACGATGTCTATATTATTGGCGGTCAGAGCATCTATGAGCAGTTTCTTCCATATTGTGATACCGCGTATGTGACCAGGATGAAACGGGATTTCGGTGCTGACACCTGGTTTGTGAATCTCGACAGTCAGGAAGGCTGGGAAGAGACGGAAACAGGGGAAGAGAAAGAGTACGAGGGGCTGCATTTTGCTTTCTGTACTTACAAAAACAGGAATTGCCCGAATCGATAAAATCAGACCAGGACGGAGGACAAAAGAATGTTAAACTGCGAGAGAACAAGCGTAATGAATTTTGAAAATGCCATCCGGGGCGCGAGAAATCCCATGAACAGCTGGGGGCGTATGGACAGTGGCTACGATGAAGACGGTAATTTTGTGCTGGGACCCAATGATATGAGCCTGGCCAGACGGTTAAGAAATGCAGGCAGTGACCACCGCAAATACATCCGGCAGATTTTCGTATCCGTGGATATCACCGCACCGCTGTACTGGTGGAAGGAGTACGATACCTATAAAGTTTCCACCGTGGCAAACTCTACCAGCACGATGCACAAGATTCACAGCAAACCATTTTCCATAGATGATTTCAGCCACGACCACATGACTCCGGAGACCCTGGAATTCATGAATCAGATGGTGGAGTATTTAGAGAAGGTGCGGAACCGCTATCTGGAGACGAAGAGCAAGGACGACTGGTACGATATGATCCAGCTGCTCCCGTCCAGCTACAACCAGATGAGGACGTGTACCATGAATTATGAATCCTTAATTAATATGTACTTTGCGAGAAGAAACCACAAGCTTGCCGAGTGGCACACCTTCTGCGACTGGATCATGACACTTCCTTATGCAAAGGAGCTGATAGCGGCGGAAGAAGACGAAGAAGCATGATCTGCTTCGCGGAAAAACAGGAAAAGAGGTTATCATGAACATATTAGTAACTGTTGACAAAAACTGGGCGATCGGAAATCAGGGCCAGCTCCTGGTCTCCATTCCTGAGGACCAGCGCCTTTTGCGGGAGGAGACTCAGGGGGGAATCATCGTGATGGGACGAAAAACCTTTGAGACCCTTCCGGGAAAGCAGCCGCTGTACGGCCGCATCAACGTGATTCTGTCAAAAGACCGGAATTACCAGGTAAAAGGCGCGGTCGTCTGCCACTCTCTGGAAGAGACTCTTGAATTTTTGAAGCAGTACCCCCAGGCCTCCGTATTCATCATCGGCGGCAGCAGTATCTATGATCAATTCCTGCCTTACTGTGACACCGTCCACGCAACCTTTATCGATTACGAATACAGCGCCGATACCCATTTCCCCGACTTAGACAAGTCCGGGGAGTGGAGCCTTACCGCTGAGAGTGATGAGCATACCTACTTTAATTTGTGTTACAGTTTCCGGATGTATCAGAAGAAATGAGCCAAGCCAGGCCGCAGGAACAGCAGTAAGTTTATCCTTTATTTTTAAGAATTCATATTGTCAGGTTGGAAATTAGATGGTAAGATGATAAGAGTACCATTTCTCCTGATTGTTGGGGAAGGCTATCAGGAAAGGCGTACAGGTATAATTCACCAAAAGAATTAGGAGGATGAAGATGTATAAGATTTTAAAAGCAGAGAAATTAGCTGACAAGATCTATCTGATGGACGTAGAAGCGCCCAGGATTGCTAAAGCCTGCCAGCCGGGAGAATTTGTAATTGTCAGGATGGACGAGAGGGGAGAGCGTATTCCTCTCACAATCTGTGACTATGATAGAGAAAAGGGAACCGTTACCATCGTGTTCCAGATCGTCGGAGCCAGCACAGAGAGAATGGCTGGTTTAAAGACGGGAGATTCCTTCATCGATGTCGTGGGACCTCTGGGTAATCCGTCGGAGTTCGTTCATGACGACTTGGAAGAAGTGAAAAACAGAAAGTATTTATTCGTAGCCGGCGGCGTTGGAACTGCTCCGGTATATCCACAGGTAAAATGGTTAAAAGAACACGGCGTTTCCGTTGATGTCATTATGGGTTCCAAAACAAAGGATTTACTGATTCTGGAAGACGAGATGCGGACGGTAGCCGGTAATTTGTACGTCACCACAGACGATGGTTCCTATGAGAGAAAAGGCATGGTTACAGAAGTGATCAAGGATCTGGTTGTAAACCAGGGCAAGAAGTACGATGTCTGTGTAGCCATCGGACCGATGATCATGATGAAATTCACCTGCCTGATGACAAAGGAACTGGGTATTCCGACAATCGTAAGCTTAAATCCGGTCATGGTGGATGGAACAGGCATGTGCGGTGCCTGCCGTGTATCCGTGGGCGGAGAAGTGAAGTTCGCCTGCGTGGATGGACCTGAATTTGACGGCCATCTCGTGAATTTCGACGAGGCGATGAAGAGACAGCAGATGTATAAGACGGAAGAAGGCCGTGCGCTGTTAAGACTTCATGAGGGTGCGACCCATCATGGCGGATGCGGCCATTGTGGAGGTGACGAGTAATGGATATGATGAAGAAAGTGCCTGTCAGAGAGCAGGATCCGAAGGTCAGAGCGACAAATTTCGAAGAGGTTTGTCTTGGATATAATGAAGAAGAGGCGAGAGCGGAAGCCAGCCGCTGCTTAAAGTGCAAGAATCCGAAGTGCGTGGGCGGATGTCCCGTTTCCATCGACATTCCGGGCTTTATCAAGGAGGTTCAGGAAGGCAACTACGAGGAAGCCGCAAAGGTAATCGCAAAATCCTCCGCACTTCCGGCGGTCTGCGGCCGTGTGTGCCCGCAGGAGAGCCAGTGTGAAGGCCAGTGTATCCGCGGAATTAAGGGCGAGCCGATCTCCATCGGTAAGCTGGAGCGTTTCGTTGCAGACTGGTCCAGAGAGAATGGCTTCGTTCCGGCGGCTCCGGAGAAGACCAACGGCAGGAAGGTAGCCGTGATCGGTTCCGGCCCCTCCGGCGTGACATGTGCAGGCGATCTGGCGAAGATGGGATACGAGGTGACGATTTTTGAAGCCCTCCACGAGCCGGGCGGCGTACTGACATACGGTATTCCGGAATTCCGTCTCCCGAAGGAAGGCGTCGTACAGCCGGAGATCGATAACGTGAGAAAGTTAGGCGTTAAGATCGAGACAGACGTCATCATCGGCAAATCAGTGACCATCGACGAGCTGCTGGATGAAGAAGGCTTCGAGGCCGTATTCATCGGTTCCGGCGCTGGACTTCCGATGTTCATGGGAATCCCTGGTGAGAACGCCAACGGCGTATTCTCAGCCAATGAGTATTTAACGAGAAGCAATTTAATGAAAGCGTTCCGTGATGATTACGATACGCCGATCGTTGCAGGTAAGAAGGTAGCGGTTGTCGGCGGCGGAAACGTGGCGATGGATGCCGCGAGAACGGCTCTTCGTCTCGGCGCAGACGTACATATTGTATACAGAAGAAGCGAGGCAGAGCTTCCGGCCAGAGCGGAGGAGGTACACCACGCGAAGGAAGAGGGAATCATCTTTAATCTTCTGACAAATCCGATTGAGATTCTCACCGATGGCAACGGATGGGTGAATGGCATGAAGTGCATCAAGATGGAACTGGGTGAACCGGATGCTTCCGGCAGAAGAAGACCGGTTGCCATTGAAGGTTCCGAATTTGTCATCGAAGTGGACACGGTTATCATGTCTCTCGGAACTTCACCGAACCCGCTGATCTCCGCCACTACGAAGGGTCTCGAAACTAACCGCAGAAAATGTATCGTAGCGGAAGAGTCAAACGGTAAGACCACAAAGGAAGGCGTATATGCAGGCGGCGACGCCGTTACGGGTGCTGCCACAGTAATTCTCGCCATGGAGGCGGGACGCGCCGGAGCGAGAGGAATCCACGAATACTTATCCGGACAGGGTGAATAAAAAGTATTACAACAGGAAGTGTAGATAGAAGTATCATAACAGGATGCAGAGGGGCTGCCAGCAAGGCAGCCCTTCCTGATGATATATCATTTCGTTTGAGGTGTATATGAGTAAGAAGATAGATTTGCTGCATGGCCATATTTTTACGTCTCTGACGGGACTGGCCCTGCCGATTATGGCGACGGCGCTGGTCCAGACGGCATACAGCCTGACGGATATGGCGTGGATCGGCCTGGTGGGGTCTCCCGCGGTGGCGGCAGTGGGCGCGGCCAGCATGTATACATGGCTTTCCCAGGGCGTTGTGGCGCTGGCCAAGATGGGAGGCCAGGTGAAGGTGGCCCATTCTCTCGGCAGCGGGAGACCGGAGGAGGCCGCCAAGTATGCGGCGGGAGCGATCCAGATGGGCGTTCTGTTTGCCCTGGTATTTGCCGCTGTTACAGTATTTGGAGCCCGTCCGCTCATCGGATTTTTCGGCTTGAGTGACGGCGCCATTATTCACAATGCCCAGGTGTATTTGAAGATTACCTGCGGCCTGATCTTGTTTTCCTTTTTAAATGCGATAATTACCGGAATACTGACGGCGATGGGGGACAGCAAAACACCGTTTATCGCCAATGTTATCGGGCTTATCATGAATATGATACTCGATCCGGTTTTAATATTCGGCGTCGGACCGTTTCCCGTAATGGGTGTCGCCGGTGCGGCGGTGGCCACGGTCACGGCACAGATGATTGTAACGATTGTATTTCTTGTGGTAGTGAAAAAGGACAGACTGGTGTTTGATAAGGTCCGTTTCCTGGAACGGATCCCCAAAGATTATTTCCGGGTGATGGTCCGCATCGGCCTTCCGGCTGCGGTCCAGAATCTGATCTATACCAGCATTTCCATGGTTCTGACCAGATTCGTGGCAGGCTTCGGCGACGCGGCCGTGGCGGTGCAGAGAGTGGGAAGCCAGATCGAATCCATCTCCTGGATGACGGCGGATGGGTTCGCGGCGGCCATCAATTCCTTTATTGGCCAGAACTACGGAGGACGCCAGTACCGACGGGTGAAGAAAGGCTATATGACGGCCATCGGCGTCATGTTCGTATGGGGGCTTTTCTGTTCAGGTGTGCTGATCGGATTTCCGAGGCAGATCTTCGGACTGTTTATCCATGAGGCAGATATTATTCCCATGGGCATCAGCTATCTCGTCGTCCTCGGTTTCTCACAGATGTTCATGTGTGTGGAGCTGACGACGGTCGGCGCGCTGTCCGGTCTCGGGAAGACACTGCTCTGTTCCGTTATAAGTGTCGTGTTTACCTCGGCAAGAATACCGCTCGCCATGATTTTAAGCAGCACACCGCTGGCGCTTGACGGCATCTGGTGGGCATTTACGATTTCCAGCGTGATCAAGGGAATCCTGTTCTTTATCTGTTTTCTGTATGTATCCGGGAAGCTTCCGGAGGATGGCGCGCAGGCGTCATGGTAAGTTTAGAAGGGGGAGTTTGCAAATGAAGAAACCGATGACACAGGAAGAACGTTTTGTACAGATGATCGAAACGCCGGTTTCCACACTGATTCCGCGGCTGGCGGTTCCAACGATTATCAGCATGCTGGTGACCGCCATCTATAATATGGCGGATACCTTTTTCGTCAGCCAGATCGGAACCAGCGCATCCGGCGCGGTGGGCGTCATGTTCTCCGCCATGGCCATGATACAGGCTATCGGCTTTACGCTGGGAATGGGGAGCGGGAATTACATCTCGCGTTCGCTGGGGGACAGAAACGGCGGGGAAGCGGAAAAATCGGCGGCGACCGCATTTTTCACGGCCCTGATCATCGGTGCCCTGATCTCGGTTTTCGGGCTCATCTGCCTGCGGCCGCTCGTATTTCTTTTAGGGGCTACGGAAACCATCGCTCCATACGCCATGGACTATGGCAAATATATTCTGATCGCAGCCCCCTTTATGATGTCTTCCTTTGTCATGAACAATATTCTGCGCGCCCAGGGAAATGCCATGTATTCCATGATCGGTATTACCACGGGCGGTGTCCTGAATATGATTCTCGATCCTATTCTGATCTTCGGTTTTGATATGGGGATTGCAGGAGCGGCCATTGCGACGATGATGAGTCAGATGATCAGCTTCGGAATCCTGTTTTACCAGTGTAATTTCAGAGAAGGAAGCATTCGGATGAGGCTGTCCAAATTTACGCCTACCGGGAAAATGTACGGAGAGATTCTGCACGCAGGGCTTCCCTCCTTCTGCCGCCAGGGACTGGCCAGCGTGGCGACAGTGATCCTAAACTTTGCGGCAGGACCATTCGGCGATTCCGCTATTGCGGCCATGTCGATTGTCTCCAGGTTTATGATGTTTATTAACTCGGCGCTGATCGGCTTCGGCCAGGGCTTCCAGCCGGTATGCGGTTTTAATTTCGGGGCGAAGCGGTACGACCGTGTGCTGGAGGCGTTCTGGTTCTGTGTAAAGGTGGCGATTACGATGCTGACCTGTTTCGGCATCATTGCATTTGTGATCAGCCGCCCGATCATTACCGCATTCCGCCGGGAAGATTTAGAGGTGATCCGGATCGGTACGCTGGCGCTGCGGCTGCAGATCCTGACGCTGCCGCTTCAGGCGTGGGTGATCATGGTCAACATGCTGACCCAGTCCATCGGATACGGGTTCCGCGCTTCGCTGGTAGCCATGGGACGCCAGGGCCTGTTCCTGATTCCCTCGCTCCTCATTCTGCCGAACATCTGCGGCATTCTGGGTGTACAGCTGGCCCAGCCGGTAGCCGATGTCTTTACCTTTGCGCTGGCGACCTTTATCGTGGTGAGAGTGCTGGAGGAATTGAAAACCATGCGGGAGGGGCAGAAAATGAGCGAAAAGGCCGGGAGGCCGGACTCCCATGCCGGAGCACAGCCGCTTTAGAGGCCATGTTCTGCGTGATTATAAAAAAATCATAAAAAATATAAAAAAGGGTTGAATTTTACCTATGGTTTCGGTTAACATAAGAGATAGAGTATTTCTACATAAAAATTCCAGATGAAAATAGAGCGAAGGACCAGCGATGAATATAAAAATACAGTTAAGAAGCAATCATTTTCGGAAGTGGCTGAGGAGACTCGGCTGCAGCCTGTTAATCGGAAGTATGCTATGTACACAGACAGTTCCCGCGTGGGCCACATCCAAGGCGGAAAAAGAGAAGAAAGAGGCTCAGCAGAAGCTGGATGACGCTAAGAAGAAGGCGGAAGCGGCAGAAGCCAACAAGAACGCCGCCAACGCCCAGGTGTCAAAGCTGACCTCGGATTTAACGGCGCTTCTTACCGATATTCAGTTCCTCGAGACGGATATCACCAACAAGGAAGCCGACATTAAGCAGGCGGAAATCGATTACGAGGCTGCTAAAAAAGAAGAAGAAAAGCAGTATGCTGCTATGAAAAAGCGGATTCAGTATATGTATGAGAAGGGCGATACAGAGTACCTTGATATCTTTCTTCAGGTAAAGAGTATGGCGGACCTGTTAAACAAAGCGGAGTATGTGGAGAGTATCTATTCCTATGACCGGAAGATGCTGGATACGTATCAGGAGACAAAGCAGCAGGTGGCTGACAACAAGGCGCAGCTGGAGAATGACAAGGCCGAGATGGAGGTAATGGAGCTGGAGCTTCAGGGCCAGAAATCCCAGTTGGAGACGACGATTGCCAAAAAGAAGAAGGAAGTCAGCAATTTTGACTCCCAGTTAGCCCAGGCAAAGAATGACGCGGCGGCCTATGCCAAGACCGTAGAGAAGAAGAACCAGGAGATTCAGAAGGCAAAAGAGGAAGAGGCCAGAAAGAAGAGGGAGGCCGAGGAAGCAAGAAAGAAAGCGGAAGCGGAAGCAGCAAAGAAAAAGAGTTCGGCTACGACTACTTCGAAGAAGACATCGGCCAACGACAAATACACCGGCCCGGCTGCGGTAAAGAGCAGCGGCGGATCGGCACAGGGCCGCGCGGTGGCGGATTATGGCCTTCAGTTTGTGGGTAATCCCTACGTTTACGGAGGGACAAGCTTAACGAACGGAGCCGACTGTTCCGGTTTCGTGCAGCAGGTATACAAGCATTTCGGCTACTCACTGCCGAGAAGCTCTTCGGAGCAGCGTTCCGCGGGACGTGAAGTCTCTTATTCGGAGGCGCAGCCAGGTGATTTAATCTGCTACGCCGGCCATGTCGCGATCTATATCGGAAACGGACAGATTGTTCACGCCAGCACGCCTACGACTGGTATCAAGGTAGGTACGGCTACATACAGGACGATTTTATCGGTCAGAAGAATCGTATAAGGTGAGATTATAAAAATTATGAAACAGCAGAATGACTGGTACACGGGGATCAACCATTACGACAACTATGTGGAGAAGGAGATCGGGATCGAGCGCAGAATCATCGACGGGCCCACCGATCCGTATCTCCACGAGCGTGTGGAGATATTCTATGTGTTGTCCGGAAAGGGCGCCATATCGGTAAACGGATATGCCTACGACGCGGTGCCGGGCAGTCTGTTCTGCATGTATTCCCACCACTTCCACCATGTGGAAGCGGTGGAGGAAAAGCTCGATGTGGCGGTGATCCGGTTCCACATCGGGCTTTTTATGTATATGAGCTGGGAGAAGCACCCGAAGCACGCCAATGCCAGGCTGGTGTACGATACGAAGCCCATGGTGAGACTTTCCGGGGAAGAGAAGGAAGAGGTGGAGGCGCTGGTGCGCAGCCTTCTTCGTGAGGCAAAGGAAGCGCGATTTGAGCGTCTTAACATGATCGAGTACAAGACGCTCGAGCTGCACGCCTATTACTGCCGGTATGCCTATGAGGAAATCGGTAAGGCGTCCCGGAAGGAACGGACGGTATGGAGCATCATCGAGAAAGTGATTCTGGCAACGGGAGAGGATATCACGCTGGAGGACATGACTGAGGAGGGGATAAGCCCTGAGACGATGAACCGGAGGATCAAGGAAGCCTGCGGATTCACATTTTTCCAGCTCAAGCAGTTTGGAAAGGTGATCAATGCCTGCGCGCTGCTGCATTTTCCGGAATTGTCCATGGAGTATATCGGCGATCAGCTGAATTTCTCTTCTGCCGCGGCATTTTACAAGGTGTTCAAACAGTACTGCGGGGTGACTCCGCGGGAGTATCAGACGGAGTATATCGGAACCATGGTTCCGGGAAGCGGCGCCGGTTCGGCAATGCAGTTTCTTCAGTATATCCATATCCATTTTTCCGAGGATATACGGCTGGAGGATTTATGTGAGAAGTTCTGTATGAAGCCGTATACAGTGAAGCAGATCTTTAAACAGGTGTTTGGAAATCCCTTTGAAGAGCTGCTGGCCCAGGTCCGCATCTCCTATGCCTGCTCATTTCTGCGGACAGGGGACAGGACGGTTCTGGAAATCGCCTCTCTGTGCGGCTTTAACTCACAGTCTACCTTTCAGCGGCATTTTAAACGGTGGATGAACCAGACGCCGGAGGAGTACCGGGAAGTGATGAGAGAAAAGCCTGACAAAAAATGATAATAAAACTTCATAATGTGAATATAAGGAGAAGCCCTTCTTTGCTATAATGAAAGTATCATGTTCAATATGCGAAGGAGGTTTTTCTATGTATGACAGATTATTTTCTCCGATTCAAATCAGGGGTCTGGAACTGAAAAACAGGGTGGTGCTGCCTGCAATGGGAACCCGTATGGCGGGGGAAAAGGGGGAGATCACTCCGAGGCTTGCCGCCTATCACGCGGCCAGAGCGGCCGGCGGCTGCGGCTTAAACATCGTGGAGGTGGCCGCGGTACATACACCCAGCGCTCCCGCACACTTTGTATCCATCAGTGACGACAGCCTGATCGGGGGGCATAAGAAGCTGACGGATGCCATCCACCAGAACGGCGGAAAGGCGGCGATTCAGCTGTGGCAGGGCTCTATCGCCACGACGTTTGACCCCAGGGCAGAAATGCTGGTGGTTAATGATATGGAGTTTGCGGGTAAGAAGCTTAAGGCTATTACAACAGACAGGATACAGGAGATTGTGGAGTGTTACGGAAAGGCCGCGGCGCGCTGTGTCGAGGCTGGATACGACTGTCTGGAATTCCACTGCGCGCACAATTATCTGCCCCATTCCTTCTTAAGCGGAGGCTTAAATCACAGGACGGATGAGTACGGAGGAAGCTTTGAGAACCGGTCGAGATTCCCGCTTGAATGTATACGGGCGATTCGGAACGCCATACCGGAGGAAATGCCGCTGTTCATGCGTATTGATGCTCACGATGATTATCTGCCGGGTGGGCTTACTATCGAAGAAATCATCGAATTCTGCCGCATAGCCGGGGAAAATGGAGTGGATGTACTGGATGTATCCAGGGGAAATATCATTACGGCCGGATCCGTTTATGAGGTTCCGCCCATCGATATTCCGAGAGGCTTTAATGTGGAGAACGCCGCACGGATCAGAAGAGAGACGAAGATGGCGACGATCGCCGTGGGAAGGATTAACACCGCGGAGCAGGCGGAAGCCATCCTGGAAGAGGATAAGGCCGATATGGTCGTCATGGGAAGAGCCCAGCTGGCTGATCCGGAGTTCTGCAATAAGGCGAGGGAGGGCAGGACAGAGGACATCATCCACTGTGTCGGCTGCAACCAGGGCTGCTACGACGGATTCTGCGATTTAAGGAACAGACCGTTTATCACATGTCTGAGAAATCCGTGTCTGGGTCACGAGGAGGAGTGGAAGCTTACAAAGGCGGAGACTCCGAAACGGGTCTATATCGCAGGCGGCGGAATGGCCGGCCTGGAGGCGGCCAGGGTGCTGCTCATGAGGGGCCATCATCCGGTGATCTTTGAGGCGGGAGACCGTCTGGGCGGCCAGTTTATCACGGCGGGCCAGGCTCCGGGCAAGGAAGAGATGAAACAGGCAGCCATTTCCTTTGGACGGCTGGTGGAGCGGTCGGGTGCGGAGGTGCGCTTCCATACGCCGCTTACACCGGAGATTATCACGGAGGAGAAACCGGACGCGGTGATCGCGGCCGTAGGCTCCGCGCCGATCGAGCTGAAGCTTCCGGGAAGCGGGAAGAAAATGGTCTGTCAGGCCCACGCCGTGCTGGAGCATGAAGTGGAGCCGGAGGGCAGCGTCTGTGTGATCGGAGGCGGGCTGGTCGGTCTCGAGGCCGCGGATGCGCTGGCGGCGGCCGGGCATCCGGTGAAGGTGCTGGAAATGAAGGATACGGCGGGAGAAGATCTGGGAATGCTCCGGAAAATCGCCGTGATGCAGAAGCTCGGCGGTGAGTCGGTCGGGATCATCACAAATGCCCGATGTCTCGAAATCAATGAGACCGGTGTGGTGGTTGAGACACTGGAAGGGAAGGAGACCGTGGTCTGTGACAGCGTGGTTCTGGCTGTGGGGTCTGCTTCGAGAGACAGCAGTGCGCTGAAAGAAGCCAGTGAGAAGGCTGGGGCGGATTTCTTTGTTATCGGAGATGCGAAGCGGGCAAGGCGTGCGATTGATGCGATTGCGGAAGGATTTGACACTGCAAGGCAGGTATAGAAGGCTGGTGAAGAGGAAGCCTGTATGCCGGTTTCGCATAGAGCTTTGCACGGAAAAGAGGAGGAATTATCGATGAAATCCAGATTATTAGAAGCGTTAAAGATCGGTTCCATGACCGTAAAAAACGGCGTTTTCATGGCACCCATGTCCCTGGGATACGAGAGCCCAGACGGAACGGTCAATGAGACCATGCAGGAATACTGGCTGGCAAGGGCGAGAGGCGGCGTGGGCTGTATCATCACCGACGCGCTCTCGGTAGATCCCGATGTGCCGTATCTGGGCAACACGCTGTGTTTCAGAAATGAAGAGAGTATTGCGTCCTACCGCCATTTCACGGACAAAATCCACGAGTGCGGCGCCAGGGTGATCCCGCAGATCACCCACCCGGGACCGGAGAGTGTCAGCGCGTTCCGCGGCATTCCGCCCATGGCCAGCAGCGTGTACTTAAATTCCATGGCTCAGAAGACCAGGGCTGTCACACTGGAGGAAATTCCAGGGATCATACAGAAATACGCAAAAGGCGCATACGATGCCAAGCGCGCCGGCTTTGACGGAATCGAGCTGCACTGCGCCCACGCGTATATGCTGCTGGGATCACTTTTATCACCCATGAGGAACAAACGGACGGACCGTTACGGCGGCAGCCTTGACAACCGGGCACGCCTGCTGTGTGAAGTCCTGGATGCGATTCGGGAGTCCTGCGGCCCCGATTTCCCGATTATTCTTCGCATGTCGGGAAGTGAACGGGACGAACAGGGCAATACGCTGGAAGATATGAAGTACCTCGTTCCGATCCTGGAACGTCACGGCGTGGATGCATTTGAAATCAGCGGCGGTACCCAGTATGAGCGATGCAATAAGATTATCCCGTGCCACGGGGAGGTGCAGGGCGTCAACGTTCCGGAGGCGGAAGCGCTGAAGCAGGCGGCGGCAGTGCCGGTACTCGTGGTCGGGAAAATAGGCGAGCCGCGGTATGCGGAATATCTGGTCGATTCGGGCAAGGTGGATGGCGTCGTGCTGGGCCGCGCCCTGATTGCGGATCCCGACTTCGTAAAAAAGATGGAAGCCGGAGATTACGACGGAATCGCACCGTGCGCGGCCTGCGCCATCGGATGTGTGGGAGAACAGACGAAACGCCATCCGGCCTCCTGCGTGATCAATCCGGCGGCAGGCAGGGAGAAAGAGCTGGAGCTTACGAAAACGGAAAGGCCGGAACGTGTGGTAATCGTGGGCGGCGGAATCGGCGGCATGGCCTGTGCCAGGGCCTGTGCGGTGCGCGGCCACAAAGTCGTTCTCCTGGAGCGGGAAAATGAACTGGGAGGCCAGATGCGGCTTGCCTGTATTCCGCCCCATAAGCAGGAACTGAGCAAATGGATTGTCTATCTGGAGCATGAACTGGAACGGCTGTCTGTAGACGTACGGCGGAACACGGCCGCGGACAGGGACGTTATTGACCGTCTTTCTCCTGATACGCTGGTTATCGCTGCCGGAGCGGGAGAGATGCTCCCGCCGGTACCGGGAATCGATCCGGAGCAGGCGATAACCGCATGGAAGGTATTGAGAGGAGAGACAGCAATCCCAGGCGGAAATGTCCTGGTAGTCGGCGGCGGTATGGTTGGCTGTGAGGTCTGTGAGTACATGATGCATCAGAAGCGCGGATTCTGTCATATTACCATGATCGAGATGGCAGATGAGATCGGCGCGGGAATGGTAGTGAACAACAGAGTGCCGGCCATGATACGGCTGAACCGGCCGGAGATTACCATGATGACAGGCACAAAGCTGGTATCCGTAAACGGCGGAGAGGTGACTGTGGAAAGGCGCGGCACACAGGAAGTTTTAAGCGGCTTTACCCATATCATCTATGCCTGCGGGGCACGCCCGGTCAGAGGTCTTTATGAGGAACTGAAAGAGGCTTATCCGGAGGCGGTTCTGATCGGAGACGCGCAGCAGCCCGCACAGGCGCTGGAAGCGGTGAGGCAGGCGGTGGAGACTGCGGTGCGGATCGGTTAATCCAGGAAAAAACATTGGATTATGGCTGTCCCTGATGATATAATGGAAATATAAGAAATACATGAAGGAGGACACGCTGATGAAACAATGGCTGAATACTGCGGACGAATATATAAAGTCCTGGAAAATCCGTGATGTGGCGTTGTTAAAGCTCTGCGTCTGTGCTGCCGGGTTTCTGTTTGGAATGGGAATCCCAAAACGGCACCGGAACAAAGCGTCAATCGCTGCAAGTATTATTTTCTCTGTGACCTATGTGCTGGTGATGCTCCCATTTTTAAAGCTGCTGGTCAGAAACTTGAAAGAGGGAGCGGCTTGAATGTTGGCCTGAACATGGGCCTGAACATGGGCCTGACTGTGGGCCTTAACGTGAACCAGAATGTGGGCCTGAACGTGGACCTGACTGGAGATGCGGAAGCTTCGAAGGAAATGCTGCAGGAAGAAAGGGGAGCTGTCATACCTGTGATTTACCATCACTGGCGGGGCAGTTCCCCTTTTCTCCTGTTTTCGTAACCGGCAAAACACGGATCATCGATTCAGAAGGTAAATAGACAGATTCAGATATGCGGCGAACATACACCATAACAGGTATGGAATCTGTAAGCAGGCTGCCAGAGGGGAGATTTTATAAAACTGGTAAATCATCACGGCTATAAGCAGGATCAGTGCAATAAGCCAGATAAATGACAGCAGATATTGGGAGAGACCAAAAAACAGGATGCTCCATCCAAAATTGAAAAGAAGCTGTAATGCATAGTATTTAAGCGCTTTTCCTGTGTTTGGATCCCCCGAGACATAGATCATGTAGGAGGAGATCCCCATTAACAGGTACAGAATTGTCCATACAACCGGAAACAGAAAGGCCGGCGGTGATAAGGGCGGCCTGATCAATGTCTGGTAGGCCATCGTATTACCGCTGATAAGCGCAGAAATAGAGCCGACAGCCAAAGGGATCATGATTGAAATGAGCAGAGCGCTGATATTTTTCGATTTCATAGATGTACCTGGAGACTCGTGTCTTCAGACATGAGAGGAAAGGCGCCCCTCAGCGTCTCTTACAGAGTCTCTCTTTCCTTTCTTTTATTGAATCTTTAGAACGTGTAATTCAAATGCTGTAAGTGCGGATACCGAAGCAATGATGACCGGATCGGTGTGATGAATTTGTACCTTGCCGCTCCGAAGAGCATCCCGGCGTAACGAGTCAATTCCACTGGGATCGAAAGCGAATTCTTCTCTGGTTAGCAGAGGTCTGTCAGGCAAAGCCGAAGCAGAAGGGCTGCAGTCAATCAGCCTATAGTAGCCAATGTTAGAGGTAGGAGACAGAGGAATCCCCTGTTGTTTTTACTACGGTTGTTGAGCTACAAGCCTGTGTCTTTAGACTTGGGTAATTGACAGATGCTCCTTTGACAGGTGGTTAGTAATTATATGCGTGAGAGGGAAGGAAAAATGATAAATCAGGAGATTTCCCAACCCCCTTGATTTTACAGGGAAATCCAAAAAATGCTTGCGAAATTCGACATTCTGTGAGAGAATATAGCTAAGTATGATGTGATATATTTAACAAAGTACTTTTCACAATTATTACTTATTCGAAAGGAGTTTTAACATGATTTATTCACAGGAAGTAGAAGAGATGTGCACAGTGGCACAGGGCGTTCATCACGGCGCTGCTCCAATCCCAGAAGAAGCAAAATGGGTAAAATCTAAAGAAGTTAAAGATATCTCCGGTTTAACACATGGCGTTGGCTGGTGTGCTCCTCAGCAGGGTGCATGTAAGCTGACTTTAAATGTCAAAGAAGGCATCATTCAGGAAGCACTGGTAGAGACCATCGGATGTTCCGGTATGACTCACTCCGCTGCCATGGCTGCAGAGATTCTGCCAGGTTTAACCGTTTTAGAAGCATTGAACACAGACCTTGTTTGTGACGCAATCAATACAGCAATGAGAGAATTATTCTTACAGATCGCATACGGCAGAACCCAGAGTGCGTTCTCAGAGGATGGACTTCCTGTCGGTGCGGGACTGGAAGACTTAGGAAAGGGACTTCGTTCTCAGGTTGGTACCATGTACGGAACCTTAAAGAAAGGTCCTCGTTACCTTGAAATGGCTGAAGGTTATGTAACCGGTATTGCACTGGATGCTGACGATCAGATCATCGGCTATCAGTTCGTAAGCCTTGGAAAGATGACAGATTTCATCAAGAAGGGCGACGATCCGAATACTGCATGGGAGAAAGCAAAAGGACAGTACGGCCGTGTTGCTGACGCTGTTAAGATCATCGACCCAAGACATGAATAATGGGACAGGACGATAAGTCTACATAGAAATATCGGATTTCCATTTGCAGAATTTGACATAGCCTAATAACAAGGAGGACAAGATAATGGCTTTATTTGAATCATATGAGAGAAGAATTGACAAAATCAATTCCGTTTTAAACAGCTATGGCATCGCTTCGATCGAAGAAGCTGAGAAGATCACTAAAGATGCTGGTTTAGATGTATACAAGCAGGTAGAGGCAATTCAGCCGATCTGTTTTGAGAATGCAAAATGGGCTTACACGGTAGGTGCAGCCATTGCAATTAAAAAAGGCTGCAAGAAAGCTGCTGACGCGGCTGCAGCTATCGGCGAAGGCCTTCAGTCTTTCTGTATCCCGGGTTCCGTTGCTGATCAGCGTAAAGTTGGTTTAGGCCATGGTAACTTAGGAAAGATGTTACTGGAAGAGACCACAGACTGTTTCTGCTTCCTGGCAGGTCATGAGTCCTTCGCAGCAGCAGAAGGCGCAATCGGTATCGCAGAGAAGGCAAACAAGGTTCGTGAGAAACCATTAAGAGTTATCTTAAACGGTTTAGGAAAAGATGCCGCTCAGGTTATTTCCAGAATCAACGGCTTTACTTACGTAGAGACCGAGATGGATTACTACAAAGGCGAAGTAAAAGAACTGTGGAGAAAGTCCTATTCTGAAGGCTTAAGAGCAAAGGTTAACTGCTACGGCTCCAACGACGTAACAGAAGGCGTTGCAATCATGTGGAAGGAAGGCGTTGACGTTTCCATCACTGGTAACTCCACCAACCCAACCAGATTCCAGCATCCGGTTGCAGGTACTTACAAGAAAGAATGTAATGAGAAGGGCAAAAAGTACTTCTCTGTTGCTTCCGGCGGTGGTACAGGACGTACACTTCACCCGGACAACATGGCAGCAGGTCCTGCTTCCTACGGTATGACAGATACTATGGGACGTATGCACTCTGACGCACAGTTCGCAGGTTCTTCCTCCGTTCCGGCTCACGTTGAGATGATGGGTCTGATCGGTGCAGGAAATAACCCGATGGTTGGTATGACTGTTGCTGTTGCTGTTTCGATTGAGGAAGCGGCGAAGGAAGGGAAATTCTAAGAAAAGCCCATTTTATAAGGGGTTCAGAAGTTGTGAGTTGTGCTGAAAAGTGTTGAAAATGAGTGTGTAGAACACAAGTAGCGCACACGTAGCACACAAGCGTAGCGCACAAAGATAAGAATTAAAATGTTAGTGTATAAGAGATGTTTTTCAGGGTGAACGCCTTGTGAAACATCTCTTATTTTGTTATCTTGCATATTTCCTTTTGGAGTTGCTCCATTGTCCTGTGGGTATAAGTTTTTTCTGTAATATCTGTTATGGCATGACCGACAATGAGTTTTAGTATGTATTCGTCTACATGACATTCTTTAGCTTTTGTGATAAAAGTATGTCTGGTTTCATGCGGTCGGTGGGTCAGCTTCAAGCGTTTCATGGCTTTTACGAATCTGCCCCGATATTTGTCATAGGTCATGTAGGTTCCATGTTGTCCATTATCATCATTAAACAGAAATTCATTTTCTGGCGAGATGCGTTTTTCAATGAGAGGGTAGATAAGAGGGTGAATTGGTACAACACGGTTTTTACCTGCGTCTGTTTTCATGCCGCCTTTCATGGTGCTGGCTTCAAGGTCAATATCTGCTGTCTTTAAGGATGCTAATTCCTGTGGGCGCCAGCCGCTGTAAATTCCTATTAAAATCATATCCACAAAAGGAACCTCATTTACGTTATCCCAGAGCAGGTTAATTTCTTCTGTTGTAAAGGGAATGACTTCTTTTTCTGGTGCTTCCCGTTTGACTGCGTTACAAAGCTGTGCATAGTCCTTTTGGACAATCTCATGTTTCATTGCGTAACGGTACATCATATTAAATAATGATTTAATCCTGCCTTTTGTGGCACTTCCTACATCTGCGTCACGTATGGTTCCCTCTAAATGCTCCACGCGAATATCTTTCATACGCATTTTATAGAGGGGAGTACAATATTTATAGGCGGCTTGGACAGTGCGTACACTTGACATGGTTGAGAGTGTGGGAAAATAGTCTTTACTCCACAATTCGTATACATCTTCAAAGGTAACAGAGTTGGTCTGAATATCATAGGGGCTGGAATTATAGTTTGCAATGGCTTGTATCGCTTCATCTCTGGTGTGATAATAGCCGATTGTCACCCGGTTTTGCACCAGCTTCCCTTTTTCATCATTGTATGCCCAACCGTTTGTAACGACTGCCCGCCACGGATTGCGGCGTTTGCCTGATAGTTTGTAGACGCTTCCTGTTCCATTTGCTCTTTGTAATGCTTTTGCCATACAATCACCCTTTCTATTAGTATTCTGTTTTCAAGGAACATTTGTTGAAAATTAATCTTCGGGCTTTTCTTCCAGCATAGTAGCAGAATAATAAGCAAGGTCTTTGTCCTGTAATTCCTTATACCGTTTTGCACTGATACGGTTATTCTTAAAATCTTCCCTGTACTCTGCAAATTCTTCCAGAAATAGGCACATATCTGCATTGAAATCTGCTGACTTGTCTTTACCATTGAATGTAATAGAACACTCCCATTCGTCATAATGGGGAGGGCGTTTCACATCAATATTGAAATTCAAGCCCTTTACTCTGTCCAATTTGAAAAGGAAGTCCATAATATCTGAAAGACTAAGGATATTCTTTTCGTCATGCTCATAGCCAATCAGAAAAGTAGATGTGGTATCAAGCACCTTTGCCAACTCGTTAATCATGGCAATGGAAACTTCAATTTCTCCGCTTTCATATTTTTGTATGGTGCGGAGCGATTTCCCTAAAAGGTTTGCTAACTCTGTCTGATTGATACCTTTCTGTTTTCTGGCTGCCCGGATTCTCTGTCCGATATTATTTTGATTATCTATCATTTGTTCACCTCCACCCTTATCATATCATATAAAAATACGAATTACAAGTACATATATTTGAAAAAAATAACTTGACATATGAAAAATAGATACGTATAATAAAATATGTATTTAAAGTGCATATTTTAAAATTAAAGGAGGAAAACAATGAGATTAAACGAAACAAAAATGCAGATTAAAATGGGAGAACAGGAAATGAATATTCGTATGTTAGCGGAAAAGAGTGGAGTATCCAGACAGACAATTTCTTGTATCAAGGCAGGAAAGAGCTGTTCTCCGGTGGTAGCGTACAAATTAGCGGAAGCTCTTGGAATGAGCATGGAAGAAATTTTGAATCAGTAGGGAGGGATTTTATGGAGAGAATCCGGTACTATGTAGAATTACCAGAGTTTAAAGGTCGGAATGTACCAATAGCAGAAATCGCAAAAGCAATCGGGAAAGACGCTCAATACATACGATATGGATTGCAAAAAGGGATATTTACATTCGGTTATGCTGTTAAGCTGGAAAATTCATCAGAGTACAATTACTACTGTCCAGACCGCAAGGTATGGGAAGAAACCGGATATTTTAAGCCGGAAGAAGAAACCAAAGATAATGAAAAAACCCTTGCTTAGCAGGCAAGAGTTTTTAATGGTAAACGGGCAAGCCGCCGATACCATATCTCACAAGTTAAGTATACAGGCGGCTTCTCCAAAAATCAACTGAAAATTTGAAAAGGGGTGCCAATATGGAAGAAAAGAAGAAAACAGAATTAAAGATTATAAATATGGCTGATGTACAAGAGGAAGAAGTGGAATGGCTTCTTTATCCGCTGATTCCTTTTGGTAAGGTCACGATTATTCAGGGAGACCCCGGCGAGGGTAAAACAACACTTGCCCTACAAGTAATTGCAAAGCTGACCCGTGGGGAAGCGGTACTTCCTTTTGACGAACCGGGGGCTGGGATTGAAAGTAAGGAAGAAGCAGAATCAGATAGACAACCTGTGAATGTTCTGTACCAGACAGCGGAGGACGG
The DNA here is from genome assembly GCF_014288035.1 of Hungatella sp. L36. NCBI lineage: Bacteria > Bacillati > Bacillota > Clostridia > Lachnospirales > Lachnospiraceae > Hungatella > Hungatella sp. L36. The sequence continues at coordinate 36,277 of NZ_JACOPC010000011.1, read as the reverse complement.
TCTGGGAGATACCATTAAGCCACGTTTAAATGCGGCAGGAGCAGATTGTTCAAGAGTATTGGTGATTGATGATAAAGAAAAAGCATTGACTATGATGGATTCCCGTCTGGAAGAAGCAATTATTGAAACGGGTGCCAGATTGGTGGTGCTTGACCCAATACAAGGTTATTTAGGTGCTGACGTTGATATGCACCGGGCGAATGAAATAAGACCCGTAATGAAGCGGATTTCTACATTAGCTGAAAAGTATCACTGTGCGATTGTGTTAATCGGTCATATGAATAAAGCCAGCGGAGGAAAATCGTCTTATCGTGGTCTTGGCTCCATTGATTTTCAAGCGGCGGCTAGAAGCGTTTTAATTGTTGGCAGGATAAAAGATGACCCGGAAATCAGGGTAGTTTGTCAGGTGAAAAGTTCGCTGGCACCAGAAGCAAAACCGATAGCTTTTCGATTGGATAAGCAGAATGGATTTGAATGGACAGGAGAATATGACATCAATGTAGATGATTTACTCTCTGGTGATTGCAGAGGTCAGAAATCAAAAGGTGCAAAGGAGTTTTTAAAAGAAATTTTGGCAGATGGACAAATGGCTTGCAAGGATATTGAGGAAGAAGCAAAAGACCGTGGAATCCGAAAAAAGACATTATGGAATGCTAAAAAGGAATTAAATGTTGATTCCATAAAAATAGGGAATCAGTGGTATTGGACATTGTAAAAAAGAAGATGGCAAGATTGCCATATCTATAGGAATAGGGAATCTTGCTACCTTGATTATGTTGAACTTGTTATGACGACAGGGCGGACAGAAAAAACGGCTGTGAAGCCGTGGGCGGCGTTAGCCGGACAGCTCTCGGCAGGGCGCAAAACCTGCTTGCAGGTCTGCATTTTTGATAGGGAACCTGTCAAAAGTGCTTTTGCGTTACTTTCGTCGAAAGTAACAAAGCTATGGCGGCTTAAATGCCGCCCGTATTGTCCGACTGAAAGGAGGAGATTCATGGAACGCACAATCAGCGGCATGATGGGAAAAGGTTCACTCACCCATAACAGGAGAGCATTTACAGCAGAAAATGTTGACGCTGAACGGACAAAAAATAATATTGAGTATTGCAATGAAAGTTTAAAACAAGTATACCATACTTTGTTTGATGAAGCAGTCAACCGATATAATGTGAAGCAAACACGAAAAGACCGTATGATTGAAAATTACTACGATAAAATTAGAACAGGTAAACAAGAAAAACTTTTCTATGAAGCAGTATTCCAGATTGGAAACAAAGATGATATGAATGTAAGAGGGGAACATGGAGAGCTTGCAAAACAGATATTAGATGAATTTATGCAGGATTTTCAAAAAAGGAATCCTAACTTATATGTGTTCTCTGCTCACCTACATCTTGACGAAGAAACACCTCATTTACATATAGACTTTGTACCATATACGACAGGGAGCAAACGGGGATTAGATACCAGAGTATCCTTAAAACAGGCATTAAAAATGCAAGGCTTTGAGGGAAGCAACAGGCAGGAAACAGAATGGAATCTATGGATAGAATCAGAGAAACAACAGCTATCTTCTGTCATGGAACGGCATGGAATCCAATGGTTGAAATTGGGAACACACCGGAAGCATTTAAGTGTACTCAATTTTGAGAAACAAGAGCGTCAAAAGGAAGTCTTGCAATTAGATAAACAAATTGAGGAAGCGTCACATAAGATTATCATTACAGAAAAACAGGTTCAGGCAAAAAAGGCGGAAGTAATACAGGCTGAAAAAGAGTTGACTAAAATGGTTTCCAATCGGGTGAAAGTAGAAAAAAATATTCAGACAATTCAAAATGACAAAGAGTGGCAGTTACCAGAGCCGACAACTCTAATGAGTGCGAAAGCGTATAAAGATAAGAAAGCGGAGCCGCTTGTTACCAGATTAAAAGAAGTATTGCAGACAATCATGATAAATAATTTTGATTTAAACCGTAAATTAGAATCAGCAGGAAAGCGGCTGAATCAGATACGACAACAGATAAAGCGTCTGGAAAACCGTTTGGAATCTGTGGAGCAGGAAAATGATGTGTTAAAGGTAGAAAATCGTGATTTAAAGCGGCTTAAAATGGTTTTAGGAGAGGAAAAGGTTATTTCTATCCTTGAACACCAAAAAGCGGCAGAAATCTCTGATAACAAGCTTAAAAGCAGGAACGGAATGGAAAGGTAGGTACTTCACTGTGACAGAAATGGAAAAGAAAATTATAGTTCGCTTATGTGCAAAAATATTACAATATGTCAATCTTTCAGAAGATAAGGAAGCAGATAATTTGATTCAATGGGTTATTACAAGCAATAGTCTGAAAGAGAACAATAATGAAATACGCAAGGTAACTGCTGATTACAAAAAAGTACAGCCAGAGGTATATAGTGGGATTCGGGAAGCATTAAAAGCAAATCAGGAAATATACAAAAAGCGGAATGAGTTATACGAAAAGCAACAGGATTTAAAAGGAAAGCTGTTCAAAATTGAAAGAGATTTAGAACGCTAGAGAGAAAGGCAAATAATAAAAACCACCGGAGCAGTATAACATATTTCTGCTTCGGTGGTTTTTGACAGACATTATTTATTAGGGATTTTCATTGTTAAGAATGACCAGCTTATTTTGAAAACATTCAACAGAGATATGGGAACCGATAGGAAAACCGAAATCCTCTACCCATTTTCCTTGTAAAGAAATTTTGGGTATAGAGGTCTGATAGCCAGAAGCTTCTTGAACTTTCAGATTTCTGGTTGAATTATCACGTGTTTCATATGATATATTTGTGCTTATATTGAAGTGCTGTAAAATAGTGAATATTCTGGCAAGCATGGTATCATGCCCCAACCTACAAGGTTCAGTAAAATCAATATGACCTTGCCAATTCCCCATTTTTTGGACTTCATATATTAGCAATGGTTTATTACAAGTTACAAATTCCGCTAACATGCAAAGATTATTTAGTTGATAGAGAGAATCTACAATGGAATAAAATTCCCGGTCATTTAAACTTTTCTTAGAATAAAAATTCTGAAAGTCTGTGTCATTTGACATCATAAGAAAGCGGAAATTTTCAATAAAATTCCGTTGCTTGTCTTTTGATTCTAGTTTCTCATATTCCCTTGTTATGTAGTGGGAAAGATTTTTTTCAATTTCAAATATAGGTATCACCGCCTTTGTATAATATAGTTGAACTTTATAAAAATTTAATAATTAGACATCACCTCACCTGAAACACAAAAATATATTTAATATCACATTTATAATTGTGATTATACATGGCACAATGTGAAAAGTCAACACCTTATTGTAAAAAATAAATTAGAAAACACATGACACTTTGATTTTTCACATTTATTCGTGTATAATCTTTGTAAAAGTAAAACGAGGTGATTGTATGGCTATGGCTTCTAAAATCCGTATTCTTCTGATAGAAAGAAACATGAAGATTAAGGACTTGGCGGAAAAGCTTGGATATAGTGGAAATAATTTGAGTAATAAATTGAGAGATGATAATTTTTCTGAAAAAGAATTGAGAAAGATTGCAGAGTTGCTGGATTGTGACTTTGACGCTACATTTACTTTGAGAGATACGGGAAAAATTATTTAAGACGGCAGAAATTTGTCTTGTTAAACGTTTTATAACGTGATGTTAACATCACGGTAATATAATAATTAATAAAGAAATGGTGGTACAGTCCCGATTGAGTGAAGGAAAGGAGAACCTTATGAAAAATTTTAATATAACTAAAATACAGTTGATGGGAATAATAGAGAATATAGATAATTACACAGATGAACCAAGTATAAGAGTGCCAAATACTACACTTAGAGAGGGACTAGCACAAAATAATCTTACTTTTGATTTATTAGAATATTGTTGTGATACCATAGCTAAATGGTACACTAAAAATTTATCTGAGATACATAATAATGAATATGTTTTTAATAAAGATGTTCATGAAGATAATGTATATTTAATTAATTCTATTAAAAAAGATATTGAGCAGAATAGAAAAGAGTACATGGAATTACTGATTTCTCCACGTATAAAACAAGAAAATCCAACTATTAGTGCTAATGAAATATTTGTTGTACATGGTCACGATGATGGACTAAAAAATGAAGTAGCTCGATTTTTGGAAAAGATGACTTTTAAACCAATGATTTTACATGAACAAGCCAGTTCTGGAGATACTATTATTGAAAAAATAGAAAGATATTCAAATGTTGGGTTCGGTATAGTACTGTACACTCCTTGTGATATAGGTAATGTCTCAAGTTCTCCAGAAACACTTAATGCTAGAGCAAGGCAAAATGTGGTTTTTGAGCATGGCTATCTTATCGGCAAACTTGGAAGAAAAAATGTAGTTGCTCTTGTAAAAGGAGATATAGAAAAGCCTAACGATATATCAGGTGTTGTTTATATAAATTATACTATGGGTGATGGGTGGAAAACTGATATAGCTAAAGAATTAAATGCTGCTGGTTATCATATAGATTTTAATAAAATATTTGAATAGATTTTATTTGTCTTATTTGTTGATTTCAGAATTATTACAGATAAAAGAATGGGAAAAGATGAACGAAAACGCTAATATACATAAAGAAATATACGATATAGAATATAAGGAAAAGGTAAAAAGAGAACTTACTAAATGTTTGAAAAAGGCTGGCGAAGAATTATATTTGCTTGACAAAAATTTGATTTGTGATAATAACTTTATAGATATTCACGCTCATGAACGAAGTATTTGTTTTAAATTTGGTCTATACTTAAATAAATATTTAGATTCTAATAATTTATTGAAAAAATATGATTTAGATGCAGAGTATAATAGAGATATTGAAGGGTTTAAACGTTTAGCTAATAGACCTAATGGGTGTTATCCAGATTTGATTTTACATAAGCGGGGAAGTAATGAGAACAACATTTTGATAATAGAGTGTAAGGGTTGGTGGGCTGACGATAAAGATATTGAAGAAGATAAAGAGAAGATAATTGCATTTTTAAATTCTGAGAGATATAAGTATATGTTCGGATTACTAATAATATTTAATAGGGAAAATATAGTTTTTAATTGGATTGATTAATATCTCGTGTATGGTTGAGTGGTGAGCAGTAGTGCACAGTAGCACACACATAGCGCACAAACACCCCTAAAACCCTTGAAAACCCGCCCCTCACCGTTTCTATTGAGGAAGCTGCGAAGGCTGGGAAATTTTAATAAAATGCTTACGGAATAAGGCTTTTTAAAGATTTAGGAAATGTTTGGTGGTTGGATTAAAAAATTGATAATTACTAAACTATTGACATTTTCTATTTTTTGGCGTAACATGATGTTAGCAGAGAAAAGCGGTTGTGTCCACTGGACGCAAAGCGAAACCCCAAGGAGTTGCACCTCCTTGGGGTTTCTTTTCCCTTTTGAAGAGGAATAACTTAGGCAGACTGTTGGTTATTTATCCCCGTCCAACCATTTACAAATATAGTAGCAAACTATACCTGCCACAACAGAGATAAGAAAAGCGGTTATGTATTGCACTGGTCGCACCTCCTTCCTGCTGGAAAGAGTCAACAGCAATTTTATTATATCGCTTTGATAGAAGGCTGTCTATTGCTTTATATACTAAAATCCACAAAGTGTTCTGAGCAGTAATCAGAACGGCAGAGTAGCACACTCATAGCGCACAAACACCCCTAAAACCCTTGTAAATCCAGCCTTCACAGTTTCTATTGAGAAGAGGCATAGGCTGGGGAATTCTAATTTTATAGAGTATAAAAAAATAAAAAGTGCCGTAACCATGAGGGGGTGCGGCGCTTTTTTTTATAACGGATCAGTGAAAAAGCAATAAAACAGTATGAAAATGTATGGAAATTTGCCAGTAACTAATACGTAACGAATACGTAACTTACCGGTAACTAACAGTGGTAACTAACAAACAGACTGCCCAAAAGCCGCCTTTTATATGGAGTGTAGGCGGATCCGACAAATGCAGCTGCACCGTAGTTATTTTATTTTCACTATTTCAACCATTAATTATTTTTCATATCGGGATGTGTGTAACGTTTATCGGATTACATCTACAATCTCGTGCCCCGTAAGTTATTTACGGACCAGAACGTCTATGTGTGCTTCCATTGCCCGGGGAGAGAAGGTATGCGAAGGTAATGCCGTGGGCACCGAAGAAAAGCATGAGTGAGGCAGGAAGGGTACTGAACAATTCAAATTCAATATCATTACAAAATGACGGCAACTGTCCGCCAAATATTTTTTATCATATTATAAACCTTTCTAAGAAACAAAAAAACCTTCCTGATATTCAGAAAGGTTTTCATGACCTATCCGGGAATCGAACCCGGGTTTCCGCCGTGAGAGGGCGGCGTCTTAGCCGCTTGACCAATAGGCCTTATCTGTCGTTTCCGACAACTTCCTTATAATACCATAGGAAATTGGATTTGTCCAGATAAATTTCAAAAAAATATGAAAAAAATTTTAGACTGTAAAAAACACCCCATAAATTAGGTTGAGCCGGCAAGGTGACATTACGTCAACCCCGCCGACTTAGTGGAAACATATGTAGGAAGCGCTCTGACTGCTTAATTCGATTTCCTATGTTTATAATATTATCATACTGGAAAAATGTAACAGAAATTTGGCCGCAACGTAAAAAGATTATGAAATTTATTAAGGGTTTCTAACGAATTATGAAGTTTGTATCTTTTTGGCATAAAACAGAGGGGAGTATCGTCAATTTTATAAGAAAATTTGAAGTTTATAAGAAAATTTGAAAAAAGTATTGACTATCACGCATGGTGATAGTGTAAAGTGAGAGTCAGAGATGAGGTCCCCGGTTCCTTCCAACGCCGGCAGGAGGGGCAGGAGAACCGAACCGGGCAGTAAAGGAAGGTGAGAATTATGATGACTGTTAAACAGGTTTCCACATTGACGGGTGTCAGTGTTCGGACGCTCCAGTTTTATGACGAGATCGGCCTGTTTCAGCCGACGGAAATGACGGAAGCAGGATACAGGCTGTATGATGAACATGCATTGGAAGTACTGCAGCAGATCCTGTTTTTTAAGGAACTGGACTTTACGCTGAAGGAAATCAAAGCGATTATGGAAAACCCGCAATTTAATAAAGCAGCCGCATTCGAAAAGCAGAGGGAGCTGATTCAACTGAAACGCGACAGATTGAATGGTATGCTGGAGTTACTCGATAAATTAATTCATGGAGAAATGTGTATGGACTTTAAAGAGTTTGATATGAGCGAATATTTTCAGGCTTTAAGTGAGTTTAAAGCAACACATACGGATGAGATTATAAAACAGATTGGAAGTATGGAGCAGTTTGACGAAATGCTAAGCGCGCTGCAGTCGCATGAAGATGAGATTGCCAGCCAGGCAGTCAGGCAGTATGGCAGCATTGAGAATTATACAAAGGCAATGAAGGAAGGTTTTCAGAAATATTTGTCTGAAGGACCGGCTGTTTCAGAGACAGAAGTGACTGGGATTATGGAGCAAACGGAGCTGTTGACGAAACGCCTTACGGCCGACCTAAGCAGAGATACCGCATCTCCGGAAGTACAGAAGGCGGTAAGCAATTTAATTGCTTTTTGCGAAGAAACCAATAAAGGAATTGATATGGGAGAGAATTACTGGTCTTTTACGGCGGAATCCTATCAATCCAATCCCATATATATCGAGGTGAACGACCAGAAATACGGGGTGGGAGCCTCAAAATTTATCGGAAATGCAATTAAAGAGTATTTAGACAGAAGATAGATCAGGTGAATGTTAAAACAGAATAAACGTTATTTCAAATGCTGCCTTTGGAGGAGTTCGTCTCTGCCTGGGGTGGCATTTGTTCTGTATTTACATATACGGAGCAGCAACTTTCCGCACAAGATAGGAAAATTATTCGTTTCATGTTATAATTTTTCCATAGATACAGACGGATTTTATGAGGAGAGAGGGAATTTAATGGAGACAATTATCTGCGGACATTGCGGTGCACCGGTGTTTTACGACGACGGGCTGGGGTACGGAGTTTGTGAATACTGTGGTTCTATCATAAAGGACAGGGAAGACGCGGGCGAAAACCGGACGAATCTGGACAGGGAAGTCAGCTATATTATGGAAGTGAAGCCGTATGCATGGGAATACAAACTGCTTTTTGCAGTTCTGGACTCTGGCCTGCAGAAGGCCGGCAGCCTCAAACAGGAAATGTTCCGTCCTCTGCTCCTCACCGATGAGGCCGCAAAAGAGGAGATCCTGCGGTATGTGAAGTGGATCACTGGCAAGCTGGAGAAGCTTCAGGAGTACACAGAACCGCTCCACCGCATTTTTAAGGTTGAATTACCGGAGGCAATGGGACCGCCCGGACAGCCTGGCGATGAAACAAAGCTGGTAAATACCGCAAATCGTATCGGGAGCGTTTATACAGGCCTTATTTACTGGGGATTGGAATTCCAGACCGACGCAACACCCAATAATTTGAAGGGGTTAGCGTTGGAGGCGAGGGGCATGGCCGGATCAATTCTGGAGGATATCGAACACTTTTGCTACCAGGGCAGGAATCATTTTGCAGGTCTTCAGCCTGGCATGAAGGTGCCGCAGGATACCAGTCTTGTCCTGCGGGAACTGAAGATGGAGCAATTTATGGGTGAGCTTAAGAAACTGGGCGTTCTGTAGCAGTGAGCCAATCAGATGGATAGATAGAAAAATGGAAAGATAGAGTAATAGAAAGATAAAGTAATAGAAAGATGGAGAAATAAATTGATAGAGTAATAGAGGAAAGAGGAGAAGCAGCATGATTGATTTAAAGATTCTGGAAGAACTGTCCAATGCGTTCGGTCCCAGCGGTTTTGAGGAAGACGTGGTCAGAGTGATAAAAAAATATTGTAGTGGAATGGCCTTTCGAAATGATGCAATGCACAATGTATACACAGAACTGAAGCCAACGGCTCTTACGGCCGGGACTGGGGACAATAATGAGATTCATGAGAAGCCATCATTTTCATCCGACAGACGTCCGGTGCTGATGCTGGATGCCCATCTCGATGAATGCGGATTCATGATTCAGTCTATTATGGAAAATGGTCTTATGAGCATCGTAACACTCGGCGGTTTTCACCTTACCAGCCTTCCGGCCCACTCGGTTATTGTGAGAACGGCAGAAGGAAAAATGCACAGAGGTATTACCACGTCGAAACCGGTTCATTTTCTGACACCGGAGCAGAAGGCGGACAACAGCCTGAGGATCGAGGATATCCTGATTGATGTGGGCGCGTGCAGCCGGGAAGAGGTGCTTGCTGTGTACGGAATCCGTCCGGGCGACCCCGTTGTTCCGGATGTGGCGTATGAATATCATGAGGAAAACGGCATCTGCTTTGGAAAGGCATTTGACAACCGCCTGGGATGCTTCTGTATCATAGAAACTATGAAGGCTCTGATGGAGGAGGAAGACCGCCTGGCGGCCAGAGTCGTGGGTGCGTTTGCGGCCCAGGAAGAGGTGGGAACCAGGGGGGCTGTGGTGACTGCTCAGCAGGTGAGGCCTGATCTGGCTATCGTGTTTGAGGGCTCACCTGCCGATGATCCCTATTTCCAGGCGGGAATTGCGCAGGGAGTGATGAGAGGCGGTGTACAAATCCGCCATCTGGATAACAGCTACGTATCGAACCCGGCGTTTATCCGGTACGCGCATGAGGTCGGAGAGAAATTAGGAATTCCCTGTCAGGATGCTGTTCGGAGAGGCGGCAGCACAAACGCAGGGAAGATCAGTCTGACCGGTCAGGCGGTTCCGGTTCTGGTGCTGGGAATTCCTTCCCGATACGTGCACAGCCATTATAACTTCTGTGCGAAATCAGATATTGAGGCGGCCGTATCCATGGCAGTGGAAGTGATCCGCGGCCTGAATGTGGAAAATATGAAGCGGATTTTCAGACAGGACGTGATTTGATAGTATGGTGCCATATGCGTACCTAATCGGGAAAATGTACGCCATGGGCGGAGAAAAGCGTGTCAAACGATTGGATTTTGTGTCAAAGAAACGGGATTTTGAGGAGTGGGAGTCGTTTATTTTTCACAGCTTTTTCTGAGGACGCGAGAAAATACTTGTCAAGGCTTTTCCGATAGAATATAATATCATGGAAAGAGCTGTTGCAGAAATCGGTTAAGATGCATGCAACAGCCTTTCATCTTCATTTGCAATTTTTGTTTTTTATTGCAGGAATGCGGGAATGCTAAAGATAAAGCGGCTTATGTCCGGTTTTTTTCATTTCCGGCGTTCGTGATACCGTACATGATTATTATAGGAGGAATATCCGTGGAAAGAGAAATGATTATTGTTCTGGATTTCGGTGGTCAGTACAACCAGCTGATTGCCAGACGAGTCAGAGAATGCAATGTTTACTGTGAGGTTCATCCATACACACTGGGACTGGATAAGATCAGGGAAATGAATCCGAAGGGAATCATTTTCACCGGAGGCCCTAATAGTGTATACAAGGAGGAGTCCCCGCATTGTGAAAAAGAAATCTTTGAGATGGGAATTCCGATCCTTGGAATCTGTTATGGTTCTCAGTTGATGGCTCATATGCTGGGCGGAAGCGTTGCGACGGCTCCAGTCAGCGAATATGGCAAGACGGAAGTGGATACAGAGGCGGACAGCCGGATCCTCGATTCCGTGAGCCCGAAAACGGTCTGCTGGATGAGCCATACAGATTATATAGAAAAAGCCCCGGAAGGCTTCAAGGTTACCGCTCACACACCGGTCTGCCCGGTGGCAGGCATGGAATGTGAGGAGCGCGGTCTCTATGCGGTTCAGTTCCATCCGGAGGTTATGCACACACAGGAAGGCATGAAGATGCTGTCCAATTTCGTATACAACGTCTGTAAATGTTCCGGGGACTGGAAGATGGATTCCTTCGTTGAATCTTCCATACAGTCTATCCGCGAAAAAGTCGGCAGCGGCAAGGTGCTCTGTGCTCTGTCCGGCGGAGTGGATTCTTCCGTAGCAGCCGTTATGCTGGCGAAAGCAGTTGGAAAACAGCTGACCTGCGTATTTGTAGATCATGGTCTTCTGCGCAAGGATGAAGGCGACGAGGTGGAGGCTGTCTTTGGCCCCAATGGCCCTTATGATTTGAATTTTATCCGCGTCAACGCCCAGGAACGTTTCTATGAGAAACTGAAAGGGGCGGAGGAGCCGGAGCAGAAGAGAAAGATCATAGGAGAAGAGTTTATCCGTGTATTTGAAGATGAAGCAAAGAAGATCGGCACGGTGGATTATTTCGTGCAGGGTACCATTTACCCGGATGTGATCGAGTCAGGACTTGGAAAGTCAGCCGTGATCAAGTCTCACCACAACGTGGGCGGACTTCCGGAGCATGTGGATTTTAAGGAGATCATCGAGCCGCTGCGCCTTCTGTTTAAGGATGAGGTAAGAAAGGCCGGTCTGGAACTTGGAATTCCGGAGTATTTGGTTTACCGCCAGCCGTTCCCGGGCCCGGGCCTGGGCGTGCGTATCATCGGCGAGATCACACCGGACAAGGTAAAAATCGTTCAGGAAGCCGATGCAATCTACCGCGAGGAGATTGCAAAAGCCGGAGTCGATAAGGGACTCGGCCAGTATTTCGCAGCGCTGACGAATATGCGGTCGGTTGGCTGCATGGGTGATGAGAGAACGTACGATTATGCCGTTGTACTGAGAGCTGTGCTTACATCTGATTTTATGACTGCGGAGTCGGCAGAACTTCCGTGGGAGGTCCTGGGAACTGTGACCAGGAGAATTGTCAATGAAGTGAAGGGCGTGAACCGGGTGCTTTATGATTGTACGGGGAAGCCGCCGGCTACGATTGAATTTGAATAATAGATATGTTCCCGGGAACCCAGTAAAATCAAGGGGCCCCGGGATTTTTTGCCCATCCGGTACGAAAACGGTACGCATTATTCCGGAAACTAATACTGTCTTAAAGAAGTCAGGCAGAGCAGAAAAAAGACGATATAATATGCCCAGCTGCGCATTATCCCCATCAGCCTCTATCTAAGTTTGAGGAGCGCTCCCGGAAACGTTAATAGAATGACTATTTACGGAGGCCATTTATATCGTCTGGCTCTGCTTTGGCTCTAGTTATTTGAAAACTAATATATTTTTAAACGTGTATCACTATTTTGTACCGTACAACTTCATTAATCTGTGTTTATGAAAATAGCATACCGGCATTAAAGTCTCAATATGTCGACGCGATCCATATGCCAGCATAATCCAGACACCAGATCAGTAAATCATAAGCTTCCCCTATATCAAAGATTAACCGGAATCGGCACAACCTTATTTCCCATTTCAGATAAATAGAAAATTCTAAAAATAATTTTTCTCTGTCCTAAACCTCACACCATCATTTTACCATATCACCATCCCGATAAAGTGCCAATCCGCACTCTAGAGCCAGCATAAAATATTTCTCAGCACTATCTACTCCATAGTCGGTCAAATCTCTTTGTTCCCATTCCCCATGATCCAGGCTGTCTGCACTATAAAAAAACTGAACAAACGGAATATGCCTGTATTTCGCAGCGGCCAATAAAGCAGAGTATTCCATATCAACGGCGATACAGCCAGCTTCTTTGCGCTCCGTAATTGTGTTCAAGGTTTCCCGGTAGATACCATCCGTTGTCCATATTTTGCCCGCAGTATAAGGGCAGCCACACCTTTCCAGACATTCTGTTAAACGTTTCGTTATTTCCTGGTCCGGGGCAATTTCTTCGCTCGGCGCTAAATAATGGTAACTCGTTCCTTCATCTCGTACTGCCCCGGTAGGGACGATTAAATTGTGCTGGACAGTATCGTCATCCAATACACCGCAGCAGCCGAAGAAAACAAACTTTTTTGCCCCGGAAGCAATTACTTCTTCAAAACAGCTCACACTGGCAGGGGCACCGACTAATGAAAGGTAGAATGCAAACTCCTTTCCTCCATACGTAATTTTATAGACTGGATTTTCTCCATTTGCAGTAATTAAATTAGTAATTACTTCAGCATTGCTTTGAGTAGAAACTCTATCTATAATTCGCTTTGAAAATGTAGATATACAGACTTCCGGGAAATTTTCGACCGGCTTTACCGTATCAGTCGGATTTAAAATAGCACGATCCATTGTACGATTACTATAAAATACTGTTTTCATATGGTATCTCCTCACTTTCTGGTAATAATAAAAGCTTTATTTGCTCAATAATTCTTTTTGGAATATTTGTATCAATATCCATCATGACACCATACATTCTTACTCCCTGGTAGGAAAATACAATCAAATCAAAGATTGCCTCCGGGTTTACCGTCTTAAATTCCTTTCGTTTCATACCGTACTGGATAAAGTCAACCCACATTTTTTTCGAATCGAGATATTGCTGAGTAATGGAATTATCACTTTTGGATATATTCGGATTGCTGAAGAATTCATAGATTGCAATACTTAAAGAGGAACTTTGGTCTAACATTTCTTTTTCGTATCTCGTTAAAACATCACAAAGAATTTCTGCTGCTGATGTACCTTTCTGCATTTTTTCGGAAAATTCGTTTTGCTGATTTCCCATAAGAAAATTTACAATTTCAAGAAAAATTTGTTCGGTACTTTCATAATGGCGATACAGTCCCCCGCGGCTAAGTCCTGTTTTTTCGCAAATATCTTTCATAGTCACATCTTTGTAGCCTTTTTCAGTAAAAAGTTTAAATGCCTCCATACAGATAAGCTGTCTGGTTTGATCTCCCTTAATTCCCATTTTCGGTATTCTCCTTTGCGACATGCATGTCTCTTTTTGTATTATGCGACATATGTGTCGCTTTGTCAATGAGAATTTGTTTTAAATATAAGAAGCAATTAACAGTTTGCCGCTTTTAAAATAGTAATCATACGATTCTAAATAGCAATGACATATCCTGAATAACAATCCGGAATACTTTCATTTCGTACAAAACATAAAACGCCATCAGGTCTTGACACCTCCCTTCATTTGTGCTATTGTGCATATAATCAAATACAAAAAGCGATGATAAGAAATAGTAGGTATTCCGGACTTTACAGAGAGAAAGCGGTTGGTGCAAGCTTTCATTGAAGGAGTAGCGAACCGGTCTTTGAGCTGTGGGCTGAACGGAACGTAGATTTCCCAGTAGGTTTCGCCGGATTCTCCCGTCACAGAGAAAGAGTATCAGGCAGTCTGCCCCGTACTCGCGAGCGCGGATTTATTCCGAATTTAGGTGGTACCACGGACTTTTGTACAGTTCGCCCTAAGCTGATGAGCGTCAGCTTGGGGCGTTTTTTAGTTTGTGGAAAATGAAAAAGGGAGGAAATCATATGAAACTGGAAAAACTTGTAGGGGATCGTTTTAAAGAACGTCCCGCGGACTGTGTCGTGGACAGCCATGCGCTGATGGTCCGCGGCGGCTATATGAAGTATGTGGCAAATGGTATTTATTCGTCGTATACGCCTTTAAAGAGGATTACTCGTAAGATTGAACAGATTATGCGGGAGGAAATGGACGCAATCGATGGGCAGGAGGTACAGTTTCCTGTTGTGATGCCGGCCTCCTTATGGCAGGAGTCCGGCCGGTATGAGAGCATTGGAAAAGAACTGCTCCGGTTTGCCGACCGGGGCGGCAGCCCTCTGGTTCTCGGTATGACCCACGAGGAGGCGGCGGTTCAGCTTGTGAGGGAATATGGACAGAGCTATTTGAAATATCCTTTTATGATCTATCAGATTCAGACAAAATTTCGTGATGAGGCGCGTCCGAGGGCGGGACTGATCCGGGTCCGCGAGTTTACAATGAAGGACGCCTACTCGTTCCACACAAGCCAGGAGGATTTAGAAGCGTATTATGACAGGTGTTATAAGGCCTATGAGCGGATTTATAAGAGGGTGGGAGTTCCTGAGGTCATATCCGTGGCATCGGATTCCGGCATGATGGGCGGCAGCATTTCCCATGAATTTATGCTTTTGACTCCCATCGGAGAGGACTCCATCGCGATCTGCGGGGAGTGCGGATACCGGGCCAATATGGAAGCGGCGGAAACCATTGTGCGCAGTGCCAGGGATGAAATTTCAGATGAACTGACGCTGGTTCATACGCCGGATATACACACGATTGAGGATATCTGTCATTTCCTTGAAACCGGGAAGGAACACTCCTGTAAGGCAGTGGTTTACCAGCGGAATTCTGACGACAGGTATATTGTCCTGTTTATTCGGGGCGATCTGGAAGTAAATGAAACAAAGCTGACCAATTATCTGGGTTATGAGATTCACCCGGCAGTCATCACTGAGGAAAGCGGCCTGACGGCTGGATATATTGGTCCGTACAACTTAAAGGGGGATTTTACGGTTCTGTTTGACCGTTCGCTGGAAGGGGCAAATAATTTATCCTGTGGCGCCAATATCTGTGAATACCACTATACCGGGCTGGATATGAAACGGGATGCGGGCAGCGCAGAATACCATGACTTTGCGAAGATCACCGAAGGCGGAAGCTGTCCTCACTGCGGGAAGGCGGCAATTAAGATTTCACGCGGTATTGAGGTCGGAAATATTTTTCAGTTAGGTACAAAGTATACAAAAGCCATGGATATGACGTATGTGGCAAAGGACGGAAGTATGCAGTATCCGGTGATGGGATGCTACGGGATCGGTGTGGGCCGGCTTGCTGCCGCTGTATGTGAGGCGCACCATGATGAATTTGGACCGATTTGGCCAAAGGAAATTGCACCGTGGCAGATTCATTTATGTGCTGTCCGGCCGGACCATGAAGAAGTCAGAGCGTATGCGGACCGCCTGTATGAGGAATTGCAGAGCAGGGGCGTGGAGGTGATCTATGACGACCGCCAGGTAAGCGCCGGCATCATGTTTTCCGATGCGGATCTGCTGGGAGTTCCGCTGCGAGTCATTGTCAGCCCGAGGAACCTGAAACAGAATATTCTGGAGGTGGCTTCCAGGGATAAGCGCTTTTCAGAGAAAATAGCAATGGAGCATGCGGTGGAAACGTTACTGCAGCTCGTAAATGATCGCTAAAAGGCCTGGTGACTAATCAATACGCTGATAGAGATAGTAAAAAGGGCCTGCGTGTGTTAAAATGAGCGAAACGGTGAAAGGGCTTTATATGGAAGCCCAGGGGAGGAAAATAAGATGAAAACACCTGTATTAGAGACGGAAAGGCTGCTTTTGCGGCCATTTTGCGAAGCAGATGCACAGCGGGTCTTCGATTGCTGGGAAAGCGATCCGGATGTGGCGCGGTATATGTTTTGGAGCAGTCATAATGATGTTGAGAAGACCAGACAGTGGACTGCCTTCGAAGTCTCTCAGATACCATCGGATCAGTGGTACCGCTGGGCCGTGGTGCTTAAAGCGACTGGGGACCTGATCGGAACCGGACTTGTTTATTACGAAGAGGAATACCATTTATTTGAAATAGGTTATAATTTCGGGAAAGAATACTGGGGACATGGATTTGCGACAGAAACGATGGAAGCAATTGTGGATTTTGCAAAGAATGTCCTGAAGGTAAAGGAGCTGGTGGGCAGGTACGCAAAGGAGAATCCGGCGTCGGGCCGTGTGATGGATAAGCTGGGATTCCGGTATTTCAGAGAGATTCCTTATGAGGCGAACGAAGGAAAACACCGTTACAATGGGGTAGAGTGTAGGCTGAAGTTCTAAAAGGATATAAAATCATGAAAAAATATTTGTCCGCTGCAACATTTTATCAGGCTCATCTGTATAGAAGACAGAACGGCTAAGAAAGCTGTTAAAATTCCAAAAACAGAAAGGATAAATATTATGAAAAAAATGATGACTCTAATTATTTGTGCAGTGGTGGCGCTGTCAATCACTGCCTGCGCTTCCAGCGGTACCGCTGCAAAGACTCCAATAACAGAGACAACTGCTATAACAGAGGCAACTGCTATAACAGAGACAACTGCTATAACAGAAATAACTGCTATACCAAAATCAACAACTCCGGCGAATACCAATCCTGACACAATGATTGCCAATCCTTTCGTGGATTGCCAGACTATGGAGACTGCCGCCGAGGTGGCTGGATTTGAGTTTCGCACGCCGGAACAGGTGGAAGGCATCTCAGAAAAAAAGATACAGGCTGTGGATCAGGAGATGATCCAGGTTATCTATTCAGCGGATGAAAATCAGATTTTGATCCGTAAGGCACCGGGAACAAGGAATATAAGTGGGGATTATAACAACTATCAGAAAGAAGAAACCATCACGGTGGATGAAAGGCAGGTGACTTTAAAAGGAAACGATGGCGTCATCTCTCTCGCCACCTGGTCTGCAAACGATTACTCTTACTCCATTTATGTGAGCGCGGGCATGGCTCAGGACAGTATCGTAAGTCTGGTACAGGCGATTCATTAAAATAAGACTGCACAGGCAATGGCGGGAACATTTCCGGCATTGCCTGTCTTTGTGGGAGAGACAGTGATGGAAGTATGTATTTATTTGAAGAGGGGATGGAAGGACTGTATGATCTCTTTCCTCCGTAATATATGCAGCTATAAACAATCCCGGCGGCGTATCTTGTTTGCCAATGAAGCAAAGGCTGCTTTCGGGGAGTTTGCCAATAAAACAAAGGCTGCTTCCGGGGAGTTTGCCAATAAAGCAAAGGCTGTTTCCGGGGGAAATGCCGCTAACCGGGAAGCGGTCAATATGCAGGCGGCCAGAGTACTCGATGAATATGGAAACAGTATCTTGCGTCTGGCTTATTCCTATCTGCATAATATGAGCGATGCCGAGGACATCTTACAGGAGACGTTGATTCAGTTTTTAAAGACGGGCCCCTTACTGGAAAATACCTCGCACGAAAAGGCATGGCTGCTTAAAGTTGCTGCTAATTTAAGTAAGAACCGTATTGAATACAACCGGATCAGGCAGACGGATGAATTGGAAGAAACACTGGCCGCAGACTGCAGAGAGGATTTGTCCTTTGTATGGGAGGCGGTGAAAGCGCTGCCTGACAAATACCGTGAGGTCATACACCTGTTTCACTATGAAGGATATTCTACGGCACAGATAGGAAAAATGCTCAATAGAAAAGAAGCAACCGTTCGGTCGGATTTGCGGCGGGGAAGGCAGAAATTAAAGGATATTTTGAAGGAGGCATATGATTTTGGGTAAATACAAAGAACTTATCGAAAGAATAGAAGTAACCGATGATATGCGCTGCCGTATCCTTGATCATATCAGCAGAGAACCGATAGAGAGACCGGTAAGGATACTTCCGTTGGCCGGCCTCAGAAGGTACATGGCCGTTGCAGCCTGTTTTGTCGTCCTGGCAGCAGGCGCAGTTATGATTCCTGCGGTTCTGCATCATAATCCGTCATCGCCGGATCAAGGCGTGCTTACGGCGCCGGTGTTGTTAAATGCCGCTTCCGCAATGGAACTGTCAGAAATGGTGGGATTCGGCGTTGCTGATATCCCGTCCCTTATGTCTGCATCGGACAAAACCACTTATATGGCATTGGGAAAGGAACTGGCCGAAATAAAATACAACTCCGACAGCCAGACCGTCACATTTAGAAAGTCCGCTAAAATGGATGATAATTCAGGTGATTACAATAGTTACAGTACAGTGAAGGTGATTACCGTAAATATGGATTCCGTCACGTTGAAGGGAAATGACGGTAATTATAATCTCGCGGTCTGGTCAAAGGGAGAGTACTCTTATTCCCTGCATTTTACAGAAACGGTGACGGAAGAAGCAGTTAAACAGATCGTAGAGGAGATAGACGCAAGATGACGTTCGGGGCGGAGATATTATTTTAACCTGGTGATAGACTCCATCACTGCAGGTATCATCACCGCCCTTCACTGCCTCACCCGTTATGACTGCAGACACAACGATACATCTCAGACAATTGTTTGGAATACTGTTCCATCAACACAGATAACCGGGGTTCCCCTTCCATCGTCCGTTTATAGATGATCTCCGGGGATACGGTGCGATTCCTGTCAGCTTTCATATGAAGCATCTCCTGGATTTCGCTTAAAATACAGGCGGTAAAGGCCAGATAGTCTTCCATCTGTGCAGAATTAACCGCACTGGCTTTTCGGTTGTTGATTAAGAAAAGCATTTGTTCCGCCTCGGATATCATGTGCCAGGAAATCCATAGAAGTTTTTTGATAAAGGCCGAATCCTCATTTCCCGCCTTTTTCAAATACTGGATAATCTGGTCGTGAATCAGATGGTAATGGATCTGGACATCGCAGATGACGCCATAATCCAGAGGCGCGGTCAGGCTGCTCTCCAGCAGGCGAAGGTAAACGTGGTGTGTGTGGAACAGCTGATACAGGTTGTAGCGGTACTGTCCCTTCTGGTGCGTAGGAAATACAAAACGGTTTACGAGAAGTACCAGCACCATCGCAGCGACGACATATAGGATACGGAGTTCAGCGGCCAGCATCTGTGGGAGTGCCAGCGTGGTAAGGGTCAGGGCAAAGCAGGTGGAGAACAGGGCCTGCTGCCAGGTTCCGGCCGTTTCCATATAAAGCCCTGTCGCCATAACGGTCGCCAGTACAAAATGCCAGCCGGTTCCATGGAACAGCGGGAGGAGAAACTGCAGGATAAGACAGCCTGCCAGTGTGCCGATAAAGCGGGTCTTGATGCGGGTGGCGCTTTCCTCATACATGGGGCGGAGCAGCAGGAAGGCGTTCAGCACGAGCCAGTAACCATGATTTGCCTGGCTGACCATGCTGTAAGTAAAGCCAACGGTCAAAACTACGCTGAGACGAAGCGCAAAACGCGTCTCAAATGCATCCGCTTTTATCTGGCCAAACAGTTTCCTAAAGGGGCGGCGGTAGCTGGGGAGTCTCCAACAGGGAGGACTCTGTTTTTCACCTGTCTGTCGAATGTTTTCCAGGATCAGCAGGAAGAGACGGAGAAAATTCTGAACAAAAATGCAGGGGATTTCATCGCGTTCCTCCGCTTCGGCCAGAAGCTTATTTCCTGTGCTGACCAGTTCTTTCCGTTCGAAACCGCCGTTTCCCGCGGACTCCATATATTGGGCCAGGCGTTCCAACAAGTCATGGCAGGTCTGGTCAGAGAGCGTAGCTGCCTGGTACGGATTTGTCAGAAAATACACGGCACGCTGAAACAGCAGCGCAAACATATACTGAATTTTCCCCTGGGGGCTTACCACATAGGTGAGGCCCCTGCTTTTGTAGGCTTCTCCGTAAAGTCCCTGGAGGATTGGAAAGATGGTATCCATCTGTCCGGAAGCCAGACTGCCGGAGGGGTCTGTTTGTTCTGCGGTGGGGGACATCTGCTCAATCTGAGCGCGCAGCGCGGCCGCCAGGAGCAGGAGTCCCTTTTTGGCAGCAGCAAAATGGTCATTCTTCCTATTCTGAAGCGAACACAAGAACAGTATGATGGTCAGAACCGCCAGACCGTAGGCCAGCGCCCCCATCTGCATGGCCAGTCCATCCCATCCGACCGGCCGCAGCTGAAGAAAGACAAAGCACATGGCATTCGCAAAATATCCCAGCGGATTAAACTGCGAGGTCTGGAGAAAAACCAGCAGAAAGGGAACGGTCAGATTGAGAAGAATGCAGAGCGCAACGCTGAGGGAGGCAAAAAAGCTGAGAAGAGCCATCAAAAACTGCGTCCCCACAAGCACGATCAGCTGCCGGACTGTTAGATATTTCCGATAATTGACCTTGAACAGGATTGTAACCACCGATACGAGGATTGAATAGGAAATGCCGAATAATAGGATCGTAGAGTAAAATAAAAAAAGGAAAAAAAGAATAATTGGCAGGGCGGCCGCGAATTTGGAGCGGAAAGCTGCCAATACTGATTTTGTTTTGTTTTTCATGGGTGAAGTCATCTCCTTTAAGGAGATATTATAACTCTAATGGGGACGGCTGTCATCTTTTTTGTGAAGAGGGCATGAACCTGCCCTATATCAGAAGGATACTGTACTGCAGAACGGACGTTAAACAGTTTGCCTGATTAGCGTCCGTTCTGTGGCTTCATAAGTATTAGTCAGTGGAAGTATCCGGTGGTTTTTCCCGATACTGCACTGGAGTAACCCCCATATATGTTTTAAAAACAGTCAAAAAATAATTATAACTCTGAAATCCGGACTCTTCGGCTATCTTTTTAAGGGAATCATTGGACTGCCGGAGGAGGTGTGCGGCGATTCTGACCCGGTATGCGTTTAAATATTTCGTAAAAGGGAGGCCAAGCGCGTCTTTGAATGCCCTGGAAAAGTAGACCTCCGACACTCCGCAGTGGCGGCTGATATCCGACAGAGAGAGATCCAGATAATAGTTTTGATAGATGTAATTCAGCGCCTTCTGGATCAGCGGCGGGTATTGGGAGACCGAGGCGGACGCAAGCCGTTCCAGGCCCTGGCGGTAATAAAGGAGAAACTGTTTTTTCAGCGTCTCAATATCCAGGATATTGTTGACAGCCGGCGGCGGTACCGTGATGGTCTCACGATCCTGGGAGGCCGTTCGGAGAGCCAGCTGCATGATCTCCGTCAGACGCAGGACGAGGCGCTGAAGTCCAAGAAGAGAGACGTGCGTCTGTCCGACTGTATCAAAAATATGAGTGACGATTTCAGTCACTTTTTTTTCGTTCAGGTGAAGAAGAGATTCTGACAGCTCATTTTCCTCCTGCAGGGAGAGCAGCAGGACGGAATTACCTTCCTTTTCTGCAGGACGTTCCGAATCGCTGTTAAAAGGCTTTACCTGAAGACGATGGTGAATTTTCAGGTAGTAGGGGCGCAAATGTTCCACGGAGTCGAAGACGGGCATGGACTCGGCAAAAGTATGGATAGAGAGATAACGCCGCAGGTTGTTTTTCAACAGGCTGATATCCTGGGAGGCCGTCTGAAGGATGGCAGCTTCGCTGGTGAGATCCGGAAAGGACAGCAGGACCAGGAATTCACCGTAGTTGATATGTGTGATAATTCCCCTCTGAAGCGAGGTGAAAAATGTATCACAAAAGTGGAGAACTGTATTGACAACCTTCTGATGGCGTTCATCCGGTATGCTCTGATAAATACTGGAGAAATTGGTGATCTGCAGGCAAGCCGCAACGTGCCGCCGGCCGCAGAGCAGCGGATCGGAGGCGAAAAAGTGACGGTTTTCATCCGGAATATCATAATTTAAGACGAGATTCCGGAGGTATTGCTGTTTTGACAGCTGGCACATCTGGTCCCACTGCTTCTGATGAAGCTGCTGTTTATCAATATAAAGCCGTATTTCGGACAATTTCGTTTCGAGAAGAGTCCGGGACAGCTCATGCTTTAGGAGGTAATCGTAAGCCCCGGCCTGGAGAATCGGTTTTACGTACTCGAAATTATCGTAATTGCTTATGACAAGGATTGTAATGGGAAGCTGATGTTTGCTGATAAACCTGGCGACCTCTAATCCGCTCGCCCCGGGCATCTCCATATCGAGGATCACGATGTCGATGGAATCGCCATGAGCGTTCAGATATTCGATGGCGCCTGTTCCGTCCAGCAACTGCCCGCAGACATGGATGAATTCGAGGTCTGCCAGAAAGGTCTGCATCTTATTTAAAGAAAGTATGTCGTCATCGACGAGAAGCGTCTGAAGCATGCGGGTCCTCCTTTACAGGATAGCTCAAAGAAATTCGGGTGAAGCTCTGTCCGTCGCTGTCGATGGAAAATGTGCAGCGGTTCCCATACTGGAGGCGAAGGCGTTCGATACAGGACCGTATTCCGATATTTGAATAGTCTTCCTCCGTTTGACAGGACAGATTAAGGATCTGTTCGATCTGATCGTTTTTGATTCCGGAACCATTGTCTTCAATGATGATATGGAGCTGTTCTTCTTCCAGATAGGCGTAGAGAAAGATGATTCCATCCTCTTCGAAATTGCGGAAACCATGCTTCATGCAGTTCTCAATAAATGGCTGCAGCAGAAGCTTTAAAACAGGCAGTTCCATGAGGGGGGCGGCAACGTCACACTGAAGCGTAAGGTTCTGGAAATTATTATATTTTTTAATGGAAATATAGTCTTTGATAAAACCGATTTCCTGGCGCAGCGTGACGAAATTTTCCGTATTTTTGGAGACGAGTTTCAACATTCTTGTGAATGCCAGAGATACCTCCTCGATATTTTTAACGCCCTGAAGGCTGGCCAGCTGTGTAATGGTATTCAGAGCATTGTAAATCATATGGGGATTCAGCTGCTGCTGCAGCGTCTGCAGTTCAAGCCGGCGCTGTTTTTCTGCGTTTGCCTGAATTTCCTCCAGCATCTTGTCAATTTCATTTTCCAGATACACAATCCCGTCTGATATTTCCTTCAGTTCGTCGTTATTCTTATGGTGAAAGACACTCTTCTCCCTGGTGGTGATAAAACGGAGCAGCTCATTCTTAATCAGGAGGATCTTTCTGGAGAGCGATTTGGATATGATTCTGGAAAATGCGATGGTCTGCATGAAAACCAGAATCAGGATAATGACAAACAAAACTCTTATATTTCCGGAATCTTTGTAAATATACGTGTGCGGAACCAGCACATAGGTATGGTAGTTTGTCAAAAGGGAACTGGCGTGCGCCATCTCATAGCGTTCATTTTCCAGAATTACCGTCGTTCCCTGGGCGGAGAGGAGATGCTCCATAATTTCCGGTTTACTGAGGAGGTGAACCGCATTGGTGTAGATCAGTTCGTTATTGGGGTTAGCGATGAATACCTGATAGTTGTTTCCATCATAATCTCCCAGAATGGAATGAAGCAGCTCCGGGCTGATATCCACAAGAATGACAGCGAGTATTTCCCCTTCCTCCTTTAATACACGGCCGTAGGTCAGCGCCTTCTCACTGTCGGTACTGTATAGATTCCGCTCCGTGTAGTAGGTGCCGGGGGAGGCCTGCTTCACGCTCTCGCAGAGCGGACTGTGAAAGCTTTGGAGCCGGTTGACATTGGAGCCGTTGGTGTATATGCGGTTATAGCGGTCGATGATCGTGTAGGAACAGGCAAATTCGCCGTAATTCGAGATGGACTTCAGGAAATTTTCAATCAGGACATGCTTCTTATGCCCTTCGACCGTGATTTCATCGTAATCCTCCTTCAAATAACTGCGAATATCTTCATTGGAAAAAATGTGGGTAATATTCTGTTCAATGTCAGTGGTCAGGGAATCCAGGGCCTGATTGATGGTGGAAATTCTGCTGTATGTAAAGGTGAGTTCCTTCGAACGCATGGTGCGGAACCAGAATGGATATGTGGTGAGGCTGATGAGTAAAACGGGAACAATCCCATTGAATAGAAAGATCAGAACAAGCCGGGCATTAAAATGGGATTTAAAGTAATGGATTAATTTCGGGTGTTTTTCCAACTTCTGTGCCTCCTGATTGAGTATACTCGAATTATACTATCAGGTAAATTCACTTACAATAAAAGATTAAAAATTTGTAGTAACTGGTAAAAAATACAAAGCTTTCCGCCGGATGAGAGTCAGTATAATAAACTCATGAACAAGGTCACAGGACAGAAAGGAAAATGAATTGTGAAAAACAGTATAAGCAGGATTGAACAAAAACGAAGATTCATGAAAAACTTCCGGGCAACGAAAACACTGTATTTGTTTGTAATACCCGGGCTGGTGTATTACGCATTATTTAAATACTGGCCGATCTACGGGTCGCAGATTGCATTCCGGGATTACTCTCCATTCCTGGGATTTACGAAAAGCCCGTGGGTGGGACTTGAAAATTTCGAGAGATTTTTCCGGTCTCCGGATTTTTTCCTGATACTCAAAAATACATTGCTGATCAATGTGACGAACCTGATCCTGGGATTTCCTTTTCCGATTATACTCGCCATTCTGCTGAACCAGGTCAGAAACAAAGCATTTAAAAAGCTGGTTCAGACTGCGACGTATGCACCGTATTTTATCTCCGTTGTCGTTCTCGTCGGTATGATGTACACCATGCTTTCTCCGTACAGCGGTGTGGTAAATGCGGTAATCCGCTTTTTTGGCGGAGACCCTGTCCATTTCATGGGAAAACCCGGAATGTATGTCATGATCTACGTCTTATCGGGGATCTGGCAGACGTGCGGGTGGTCTGCAATTGTCTACATAGCGGCGCTGGCATCGGTTTCCCCTGATCTGCATGAGTCGGCAATCGTCGATGGGGCCGGAAGATTACAGAGAATCTGGCATATCGATCTGCCGGGAATCATGCCGACGATCATTACCATGCTGATTCTGACTGCGGGTCAGCTTTTAACGATCGGCTTTGAAAAATCGTACTTAATGCAGAATTCCATGAATCTGGGGGTATCGGAGGTCATATCGACGTATACCTACAAGCGGGGACTGGTAGATGGTGATTTCAGTTACGCGTCTGCAGTCGAGATGATGCAGTCCGTGGTGAATTTCGTGATTCTGATTTCAGTCAATAAATTCAGTAAAAGGTTCAGTGATACTTCTTTATGGTAGAATGGGGGATATGTGAATGAAAGCGGGAAAAAAAGACAGAGTCTTCGAAATTGTTACGACGGTGCTGCTGGTCATGATCTTGATCGTTGCGTTATATCCACTGTATTTCAGCCTGATTGCCTCCATCAGCAGCCCGAGAGCGGTTTATCAGGGAAGGGTTTTGTTTCTGCCGGCGGATGTCACCCTGGATGGCTACCGGAAGATATTTGCAGATGAATCGATATGGACAGGCTTTGGCAACGGTCTGCTCTATACGATAGTCGGAACCCTGTTAAATGTGGTATTTACCATTCCGCTCGCCTATGCGCTCTCCAGAAAAGAGTTTCCGTTTGGCGGCGTATTCATGAAAATAATGGTCTTTACCATGTACTTTTACGGAGGTATCATTCCGCTGTATTTCGTGGTAAAGCAGATGGGGATGCTGGACAGCATCTGGTCAATCGTTCTGCCGACGCTGATCAGCACTTACAATATGATAATCGCCAGGTCTTACTTTATGGGAAGTATACCGGAAGAACTGAAGGAAGCAGCATTTTTAGACGGATGCGGATACGTGGGATTCTTCTTTCGCGTGGCTCTGCCTCTGTCGAAATCGCTGATTGCAGTCATGGTACTTTTTTATGCGGCGAAGCAGTGGAATTCCTATTTCGAGCCCATGATCTATTTGAGCTCCGAAAGCCGTTTTCCGCTGCAGCTGGTGCTTCGGACCATTCTGATCGACAGCCAGAATTCACTGGCCTCGGCGGATGCATCTACGGTGGCGGATATGCAGCAGCTGGTTGATTTGCTGAAATATGGCTGCGTTGTCGTATCGAGTATTCCAATGCTGGTATTTTATCCCTTTGTTCAGAAGCATTTCGTAAAAGGCGTGATGCTGGGGGCGGTAAAGGGATGAGGATAAATGAAAGGAGAAGCAGAATGAAAAAAAGAAGATTTGCAGCACTGTGTACAGCAGCTGCCGTAGTGGCAGGCTGTGTGGCATGCGGAGGGACAGCACAGCCCAAGGGGCAGGACAGCAGTCAGGCCGATGCGGGGGAAAAAGGGAAAGAGAAAATCAAGGTGACCTTTATCAAGAATGAGTGGCACGGTGACCCGAATGACATGGAAATCTATAAGATTCTGGAGGAAAAGACCGGAGTCGAGGTGGAATGGCAGGTTTACTCGGCGGCGACATGGGAGGATAAGAAGAATCTGATCTTATCCAGCGGGGATCTTCCGGATGTCTTTTACATGAATGCCGTCAATGTCAACGATGTAACGAAATACGCTCCTCAGGGAATGTTTCTGGATCTGACGGATTACATCGAGGAATACTGCCCGAATCTCAAGAAAGCATTTGAGGAAATGCCGGAATATAAGAATATCTGTATCAATCCGGATGACGGAAAAATCTACAGCATCGGGCGAGCGGTGGAGAGAGAGGTAATGTATACGTCAGGCCTGCTCTACATCAACAAGAAGTGGCTGGATCAGCTGGGACTCCCTGTCCCGAAGACCGTTGATGAGTATTATGATGCACTGAAGGCATTTAAAGAAAATGATATGAACGGCAATGGCGACAAGGGGGATGAGATTCCATTCGTTTTCCATTATAATTCGTCCGTGCCGGATACTGCATACAGCTACCATCAGCTGTTTGGCTCTTTTGGATATGTGGATCCGGTTTTGACAGTGGGCGCCCATTTCATAGAAGATGAGAACGGTGAGATTGTCTATACGGCAGAACAGGAGGAGTACAAGGATGCAATCCAGTATTACCACAAGTTTGTGAAAGAGGGGCTGTGGGATTCTGAAGGCTTCACCACACCGGACACCTCAGTCATGAATGCCAAGGGAAATAACGATCCGGAAATTGTAGGCTCTTTTATGGCATATGATTCCACATTTGTCGTTCCTGAAAAATACAAAGAAGATTATGTGATTGTTGAGCCTCTGGAAGGTCCGACAGGCAAGCGAATCTGGCAGAACAGCGCCAACAGCAACGGCAATGTCAATGGAACCCAATTCGTTATGACTGCATCGGCAAAGGGCAAGGAAGAGGCAATTATGAAATGGCTGGACGCCCATTTTGAACCGGAAATTTCGGCACAGCTGTTTTTAGGGCCGATTGGGACCACCCTGGAGAAGACAGACAGCGGAATGCTGGATTATGTACCTACTCCTGACGGGATGTCCTACAGTGAATTCCGGTATAAGAATGCCCCTGTACACGTACCCTGTAAGATTGCTTCCGAGGATTGGGGAAAGCTGGTCCAGGTCATGGATGAAGATATCAATAAGCTGCAGATCGCCAAAGAGCACTACGCTCCGTATGCCACGCAGTCCTCTCTGTTCCTGCTGCCGAATAAGGAGGAGAGTAAGTACTTTACCACGACGGCAAAGGATATCGACGACTATGTCAACAAGATGCAGGTAAAATGGCTGACGGAAGGCGGGATTGAAGCAGAATGGGATACCTATTTAGAGCAGCTGAATAAGCTGGGGATCGATAAATACAAAGAAACGGTAAAGGGGATACGGGAAAGGATGGCGAAGCAGTAGACGTGGACAGCGGAAAGAGAAAAAGTAATTTCCTGATATTTATGACAGACCAGCAGCTGGGGACGACCCAACAGAGCAAGGGACCGGCGTACATGCCGAATCTGGAGCGGCTAAAGCGCCATGGTGTGACTTTTCAGGAGGCGTATTGTCCCTCTCCCCACTGCTGTCCCAGCCGTGCCAGCTTCTTTTCCGGGTTGTATCCCTCAGAGCACGGCATATGGAACAATATTGATCTGGCGGATGCATTTTCCCACGGTTTAAATGACGGGATTAAGCTGTTTTCAGAAGATTTGAAGGAAGCGGGATATCAGATGTATTTCAGTGGGAAATGGCATGTCAGCGCGGAAGAAGGGCCGGGCGATCGAGGATTTGGTCCCTGGATCTATCCGCCGCAGGAGGGCCGGTATAAGCCATGGAAGAGGACTCCCTTTATGGGAGACTGGGATTGGCTTTTAGAGGAAGACGACATTGCTATAGAAGAAGGGCGCAGAGAAGGGGAAATCTCCAGAATTGGATTTCCCCAGTACAGCCAGTACGGTGTGACGGAAAATCCCTTCGGTGACGGTGATGTTGTATCCTGTGCAGAAGGCTGGCTGGAGAATGTGAGCAAAGATGAACCATTCTGTATGTATGTCGGAACACTGGGGCCTCACGACCCGTACTTTGTCCCACAGCAGTATCTGGATCTCTATTCGGATGAATCCATAGTGCTCCCGGAGTCCTGGAAGGACCGGATGCTCGATAAACCAAATCTCTACAGAAGGACGAGAGAGCGGTTTGACCAACTCGGCGAGGCGGAACAGAAACGTTCCCTGAAGCATTACCTGGCCTTCTGCTCCTATGAGGATGCGCTGTTCGGAAGGCTTCTCGACGTGCTGGAGCGGAGAGAGCTTCTTGAAGATACGGTGATCCTATACGTATCGGATCACGGAGATTATGCCGGCGCCCATGGATTATGGACGAAAGGCCTTCCGTGTTTTAAGGAGGCGTACCACATCTGTTCTGTCATGGGGTATGGCGGTATTAAGGCGGAAGGGGGTGTGGTCAGCCATAGAGTGTCACTTCTGGATTATGCGCCGACATTTTTAGAACTGGCCGGGATATTGGAGGTGGATGATATGGAAGTGAAACGGCGGTTTTCAGGCCATTCCTTAAAGCCATTTCTGGAGGGGAACATTCCAGAAAAATGGCGCTCGGAGACCTATACACAGAGCAATGGAAACGAGTGCTATGGAATTCAGAGGAGTATTTTTACAGACGAATATCATTTCGTTTTTAATGGATTTGATTTCGATGAACTGTATGATTTGAAAAAAGACCCGGACTGCATGAAAAATGTGATAGAGGAACATGAGTATGAGGCGGTTATCTATGATCTATACAAGAAATTGTGGAAATTTGCATATCTGCATCGGGACGCTTTGGGAGATCCATATATTACGACCGCGCTGGCACGGTATGGCCCTGGGATAATCAGGGGAGTGAAACGGGAAAAGAAAAAGAAGAGAGAATAGGAATAGTAACGGAAAATGAAATACTGCCGGAAACTTTTGGAAGCATATGTTACTGTATGTAAAAGTTTCTGACAGTATTTTTTGATGTGATAATAAGATAGTGGCTTTCGTTTTGCTTAAAAATATATAATTTGTATTGAAATAAGGCGACCGTAATCCCACTGGCTTTAGACAGTGGGGTAGATCGCCAAAAGTGTATTTTAGTGGTATACAGTTGACATGGAAACATGGAGATGCAGGAGTTAGAGTTACATAAGGAGGGAGGCGGTCATGCATGGTGGTTGGAAGAATGTATATGATTTGAGGGAACCTCTATTGACATTTCAGGGAGATACTATTCGGAAAAATACGCTAAAGAGCATAATTACATTTGCATAAGTCCGCTTATGACAGCTACAACACCGAGAACAAGAGAAATCAGCCCAATGTTTACGGCACCTTTTTTCTTATTCGAGCCTCTGTCTTTACTCTTAAATAGCAGAATAGCGCCCAATATGATGAGCACAATACCAAAGCCAACACTAAAAACATATAGCCCGGACGATAAGCTTTCAAGACCACTGTCTATTGCGCCCTCAATTTTCTGTTCCATTTATTCAACCTCCATTCTGTTCACCTGTTTCATTAAAAGTATTGAAACTATAAATGCAATAGACAGGATTACTATTGCAAACAAATACATTACTGCTTTATTCGCTGTGGCATTTACAACGATATTGCACAGGAGAGAAGCAATTAAAACGGCTGATACAATCGTTGTGGGCACTGATTTTTTTATAAATCCAATGCCGGCTGATATAATGCCTATGCTGGCAGCGATGAAGGACATGATAAGCGTAATTTCAATCGCCTGCGCTAGAATAAAAAGTGTAAAACTTTCATTTACAAGGTGTATAAATTGTTCAGTTAGACCAAATATAAGGAATATAGCAATGTTACTGACAGTCATTGATATTACGGTAAAAAGACATACAATACCAAGCTTTGATAACAGAATTTTTTTTCGGCTTACGGGGTAAGAGAAAAGTAAAATTATGCGTTTTCCGGTGTAATCTTCAATGATGAATTTTGAATACATGACTGCCGATAATACACAAAACACGGCCATATTCAAAACACCAAACAGCGGAATAAGATTATGGTAGCCCGAAAAAATAGCCATATCTTTATCGTTAGGCTCCAGCATAGGCGCATATGCAAAAAGGTACAGGAAGCCCAACATTGTAAATGCAATGGCAAGAGAGGCTGCCACATAAGTACGAATTTTGTTTTTTTGCAGTTCCAACTCAAATAGTATTTTCATTTTCTTTCCTCCCGGTCATGATATCCATGAAATAATCCTCAAGGCCAGAGGGGGACTCTGATTTCAGTTCAGCCATGGAAACCTCTCTTACGATGGTTCCGTCTTTAATTATTCCAATGGTGTCGGCTATGTGTTCAATTTCCGTCAGAATGTGACTGGAAATGAGCAGGGTCATGTTTTGCTCTTTTACAAGCGCTATGAAAAAATCCCGCATTTCCCTAATTCCCATAGGGTCAAGTCCGTTAATAGGCTCATCTAAAATTAGTAGTTCAGGTTTATGGATGATAGCCCTTGCAATCGCCAGCCGCTGCCGCATACCCAAAGAAAATTTTGAAACAGGCTG
The DNA here is from genome assembly GCF_014288035.1 of Hungatella sp. L36. Classification (NCBI taxonomy): domain Bacteria; kingdom Bacillati; phylum Bacillota; class Clostridia; order Lachnospirales; family Lachnospiraceae; genus Hungatella; species Hungatella sp. L36. Next base: position 5,078 of record NZ_JACOPC010000011.1, on the reverse strand, counting down.
TACGCCTGTATTACTCAGCCCGACCTTTGATAGAACAGCGTCAATATCCCCCGGCTTCTTTTTCATGTAGGCAAGATGGATTCCCAAATTCCCGGCCGCTGATAAGTGTTCATAAAATATGGGGGTTTCAATGATTGTTCCAATTTTGGATAAGATAATATCGCGTTCAGAAACAATGTCTTTTCCTAAAACCTGCGCGTTACCCATTGTCGGTGTAAGCAGCCCGGATATTATTTTAAAAAGCGTCGTTTTCCCAGCCCCATTTGGCCCCAAAAGGCCGTAAATTGTTCCGCGCTCAACGTTCATATTGCAATTTTTAACGGCTTCATTTCCAGGGAAAACCTTTGTCAGTTTTTTCGTTTGTACAGCTAAGGATTTATTCATTGAAATGGACTTCCTCCGTGTATAGCTTTTGCAACAGGTCTAAAGTTCTTTCGAGAAGCGTATCGCTCAATACATCTATGCCGATAGATTTCATCAGGTGCTGTAAAAATCTTAATCGAAGTGATAATTTCCGGGTATCACAACGAAAGACAGCAGGATCGCACCATACGTTCATCAGTAAAAGAAAAACTTCGGCACACTCATCGGGAAAATCTGTAACGATCGAACCATCGGTTATACCTTGCTGAATTATGTTTGAGATGAGGGCGGCATCTTGATTGACACAGGTCTGCATATAGGACAAGACAAATTCTGCGCTTTTCATACGGCCACTCATTACTTCATCTAAATAATGAGCGTCCTGGCAGTCAAGGTTTTTTTCTAAAATGGCAGCTAGTTGTTCTTTTCCTGTAAGAGCGCCTGTTTCAGACAACCAGCTTTCAAGCATGGATTTAGTAGTCTGTGTTTGGTTTTCAGTGACTGCGCTGATAATTTCATCTTTTGACTTAAAGTGATGATAAATAGCTCCTTTTGATATACCGGCTGCTTCCGCTATATCCTGAATACTTGTTTTATCAAATCCCTTTTCTAAAAACAACTTTGCGGAAACCGTTAATATGTTTTCAATGGTTGCCTGTGAATTATATTTTTTCGGCATAGGATGCTCCTTTTAATAAAAACCGGACGTTCGGTTTTTATTTATTATATACCACATTATCTGTTTTGTCAAATTTATTTGGCGTGTTGATAAACCAATGATTTTCACACAGCTTCTGGAGCCAGCCTGGTTCCATGTAATCAATCAGGCTATCAATATTGATTTTGTTGTCGTGACCTCCTGCATTTCTCTTTTTCCCTTCCGATACTCGGCATAGAGGGCTTTTTCGTTCTATGCTTCACAGAAAAGTCACCAGATTCCACCTGTCCTTTCAGCTTACTTTCAGCTTTTCATGCTAGGATAAAAACACCTTAAGGAAACAAATAACAGGTCATTACGCATTTTATTGAATACACAAATAGTGATTGTACAGAGAAAAGGAGGCAGGACCGACATGGCACAGGAAATTTTTGAACGTTATGAAAAGAAATATCTGCTGACAGAAGCACAGTACCTCGGTCTGAAACGGGTGTTTGAGGACAGGATGGCAGCCGATGCATATGGAGTACATACCATTTCCAATATTTATTTTGACACAAAGGATTTTGAACTGATCAGAACGTCCCTGGCTGGGCCTGTATACAAAGAAAAGCTTCGTCTGCGGGCTTATGGGGCGGTGAACGAAAAGAGTACGGTATTTCTGGAAATGAAGAAGAAATACAGCGGTGTGGTATATAAAAGACGTGTACCAATGGAACTTGTGTCTGCCGTTTTGTATTTAAATAACGGGATTCTTCCAGAGTCGGAAAATCAGATTTTCCGGGAAATACAGTACATGAAACAGAGGTATCATCTGGAACCGGCGGCATATGTGGCTTATGACCGCTTGGCGTGTTACTGTAAAACCGATGAAGAACTGCGGGTAACCTTTGACTGGAATATACGATGCAGAAACGAAGCGTTAGATCTGCGGGCCGGGGCATATGGGACTTCCCTGCTTGATGCAGGCTGTGTCCTGATGGAAGTAAAGATACCGGGAGCGATGCCGGTCTGGATGAGCCGGGCATTTTCGGAGCTTTCTATCTATCCCGTGTCATTCTCGAAGTATGGGCGTTACTACAGGGAGTATCTGCTGAGAGAGGAAGGGGCGGAACCCGAATACAAACAAAACACTATAAAAGGAGGGCGTGTCTGTGCTTAACAGTATTTTGACGGAAACAGTCAGCTCTGGGATTACATTGCCGCAGCTGGTTATATGTACCTTGACTTCACTGGGACTTGGGCTTGCTCTGGCATTCCTTCATACATATAGAAATACAAGTTCAAGAAATTTTGTGATGACGTTAGCGATTCTCCCGGCTGTGGTACAGGCGGTGATTATGCTGGTCAACGGAAATCTGGGAACAGGTGTCGCGGTAATGGGCGCGTTCGGGCTGGTGCGTTTCCGGTCTGCGCCGGGAAATGCCAGAGAAATTGGAAGCGTGTTTCTTGCCATGGCCATCGGCCTGGCGACAGGAATGGGGTATCTGGGAATCGCTGTTCTACTGCTTATCATAATCGGAGCGGCAATTTTAGTTTTGGCGGCGGTTCCTCTTGGCAGCCAGTCATTTGCGCAGAAAGAACTGAAAGTCACCATACCGGAAAATCTGGATTATGCCGGAATTTTCGATGACTTATTCGAAAAGTATACGAAGCGTGCGGTGCTCATGAAGGTACGCACAACAAATATGGGAAGTCTTTATGAGCTCTGCTACCGGATCGAATTGAAAAAGGAAGAGGAGGAGAAGGCGATGCTCGACGATATTCGGTGCAGAAATGGAAATCTGACGATTGTGTGCGGCCGGATAGCAGAGAACAGAGAGGAATTGTAAATGAGAAATATACATTTGAGGCTCCATTTTTTTACAGGGACTGATTTTACAAGAGTGAAAGGAGAGATGGGATGAATCAATTATTGAGACGCGGTCTGTTTCTCGTTATGGCGGGAGCGATTCTGATGACCGGATGCCAGAGCAAAAACGGAGATCAGGCCTTCGAAGATACTGAGGCAGAAGGCAATGGAAGCGCCGTAGGAGCAGAAACCGTGATAACCGGAAAGGGAGATTCTGTCTCAGTGACCGGAACGGGAGCCGCGGTAGATCAGCGTGTCGTGACGATTACGGCGGCGGGAACGTACCGGCTCAGCGGAGAGATTACAGACGGCCAGATTGCAGTAAATGCAGGCAAGGAGGACGAGATCCGCCTGATTCTGGATGGCTTTACAATATCCAATGCCAGCTCGTCCGCTGTCTATGGAATAAAAAGCGGCAGTATCACAATTACCACGGAAGAGGGAACAGATAATTATATTTCCGATGGAACCCAGTACCAGTATGAGGAAGAAGGCGCCGATGAACCGGATGCAGCCGTATTCAGCAAGGACGATATCATTCTGGAGGGCAGCGGGACGCTGACGGTCACAGGAAATTACGGTTGTGGGATCCGAAGCAAGGACGATCTGACAGTGAAGTCGGGAACGTACGTGATTGACGCGGTTCAGGACGCCATGAAGGGAAAAGATTCAGTAGAAATAGAAGGAGGCACGTTTACCTTAAATGCTGGGGAAGACGGCATTCAGGCCAGCAATGACGAGGAAGAGGACAAGGGATATGTGAAGATTTCCGATGGTACGTTTTCCATTACGGCGGCCGCCAAGGGAATTAAGGCGGAGACGCTCCTGGAGGTAACAGGAGGTACCATTGACATTGATTCGGAGGATGACGCAGTCCACTGCAATGGTGACGTGAACATTATCGGAGGAACGTTTACGATTGCTACTGGAGACGATGGAATCCATGCGGATAATCAGGTGGTGATCGACGATGGAACAATTACGATTATAGAGAGTTATGAGGGGATCGAAGGGCTGATGATTGATATCAATGGCGGCGTGATCGACGTTACCTCGGAAGATGACGGGTTAAACGCGGCCGGCGGAAATGACGGTTCTGGAAATGACGGCTCCGGAAATGACGGCTCCGGTAATCTGGAGTCCGGCATGGAAGGAAGGCCGGGAGGCCCAGGCGGCACTTTTGGTTCAACGGAAGGCGCCTATATCAAAATTACCGGAGGTGAGATAAAGGTCAGCGCCTCTGGAGACGGCATTGACTCGAACGGTGATTTCTATATGGAAGGCGGTACCGTGATCGTAGAGGGCCCGACAGACAATGGAAACGGGACGCTGGATTACGATGGAACCGGAACGATCAGCGGAGGAACATTTATGGGAACCGGCAGTTCCGGGATGCTGCAGTCATTTTCCAGTGACTCCACTCAAAATGTGATTGTCGTGTATTTTGCTGATACGAAAACAGCCGGCACAGAGTGGACGCTTACGAGCGGTGATGAAACGGTAATGCTGTCAGGGAATCCGGATAAGGAGTATTCTTCTCTGATTATAAGTTCTCCGGAATTAAAGGACGGGGAGACGTATCAGCTGGCTGCGGGAGAAGAATCTATGGAAATCACTGTCTCGGGAATCATTACCCAGTCCGGCACACGGTCCGGAATGGAGGGCGGACCGGGATCTGGAATGGAGGGCGGACCGGGATCCGGAATGGACGACTTTAAGAACAATGGCCCTCGTAATCGTGGATCCGGTGATAATGCTCCAGAGAAAGGCGGAGAAAGTGGCTTAACAGATAATCCTCAGCAGGGAGGCGGCATGCGTGGGAATCGCGGCGCTGACGGCAGCGGAGGAGGGGAACCGGGAGAAGAACCGCGTCCGGGGACGCCTCAGTCCGACGGGGAACAACGGGAAGGTGCGGAACCAGCTCAGGAATCGGCTCAGGACGCGGAGAGCTGAAGTAATAATTGAAAATTTTACCGCACAATTCATGCACATATGGTATAATTGATTTATGGAAAAAGTATATGAAATATCAGAGAAAACAAAATTAACATATGGTCGTGGATATGTATATTCTTTACAGTACCATCTTATCTGGTGTACCAAATATCGGAAGAAGGTATTAACAGATGGAATCGATATTCAATGTAAGGAGATGCTGACAGAACTGGCGGACCAGTATTCTTTTCAGATCCTGGCGATGGAGGT
>NZ_JACOPC010000010.1:0-288480 GCF_014288035.1 Hungatella sp. L36 | reverse complement strand
GGGACGGGGGAGAACCTGCGACAGCTTCCTTTTCCGAGGTTCGCAGGTTCTCCCCCGTCCCCCTCACCCTAACCGCAGACCCTGGGGCGTCCCCCCAATAATTGTTTCTTCCCATCTCAAGCTGAAACAGTAGATAAAATACCCTAAAAGTGGTAATATAAAATCTACAGACAAAAAACAGGAGAATACATCATGAAAAAGAGAGAATACCGTATTTTTCCCATCTGTCTGCTGCTGGCTCTGGCGGTCTGCTTTCTGGCGGCGTGTTCGTCCGGAAAAGGCGGGACGCAGGAATCGCCGGGGGCGTCGAAAAGTACGTCCAAAAGTACGTCAGAAAGTGCCAATGGCAGTGGGAACGGTGTGGATGACAGCGGTGAAAGTACGGAAGCAGCGGAGAAGAAGCTGCGTATTGGCGTTGCCATCTACCGGTACGACGATAATTTTATGAAGCTGTACCGGGAGGAGCTGAGGCAGTATCTGGAGGAAGCGTATAACGCGGAGGTTGTGGTGCGGAATGCCAGGGGAGAGCAGGAGGAACAGATCTCCCAGGTGAATGAGTTCATCGAGGCCGGATACGACGGGATTATCGTGAATCTGGTGGACACGGACCGGGCGGGCGTGATTGCGGATTCCTGCCATGAGGCCGGGATTCCCCTTGTATTTATCAACAGGGAGCCGAAGGCGGACGAGCAGGCCCGATGGAAGACGGAGAAGATGGCGGTTTCCTGCATCGGAACGGATTCGAAGCAGGCCGGAACCTATCAGGGCGGCATCATACTGGAGACGGAGAAACGCGGAGATTTTAACGGGGATGGAGTCGTGTCCTACGTTATGATCATGGGAGAAAAGGACAATGAGGACAGCAATTACCGCACCGAGTATTCCATAAAGGCACTGGAGGACGGCGGCATGAAGACGGAAAAGCTGTTTTCAGGCCATGCTGACTGGAATAAGGAAGAGGGCCGGAAGCTGGCAGAGAAGGCGCTTGCACTCTATGGCAGGCGGATTGAGGTCATTTTCTGCAACAATGACGCTATGGCCAATGGCGCGTGGGAAGCCATCGACGCGGCCGGGCGGAAAACCGGAAAGGACATCTACTTAGTGGGCGTGGATGCCCTGGAGGAGACGGTTCAGTATATCAAGGAAGGCAAAGTGACGGGAACCGTGCTGAATGACCACACGGGACAGTCCCATACGGCGGCGGACGTGCTGATGAAGATGATTCACGGTGACGAGGCAGAAACAAGGTATCTGGTGGATTATGTGAAGATTTCTACCATCAGCACCCTGCAAAAATAAACAGACAGAGAGGATTATTATCATGGGAAAAGTATATGCATTTGTAGCAAACGGATCAGAAGAGGTGGAGCTGCTTGCAGTCGTGGATGTTCTGCTCAGAGGCGGACAGGATGTGAAGCTGGTTTCCATTACAGGAAGTAAAGATGTGGTAAGCGCGCATCAGATAAAGCTGCAGGCGGATCTTGAATTTTCCGAGGCAGATTTTTCTGACGCGGATGTTCTGTTTTTACCGGGCGGTATGCCGGGGACGAGGAATCTGGCGGCTCATGAGGGCTTGTGCGGGGAACTGTTAAAGGCGGATAAGGCTGGAAAGAGACTGGCTGCCATCTGTGCCGGCCCCAGCGTCCTCGGCGGACTGGGAATCCTGGAAGGGAGAAAGGCGACGTGCTATCCGGGCTTTGAAGGCGAACTGAAGGGTGCGGAATATACGAGACAGGGCGTAGTGACGGATGGCAATGTGACAACCGCACGGGGCCTTGGCTATGCGCTGGATCTGGGAATTGAACTGCTGGCTTTATTGACGGACAGGGAACATGCGGGTCAGATCAAAGATTCGATCCAGTATGACCAGATTCCAATGTAAGGATAAGGGTGTGATGGGGATGAAGATGAAAAAAAGTTGGGTACTGCCGGTTCTGGCTGCGGGGATTTTGGCCGCCGGCTTAGCGGGATGTGAAAAGAAGGATCCTTACGGCCTCTCGGCTAAGGATCCGGTGACGATTACCATATGGCACTACTATAACGGCGTCCAGAAGGAAGGCTTCGATCAGCTGGTTCAGACATTTAACGAATCGGAGGGCCGGGAAAAGGGCATAATCGTGGAAGCCTACAGCAAGGGCAGCATCGACGATTTGAGTCAGGCCGTGACGGACAGCATCGATAAGAAGATCGGCTCAGATCCGGTTCCGGACGTCTTCGCGGCTTATGCCGATAAGGTCTATGAGATTGACCAGAGAGACATGGCGGTTGATTTAAGCAAGTATCTGACCGCCGATGAGATCGGTGAGTATGTGGATGCCTACATAGAAGAAGGCCGGTTTGACGGAAGCGAAGGAATCAAGGTATTCCCGGTGGCGAAGTCAACGGAAGTATTTGCGATCAACAAGACGGACTGGGATAAGTTTGCCGAGGCAACCGGGGAGACGGACGCCGCGTTCTCCACCTGGGAAGGAATCACGCGTGTGGCGGAGAAATATTACAAGTGGACCGACAGCCTGACGGAAACGCCGGATGACGGGAAGGCATTTTTCGGAAGAGATGCATTTGCCAACTATATCATCGTCGGAAGTCTGCAGCTTGGACATGAGATTTTCCGTGTGGAAGATGGAAACGTGATTATGGATTTTGACAGGACCGCTATGAAGCGGCTCTGGGATAACTACTATATTCCGTATGTCAACGGCTATTTCGGCGCATTCGGAAAGTTCAGAAGCGACGATGTGAAGACGGGACAGCTGGCGGCCTTCGTGGGCTCAACCAGCGGATTCGCCTATTTTCCAACCAGCGTGACGCTGGAGGATGGAACCAGCTATCCCATCGAGAGCAAGGTCTATCCGCTTCCCAACTTCTCGGGGACGGAGCCGTGCGCCGTCCAGCAGGGCGCAGGCATGATGATCTTAAAGTCTGAGGAGAAGAGAGAGTATGCGGCGTCCACTTTTTTGAAGTGGTTTACGGGTGTTGACAATAATATCAGATTTTCCGTCTCCTCCGGCTATCTGCCGGTTAAGAAGGAAGCGGGAGTGAAGGAACGGCTGGAGACCGTGCTGGCGGAGAACGGAGAGGAAGACGCGGCGGGCGAGAACCTGCTGATCGGCCTGGAGACTGCCAACAAGTATCAGCTGTATACGACGAAGCCCTTCGAGGGCGGAGATCAGGCGCGCGCCATTTTAAACGCTACCATGGCGGATAAGGCCAGAGATGACAGAGAGACCGTGCTGTCCCTCATGGCGCAGGGAAAGTCCAGGGAAGAAGCCGTAGAGCAGTTTACGGAAGAATCTAACTTTGAACAGTGGTATGAGGATACAAAAGAACAACTGGAGACCATCATCGGAGAGTAGTTATGAAAAAAGGCAGGAATGAATCCATCAGAACCCATCTGCTCTGGCCGTTATTGGTGCTGCTGATTATACAGGCACTGATTATGGCCGGAATGGTTCTGTTCGGCGGTGTTTCTAAAAAACTGAAGAATAATGAAATCCATATTTTGAGTGAGAATACGGATAACACCAGGCTCTATCTGGAGAAGGAGACGATCCACCAGTGGATCAATGTCGTCAATGACTCCGGATCCATGGCGTCTGAGATTCAGTCGGTTTTAGACGAACAGCATAAAGATGCGTCCTGTATTTCAAGCGATTATGATTTAAACCGGGAGATTGCCGACGGGATTATGAACAGAGCCGTCGATCTCATGCGCCGCAGCTACGGCACGGGAATATTCGTCGTGCTGGATGGTCCGGCCGCGCAGAACAGTGCGGAAAATACGAAGGCCGGGTTTTACATACGCGATTCCAATCCCGGCAGGAGCTATAATCAGGATAATTCGTCCCTGCTTCTGGAGCGGGGGCTTCCTTCCCTTGCCAATAAATACGGGATTCCTCTGGATTCCTTCTGGGACCTGGGCTTTGACATGACGGCCGATGACGGCAGCACCGATTTCTATAAAAAACCGTTTTATTCCTCCGTGGAGAATCAGGCCGGGGCAGAGGACCGGTTGAATTTTGCCTATTTAAGCAAGCCGTTCCGCCTGAGTCCCAAAGACATTCCTGTCATCACGTATTCCGCCCCCATCATCCTGGCGGACGGAAGCATCGTGGGCGTGTTCGGCCTGGAGATGGGAATCGGAAGGATCGAGCAGGTGCTCAGCTCCGACAGGACGGAGAGCAGCTTCGAGGTCTGCTACGCCCTGGGAGTCCGTCAGGCGGGAGAGAATACCATCACTCCCGTAGCATCGTCAGGCTATCTTTATAATCAGTATTTTAAGGGAGACGAGTACCTGGAATATACGGATAACGAGGAGGAAGGCATCGGCGAGCTGCGATCCTCCGACCGGGCCGGGTGGTATGCCAGCGTAAAGCAGCTGGAGGTGTATAACTATAATACGCCGTTTGAACAGGAGGAGTGGGTCCTGGTCGGGATGGCCAGGAAGAACGACCTGCTGTCCTTTTATAATTCCATTCGAAGCATGCTGCTGAGCTCCATTCTGATTCCAATTATTTTAAGTGTATTCGGTGTCTTTATCATCGGCAAGATCGTCACGGACCCGATTCGCGGCCTGGTCAATGAGGTGCGTAAACGGTCGGGAGAACACGGCCTTACGCTGACGCGGGTTCACATCGGGGAGATCGATGAACTGACAGAGACCATCGAACAGCTGAGTGCGGATGTGGAGCGGTCCGCATCGAAGATTTCCAGCATTTTAGAGCACGCCAACGTGCTGATCGGCGTGTTTGAGTATGAAGAAAATAATGAGAGCGTATTCTGCAGCCGTTCCATTTTTGAGATGATGGGATGGGAAGAGCCGGGGGAGCCGTACTGCTATATGGGCAGCGAGGAGTTCCGGCAGCGGATGGAGGCCGGTATCAGGAATACAAAGAGAGACGGCGAAAATTACCTGTTTCATGTGGAGGCGCGGCCGACGGCAGATGAAGCAGAGAGGGGCGCGTCTGACCGGGCAAATGCGGCCGGTAAGGGACGCTGGGTCCGCCTCATCCTGGATACACAGGAGGCGGGAACGGTCCTCGGCGTGCTCTCGGATGTGACGGGCGACGTGGAGGAGAAGGCGAAGCTGGAGCGGGAGAGAAATTACGACCTGCTCACCAGCCTCTATAACAGAAGGGCATTTCGGGAACAGCTGGTGGTGGCCATGGCGGATGGGAACATTCAGACCGCGGCTGTGGCCATGTGGGATCTCGATAATTTAAAGTATATCAACGATACGTACGGCCATGACGAGGGCGACCGCTATATCGTTCTGTTTGCCAACTGCTTAAAGCGGCTGGAAGAGGAAGGCGCCATCGTATCGCGCTATTCCGGTGATGAATTCGTCACGCTGATTTACGGGGGCGGCGGAAAAGAGGAGATCAGGCGGAGAGTCCAGTCCTTCATGCAGTTTTTGCAGTCCACCAGCCTGGAGATGAAGGGCGGTTATCAGATTCCTGTCCGCGTTTCCGGAGGCATGGCGTGGTATCCGGATGACGCCGTGGATTTTGACACACTGTTAAATTACGCTGACTTTGCCATGTACATGGTGAAGCACAGCGTGAAGGGCATTATCATGGAATTCGATTCCAATGATTATTCCAACAATTCCTATATGCTGGCCGGGCGGGAAGAATTAAACCGGATGCTGGAGACGCGGGAAGTGGATTTTGCATTCCAGCCGATCACGAGGCGGGACGGAAGCGTCTTTGGCTATGAGCTGCTGATGCGGCCCAATTTTACGAATTTAAAAGGGATCAAAGAGGTGCTGAATCTGGCGCGGGCTCAGGCGAAGCTTACACAGATGGAGACGGTGACCTGGTATGCCGGTCTGAAGGCTGTGGAAAAACAGGATCAGGCGGGCGCGCTGGGACAGACGGAACGGCTTTTCATCAACTCCATTGCCAGCGCCTGTATGTCGAAGGAGGAGGAAGCCGATCTCTGGAACCGGTACAGCCGCTATCTGTCCCGTGTCGTGACGGAGCTTACGGAAGGGGAACCCGTGAATCAGGAGTATATGAGCCGTAAAATCGCAGTGACCAAAAAGTGGAACGGCCTTATCGCTATCGACGACTTCGGCGCCGGCTACAACAGTGAAACCGTGCTTCTCGACATGGAGCCCGACATCATCAAGGTGGACATGAGTCTCGTGCAGCGGATCCATGAAGATCCCAACCGTCAGCTGATTCTGAATAATATCCTGGACTTTGCGGGGCAGAATCATATCACGGTTCTGGCAGAGGGCGTGGAGACGAAGGAGGAACTGGAATTCCTGATTCAATGCGGCGTCGAGCTGTTCCAGGGATACTATATCGGACGGCCTCAGATGGAAATCCGTCCAATCGATCCGTACATTGTCAGGAAAATGCAGGATTTTGCCCAAAAATCGGACTTTTCACAGAAATAGTACTGGAATTTACCGAATGAGTATGCTATAATGCTAAATTGAAGTGTAACGCCCTGTCGGTATGGCGGTTCACATATATATTCAAGGAGGAACCCATAGAATGAGTTTACAAGTAGAGAAATTAGAAAAGAACATGGCAAAATTAACCGTAGAGGTACCAGCTGAACAGTTTGAAAAAGCGCTCACCACGGCTTTTAATAAGAATAAGAGCAGATTCAACATACCTGGCTTCAGAAAAGGAAAAGCTCCTCAGGCCATGGTAGAGAAGATGTACGGCGTAGAGGTATTATATGAGGATGCCATCAACGAAGCTCTCGACGCAACATACGGCGATGCCGTAACAGAGAGCAAACTGGACGTTGTATCCAGACCTGAAATCGACGTTGTACAGGTTGAAAAAGGGAAAGAATTAATCTACACAGCTACCGTAGCTGTTAAGCCGGAAGTGACTCTCGGCGAGTACAAAGGAATCGAAGTAGAGAAGGCATCCGCTGAAGTGAGCGACGAGGACATCGAAGCAGAGCTTAAGAAGGTTCAGGAGCAGAACTCCAGACTGATCACCGTAGAGGACAGAGCAGTAGAAGACGGAGACCAGACGGTTGTTGATTTCGAAGGATTTGTAGACGGAACTCCGTTTGAAGGCGGAAAGGGCGAGGATTATCCTTTAACCATCGGTTCCCATTCCTTCATCGATACATTCGAAGAGCAGTTAATCGGTAAGAACATCGGCGAAGAGTGCGAAGTAAACGTAACCTTCCCGGAGGAATACCATGCAAAAGAACTTGCCGGTAAGCCAGCAGTATTTAAGGTAACCGTTAAGGAGATCAAGAGAAAAGAGCTTCCGGAGTTAAACGATGAGTTTGCCGGAGAAGTTTCCGAATTCGAGACCCTCGAAGAGTACAAGAACGATGTAAAGGCCAAGCTTTCCTTAACAAAGCAGAAAGAAGCCGCTACAGAGAATGAGAATCATGTTGTTGACAAGGTAGTGGAGAATGCCACAATGGACATTCCTGAGCCGATGATCGACAGCCAGGTAAACAACATGGTCAACGATTATGCAAGAAGAATGCAGAGCCAGGGCCTTTCCCTTGAGCAGTACATGCAGTTCACCGGCATGACGATCGATACTTTAAAAGAACAGATGAAGCCACAGGCTGTTAAGAGAATTCAGACAAGACTCGTATTAGAAGCGATTGTAAAAGCTGAAAACATCACAGTTTCCGATGAAGCTGTTGAGAAAGAGATCGCAGACATGGCTGAATCCTACAAGATGGAAGTTGCCCAGATCAAGGAATACATGGGAGAGAACGGCATCGAGCAGATGAAGGAAGACCTGGCAGTTCAGGAAGCAGTTGATTTCCTGGTTGCTGAGGCAAAGTTAGTTTAATTAATGTGGATTTTCTGTCATTAGTGGTTTATCCCCACTTTTGGAGGTCAAAGCGGTCTGAGTAATCTGGCAGAGTAGTTATAAATAGCTTTGTCATGCTGAGGGTGAATTACAAACCTCAGCATGCGGATTGTAATAATTACGTTTAGAAGACCGGGGAGATTCCTGACTATGTTTGGAATCTGCTCGGCTTTCGTAATATAAGAACGGCAGACCAGAATTCGCAACGAGGAGGAAACAATATGAGTTTAGTACCTTATGTCATTGAATCGACTAGTAAGGGCGAGCGTTCTTACGATATTTATTCAAGACTCTTAAAAGAAAGAATCATTTTCCTGGGTGAAGAAGTGACGGATGTATCCGCGAGTATCGTTGTAGCCCAGCTTCTGTTTCTGGAGGCGGAGGATCCTAACAAGGACATCAACCTCTACATCAACAGCCCGGGCGGCTCCGTAACCGCGGGTATGGCGATCTACGATACGATGAACTATATCAAGTGTGACGTTTCCACCGTATGTATGGGCATGGCGGCCAGCATGGGCGCATTCTTACTGTCCGGCGGTGCAAAGGGAAAGAGATTCGCTCTTCCGAATGCGGAGGTCATGATTCATCAGCCTTCCGGCGGCGCACAGGGACAGGCGACCGAGATCAGGATTGTTGCGGAAAACATTTTAAAGATCAAGAAGCGTTTGAACGAGATCCTGGCTGCAAACACAGGCCAGCCGTATGAAGTGATCGAACGCGATACAGAGCGCGATAACTACATGAACGCCGAAGAAGCAAAGGCTTACGGCCTGATTGATGAAATTATCTACAGCCACGAGCATTAAGTTAGTGATTAATTGAGAAAGAATGAGGTGTGTATATGCCGGTCAGAACAGACGACAAAATCCGATGCTCTTTTTGCGGGAAAACGCAGGACCAGGTAAAGAAGCTGATTGCCGGTTCCAATAATGTCTATATCTGTGACGAGTGTATTGATCTCTGCGCGGAGATATTAGAAGAAGAGTTCGACAGTCATGAAGAAGAAGGACCTGATTTCAGTGACATCAACTTAATGAAGCCGAAGGAGATCAAGTCATTTCTGGATGACTACGTCATCGGACAGGACGGTGCCAAAAAGGTATTGTCCGTAGCGGTCTATAATCACTATAAGAGAATCACATCCAGACGAAACATGGATGTGGATGTACAGAAGAGTAATATCCTGATGCTGGGACCGACCGGTTCCGGTAAGACGTATCTGGCACAGACGCTCGCAAAGGTGCTCAACGTACCGTTTGCCATTGCGGACGCCACGGCGCTTACCGAGGCGGGATATGTGGGCGAGGATGTGGAGAACATTCTGCTCAAGCTGATTCAGTCCGCGGATTACGATATCAGCAGGGCTGAGTACGGCATTATCTATATCGATGAGATTGACAAGATTACGAAAAAATCCGAAAACGTGTCCATCACGAGAGACGTATCCGGTGAAGGGGTGCAGCAGGCACTCTTAAAGATTCTGGAGGGAACGGTCGCCAGCGTGCCGCCTCAGGGCGGAAGAAAGCATCCCCATCAGGAGCTTCTTCAGATCGATACCACCAACATTCTGTTCATCTGCGGCGGTGCCTTCGACGGGCTCGAGAAGATCATCGAGAGCCGTTTAAGCGCGGGCTCCATCGGTTTCAATGCCGAGATCGTGGATAAGAACAGAACCGATATCGACGACCTGTTGAAGAAAGTACTTCCGCAGGATCTCGTAAAATTCGGTCTGATTCCGGAATTCATCGGCCGTGTGCCGGTTACCGTGTCATTAGAGCTTCTCGACAAGGCGGCGCTGGTAAAGATTCTGACAGAACCGAGAAACGCCTTGATCAAGCAGTATCAGAAGCTGTTTGAGCTGGACGATGTAAAGCTGGAGCTGACCGAGGAAGCAGTCGAAAGGATTGCGGAGCTGGCAGTGGAGAGAAAGACGGGAGCCAGAGGTCTGCGTTCCATTATGGAAAGCGTCATGATGGATATCATGTATGAGATTCCATCCGACAGCAACATCGGTATCTGTACGATCACCAAGGCTGTTGTGAATAAAGAGGGAGAACCGGAGATCATCTACAGAGATACGACGGTACCCAGAAAATCCCTGGCCCAGAAACTGAGAAAAGATAAGACAGGCGAGATTGCATAGGATCCAGAGAAAGTTCGGAAAGGTGTTACAGCAGGAAGAACTGCTGCAGCACCTTTCCTTATTTCCGCGTGCAGTAAGCTAGTACAGCGTTGCATAAGTTCCGGTGAATTCTGCACTCGCTATTCACGCCAGGACCACGCCCACGAAGCTAGACGTAGGATCCACTACGCCGTCGCTTCGCGGACGCGCCCCTGACGCAAATATCAAGCACATAATTCACCGAAACTTACGCAATGCTGTACTAGATGGATCCATCTGTCCTGTCGGGATGCAAAGGAGAGAAATATGGAAGATAAGACAATAACGATGCCGGTCATTGCTTTGCGTGGCATGACTGTCCTTCCTAAAATGATGATACATTTCGACATCAGCCGCAGCAAGTCCATCGCGGCTGTGGAGAAGGCGATGATCGGAGACCAGAGAGTCTGCCTCGTCACTCAGAAGAACAGCGAGGAGGCAGATCCGGGAGTCGATGAGCTTCATTCAGTTGGCTGTGTGGCGCTGATCAAGCAGCTGGTGAAGATTCCGAATAACGTGGTTCGCGTTATGGTCGAGGGCCAGGAGCGTGTGGAGCTTCTGGGACTGGACAGCGAGGAACCCATGCTTGTCGGTGAGATCGGAACCTTAACGGAGTCGGAGGATTCCCTGGACTACGTTACGAGGCAGGCCATGGTGCGTATTCTGAAAGAAAAACTGGAGGAATACGGCAAGGAGAATCCCCGGATGCTGAAGGAGGTCTTCCCGAACCTGATGATGATTACGGACTTAGGCGAGCTTTTGGATCAGATTGCGATCCAGCTGACCTGGGACTACAAGAACCGCCAGAAGGTTCTGGAGTGTGTGCTGCTGGAAGAGCGTTATGAGACCGTCATGAGAAATCTTCTGACCGAGATCGAGATTACCCGTGTAAAAAGGGAGATCCAGGGACGTGTCAAGGAGAATGTGGATAAGAATCAGAAGGACTATATCCTGCGGGAGCAGCTGAAGGTGATCCGCGAGGAACTGGGTGAGGACAACCCGCTGTCCGACGCCGACGAGTATGAGAAGCAGCTTAAGGCTTTAAAGGCGGACAAGGAGACGAAGGACAAGATTCACAGAGAGATCGAACGGTTCAAGGCCATGCCGGGCGGAAGCCAGGAGGCCAACGTACTCCGCATGTATCTGGAGACAGTGCTGGATCTGCCGTGGAAAAAGGTGTCGAAGGACAATAACAACATATCGCATGCCGAGGAGATTTTAAACGCGGATCACTATGGGCTGGAAAAGGTAAAGGAGAGAATCCTGGAATACCTGGCCGTCCGTGTTCTGACGAAGAAAGGAACGAGCCCGATTATCTGCCTTGTGGGACCTCCGGGAACCGGTAAGACGTCCATCGCGCGCTCTGTGGCCAGGGCGCTGAACAAGCAGTACGTCCGCATCAGCCTTGGCGGAATCCACGACGAGGCGGAGGTCCGTGGACACAGAAAGACATACGTCGGCGCCATGCCGGGCCGCATCGTGGAAGCCATGCGGCAGGCCGGAGTCAGCAATCCGCTGATGCTTCTGGATGAGATCGACAAGGTGAGCAGTGACTATAAGGGAGACACTTCCTCCGCGCTGCTGGAGGTGCTGGACAGCGAACAGAATGTGAAGTTCCGCGACCACTATGTAGAACTCCCCATCGATTTGTCCAATGTGCTTTTTATCGCCACGGCGAATACGACGCAGACCATACCGGGACCGCTGCTCGACCGTATGGAAGTGATTGAAGTAAACAGCTATACGGAGAATGAAAAGTTCCATATTGCGAAAAACTATCTGGTAAGAAAGCAGCTGGAGCGAAATGGTCTGACGGAAGAACAGGTTTCCATTACCGACAAGGCTCTTGAGAAGATTATCCATAATTATACCAGGGAAGCCGGAGTGAGAAATCTGGAGCGCCGGATCGGGGATATCTGCCGGAAGGCCGCCAGAGAGTTCCTGGAAGATAAGAAGAAGGCCATCAGAATTACGGAAAATGGGCTGGAAAAGTATCTGGGCAAGGAGAAGATCACCTTCGAGGATGTTAATGAGGAAGATCAGGTGGGAATCGTCAGAGGACTGGCGTGGACCAGCGTAGGCGGAGACACTCTGCAGATCGAGGTCAACGTCATGCCTGGCAAGGGAACGATGCAGATGACAGGCCAGATGGGCGATGTGATGAAGGAATCGGCCCAGACGGCATTAAGCTATATCCGTTCCATCTGCCCGGAGTACGGCGTGGCGGATGATTACTTTGAAAAACACGATATCCACCTCCATATTCCGGAGGGAGCAGTTCCGAAGGACGGCCCGTCGGCAGGCATTACCATGGCGACCGCCATGCTGTCGGCTGTCACGGGGAGAAAGGTGGATGCGAAGCTGGCCATGACGGGAGAGATCACACTGCGCGGAAGGGCGCTTCCGATCGGCGGCTTAAAGGAGAAGATCCTGGCTGCCAGGATGGCACATATGAAGAGAGTTCTCGTGCCGGATAAGAACAGGCCCGACATTGCGGAGCTGTCAAAGGAGATTACGAAGGGGCTGACCATCATTTTTGTGAAGGATATGGCAGACGTGCTGAAGGAAGCCCTTGTAAGCGAATAGAAAGGAAGCCATATGATAATCAAAACAGTAGAACTGGAGACCGTGTGCGGAATTACCAGTAAGCTGCCGGACAATACGAAGCCGGAGTTTGCATTTGCGGGGAAGTCCAATGTGGGGAAGTCGTCGCTGATTAACGCGCTGATGAACCGCAAGGCGTACGCGCGCACGTCTTCCCAGCCGGGCAAGACCCAGACCATCAATTTCTACAATATCAACGATGCCCTTTATTACGTGGATTTACCGGGCTACGGCTACGCAAAGGTAGCTCAGGAGGTAAAGGCCAAATGGGGGAAGATGATTGAAAACTATCTCCACCAGTCTCCCATGCTGAAGCGTGTGTTCCTGCTTATCGACATCCGCCATGAGCCATCCGTCAACGACAAGACCATGTACGACTGGATCGTGTACAACGGATATCAGCCGGTTATCATTGCGACGAAGCTGGACAAGATCAACCGGAGCCAGGTACAGAAGCATATGAAGATGGTTCGTCAGGGACTGGAAATCGGCCAGGATGTGACGGTTATCCCATTTTCCGCTGAAACGAAACAGGGAAGAGACGAAATATGGGCTCTGATCGAGGAAATGATGGGAGAGTCTTGACAAGGAGACAAAATCTTTTTATAATGAACCTATTTATGAGATAGTGCAGAGGAGAAAAAGTTATGAAAAAAACAGGAAAGAGTTTGGCAGCAGCCTGCCTTGCGGTGGTTTTAGCCGTATCGGCGCTGACTGCGTGTGGGAGCAAGAATGCGGCAGAGAGTACGCCGGCCGCCGGAGCAGAGGCGAATGGAGGCGGAGAGAAGGTATTGAAGGTTGCGATGGAGTGCAGCTACGCTCCGTATAACTGGACCCAGCCTACGGATGCCAACGGCGCTGTCGCGATTTCGGGAGGCTCCGATTTTGCGTACGGCTATGATGTTATGATGGCGAAAAAGATCGCCGACACGCTCGGCTATAAGTTAGAGATCGTTAAGCTGGACTGGGATTCCCTGGTACCGGCCGTACAGTCGGGAAAGGTTGACTGTGTCATTGCGGGACAGTCCATCACCGCTGAGCGCCTTCAGTCTGTAGATTTTACGGAGCCGTATTACTACGCGACGATCGTAACTCTGGTAAAGACAGGCGGAAAGTATGAGAATGCGGCCAGCGTTGCAGACCTTGCAGGAGCCACCGCTACCTCTCAGTTAAACACAATCTGGTACGACAACTGCCTGCCGCAGATCCCGGATGGCAACATTCAGCCGGCACAGGAGTCTGCACCGGCCATGCTGGTAGCTTTAAACTCCGGCAGATGTGATCTGGTTGTAACAGACAAGCCTACCGGACAGGCTGCGCTCATTGCGTATCCGGATTTCAAGCTGCTTGATTTCACGGGCAAGGACGGCGAGTTCCAGGTATCGGATGAAGATATCAACATCGGTATTTCCTTAAAGAAGGGGAATACAGAGTTAAAGGACGCCATCAACAGTGTATTGGCTACGATGACAAAAGATGATTATAACAAGATGATGGAAGAGGCGATTTCCGTTCAGCCATTATCAGAATAATCTTAAATTACAGAAATCGGCAGGGCATGCAGGCACGGGACAGGGCAGTTTCATTCCGTGCCGCTTGTTCTGTTTTAATTAAATTGGAGGTAATCTTATGTCGCTGCCGTCAGATTTTTTTGGAAGGATTCTATTTATCCTGCAGAAATACGGAGTATCATTTTTAAACGGCGCCGGAAAGACTATGGCGCTCGCCCTTGTCGGCACACTGATCGGCTGTATCATCGGATTCGCGGTCGGAATCGTCCAGACAATACCGGTGGATAAGAAGGATAATCCTGTTAAAAGGGGAGTTCTGGGACTTATCAAGCTGATCTTAAATATCTACGTGGAGGTATTCCGCGGAACGCCCATGATGGTTCAGGCCATGTTTATTTACTATGGATCTTCCGTTCTGTTTGGATTTAACATGTCCCAGACGTTTGCCGCTTACTTTATTATATCCATTAATACGGGGGCTTACATGGCAGAGACGGTGCGCGGCGGCATCCTATCCATCGATCCGGGACAGACAGAGGGCGCGAAAGCCATCGGTATGAATCATATCCAGACTATGGTCAATGTTATCATGCCTCAGGCGCTGCGCAACATCATGCCTCAGATCGGCAATAACTTAATCATTAACATCAAGGATTCTTCCGTGCTTTCCATGATCGGCGTCGTAGAGCTGTTCTATGCGACGAAGGGCGTGGCCGGCGCTTACTATACGTATTTTGAGGCATTTACCATTACGATGGTGATTTACTTTATCCTTACCTTCACCTGCTCCAGAATTCTGCGTCACTGGGAGAAGAAGATGGACGGTTCGGACAGCTACGATCTCGCTACCACGGATACGCTTGCCTACACCAGCGGCCTGGTGAAATTCCCAGATCCAAACGAGAAGGAGGATAAGTAATTATGGCAGGAAATACAGTACTGGAAATCCATCATTTAAGCAAGACGTTCGGAACGAACGTGGTGCTCCGGGATATCGATTTCTCTGTGGCTGAGGGCGATGTGACGTGCATCATAGGCGCCTCCGGTTCCGGTAAATCCACACTGCTGCGCTGTGTCAACCTTCTGGAGACACCGACTACGGGAGAGATCCTGTATCACGATAAGGACATCACCGACAGAAAGATGAACGCCGCATCCTACCGTACGCGCGTGGGAATGGTGTTCCAGAATTTCAACCTCTTTAATAACATGACGGTGCTTGACAACTGCATGGTCGGCCAGATCAAGGTTTTAAAGAAAGATAAGGAAGAAGCAAAACGTAAGGCCATGCTTTATCTGGAGAAGGTAGGAATGGCCCCCTATATCAACGCGAAGCCGAGGCAGCTGTCCGGCGGCCAGAAGCAGCGTGTGGCAATCGCCAGGGCGCTCGCCATGGAACCGGAGATTCTGTTGTTTGACGAGCCGACGTCTGCTCTGGACCCGCAGATGGTGGGCGAGGTGCTTGCCGTCATGAGGACGCTCGCAAAAGAGGGATTGACCATGATTATCGTCACCCACGAGATGGCGTTCGCCCGCGACGTATCGAACCATGTCGTCTATATGGCGGGCGGGGTGATCGAGGAAGAGGGTGCTCCGGCGGATATCTTCGGAAACCCGCAGAAGAACTCGACCAAGGAGTTTTTGAACCGGTTTATGCAGGGGTAGGCGGAGGAAATAACGGATAGTCGAAACGGTATAAAAGTTCATATGGAAGGTTTGTGTTGGAAGCCCTGCAAAGTCTGGTGATTTTGCGGGGCTTTTATTTTATTTCGCACCATTAATGCGGCAGAACTGCGGCAGATATCCGAATATTGTGGTACCAGTATGGAAGCACTGACATCAATTCCATAGGATTATGAAGAGATGAATGTGTTCCATGTTTTTATGGGGCAGGTAAAAACCCGGTAAAGCAAAGCAGTCCATACAGGATATAGATACTTTGATTGAATTGATCCTTTTTCATGATAAGATCAGAGAAAACGGCAAGATGATGAGAGAGGAGTGGACTGAACTTTAATGGGGAATGTTTTAGATAATAGCCTTTATATGAATGATCAAAAGAAGTTCCAGGAACTGTTCCAAGCTGTCATACAGTTCAATAGCCTGTACAATGGAAATAATATTATACAGGATGATATTTTCTCAGTGTTGACTAATTACGCACGAAAAAAACAGGAAGACTTGGATCTTTTTCGGTTTCCTACAAAAGATGATGATTTTTGTGCACTTACATGCGTACAGAAAGGAAGAGTGTTTACTTATGTAAACTCATGGCTGCCAGTATCAAATCAGATTTTTGCAGCTGCTCATGAGTTATATCATATTTGGTGTTTTTTAGAGAAAAAACGGAAGTGTTTTAAGAAAGGGCTCTATTTTAAATGCGGCTGTTATGGATGAAGACGTAAAATGTAAAGAAGATCTGGAAGCGAATGCGTTCGCCGGATTACTTCTTGTTCCTTCCAATGCTTTGTATGAACAAATGCAGATTTATGGAATTCCCAAATCCGGTCAGGTGTTGGGCGATATGATCAGATTAATGGCAATTTTTTCAGTTCCATATAAAGCAGTTTTACTGCGGCTTTATGAAGAAGGATATATAAATACGGATACTGTTTACGAATTTTTAAATGTGAAAAAGGAAGTACTGAGAAAAGCGGTCAGCTATGAACCTGACGCTGAAAGATGGCAAAGACGTACCCCGGAGATTCTCAGGTTTGGGAGCCTTAAGCAGCTAATGGATCAAAATTCAGAATATGATTTACTTTCTGACAAGAGAAACGTATCAGATCAGGAAACTCTCTGTAAGATTTTGCACAGATATGAAGCTGCCATGAGCAGATTATTCTCTCATTATGCTACTATATCAGAATTATGGAAAGAGTGCTGTTTCCCTGTATCTTTCATACTTAAAAAATGCCTGTGATTTGTTTGACAAAGATTTTTACAGGAGATTTTACATGAGCCTTGAACTGTACATCAAAATGCCAATCGACTATTTTATGATAGAGATTGCCAATTGTGATATGACAGTAGGATATGGCAATAATCTGGGCGAGATTAAAACTTACCTTATGCAGCAAGTTCTTCAAAATCAGGATCATATACAGTTATATGTATTTTGCTCGGACGATAAAGGCGCACGAGCTGGTATTTCAGGTACTACCGGAATTCCCTGTATCAGTGCAATATCATCCTTTTACTAAAATGGCAGCATAGCTACTATGTCTTTCTGGGTTTTGTATTCTGAACTCAGAATGTGGATTGAAATAAAATACATAGAAATACAAAAGAGATGCATAAAAAATGGTAATCTGAAAATGGTATAAGGAGCATGTGGATATTTCCAATCCCCAATGCTCCTTATACCATTTTTGTATGACTCTATTCAGATACAGTGACAGATTCCGTCACCACAGGAACCGGCGTTATAATTTCTTTTTCTACCGGCGTCATAACTGCCGGAACCGGAACGGCTGGTTTTAACGGCTCCGGTTCCGGAGGCGTTTGTTCCTGTGTCTGTTCCTGTGTCTTCCCCTGTCCCTGGCTCTTAGAGACCTGCACGTTCTCCGTGCCCTTCGAATCTCTGGGCTTTTTGGAAAAGATATCTCTGACCTTGATGCGCACAAAGGTTTTGATAACCTTCACCGAAAGCAGGATGATAAAGACGGGAAGGACAATGGTCAGCAGTAGCTTTGCCTTCAAAAGAAATTTCTTCCGTTTCAGCTTTTTCACTTCTGCCTGATACTCATCTCTGATTTCCTGAATCAATGATTTCTGTTTTTTGATCTGCATGGGAATTCCCCCTTTATAATTGCCTTTTTAGTCGCTCATGAGAGCCTTCATGGCAAATGCGTAGATTTCCTGGCTCTTGGCCTTCCAGTGGTCACACATGATTTCCGCCTGGTCCTTGTCGGGGACGGCGAGCTCTAAATCGATCAGACAGCTCTTACCCTCACGCACCTCACAGTGAACGATGAAATCCTGGTTGGTGGATTTGTAGAAATCCGCGGTCACGCCCACCTCGTTGCGGAGGCGGAACTTGTTCTCTTTCAAATATTCATCGATGTCTTCAATGATGGCAGAGGATATCTTGTTGCCGAAGAACGAAAGGGTTTCTTCTCCCTCCCGCGTGATCTCATAGCGGCTGCTGTTGTGGTTGGTCTCCACATGGAGGAGCTTGGCCTCCAGAAGTTCGTTTAATGCCTGATTCAGCGTGAAATACGTGGTGTATTCATGCTCCAGGAAAAAATTTGACAGCTGCGCACTGGTAAGGGGAAAATTGACCTGCTTCAGCATATACAAAATCATTAATTTATAAAGCGTCATGGGTTCTGACAACATAGGACACCCTCCATAGATTGATTCTTACTTTTGTATATG
This sequence comes from Hungatella sp. L36, assembly GCF_014288035.1. Taxonomy (NCBI): domain Bacteria; kingdom Bacillati; phylum Bacillota; class Clostridia; order Lachnospirales; family Lachnospiraceae; genus Hungatella; species Hungatella sp. L36. The sequence goes on along the minus strand of NZ_JACOPC010000010.1, from coordinate 270,007 downwards.
ATCTTTCACTGCACGGCTGACCACATCGGCCACACGGGGATCAAATGCCTCCGGCAGAATATGGTTTTCATCCAGTATGGATTCATCCACCAGCCCTGCGATCGCGGTGGCGGCAGCCAGCTTCATCTCTTCAGTGATCGCAGTGGCGCGTCCCTCTAAAGCACCCTTAAAGATGCCCGGGAATACAACTACATTATTGACCTGATTGGGGAAATCAGACCTGCCGGTGCCGATAATTTTCGCTCCGGCCTCTTTTGCGACGTCAGGCATAATCTCAGGAACCGGGTTTGCCATGGCGAACAGGATCGCATCCGTGTTCATGGACGCGGCCATCTCTTTTGTGACAATTCCCGGTGCGGACACGCCGACAAAGATATCGGCGCCCTTCATGGCGTCGGCCAGGCTGCCGTCTGCGCCTTCTAAGTTGGTCACCTCCACCATCTTTTCCTGCATCCAGTTTAAGCCGTCCATGCCCTTCTTTAAGATTCCGGCGCGGTCACACATGGTGATGTGCAAAAATCCGTAGGTTAAGAGAAGCTTTGTGATGGCGATTCCAGCGGAACCGGCTCCGTTTACGACGACCCGGCAGTCTTCCTTCTTCTTGCCGGTCACCTTTAATGCGTTGATGATTCCTGCCAGAACGACGATGGCGGTTCCGTGCTGGTCATCGTGGAAGACGGGGATGGGGAGCAGCTCTTTTAAGCGTTCCTCAATCTCAAAACATCTGGGCGCGGAAATATCCTCTAAATTGATTCCTCCGAAAGCAGGAGCGATACCCACAACAATCTTTATGATCTCTTCCGTATCCTGGGTATCCAGGCAGATTGGAAATGCGTTGACGCCGCCGAATTCCTTGAAGAGCACGGCCTTTCCTTCCATAACGGGCATGGCGGCCAGAGGTCCGATATTGCCGAGGCCAAGAACCGCGCTGCCGTCGGAAACAACCGCGATCGTGTTGGATTTGATTGTATATTTATAAGCGGCTTCCGGTTCGGCAGCGATGACCTTACACGGCTCCGCAACGCCGGGAGTATAGGCGAGGGCCAAATCTTCCCTGCTTTTTACTTCGGCCTTGGAAATAGTTTCCAGCTTGCCGTTCCATTTTTCATGCAATAATAAAGCTTTTTCATTCGTTGTCATGATTCTTGTCCTTCTTCTATCAGTTTTTATTTTATCATACCAATTTTAGGGTTTTAAATCAATAGAAAATATGTTAGAATATAGTAATTAAACTGAAAGACAACAGCTGTCAGGCTGAAGAACATAAGATACAGGTGGTACTATGAGAGAACGAATCAACAGGCTGGCTAAAGGCATCATCGATTCGGAGGTTCCTGTGATCAAGGTCACTCCGAAAGGAATTGACGACGTGGTGCGTTCCGGCGGGGCCACGAGGCGGGAACTTGTCGTTACCAGTGAGAATAATCTGCATATAAAAGGACTTGCATATTCTTCCAATTTCCGCGTGAGGCTTCTTAATGGGGCGTTTGGCGGCACCTATAACCATCTGGTCTATGAGGTGAATACCGGTTTTCTGGAAGACGGAGATATGATTAAGGGAGCTTTCTATCTGGTTACCAATGGCGGAGAAAGAGAAGTCCCTTATTCTTTTCGTGTGGAACTGAGTACGTCAGGGAAAGCATTGAGCGATTTAAAGACGGCGGAGGATTTCGCTGGAACAGCGAAGAACGACTATGAGACAGCGCTTCGCTTATTTGAATATAGAGATTTTTTCGAGGCCCCCTTCATGAAGGATTTGCATGTGAGGGCCCTTTACGGTGGTTTAAAAGGAAGACCGGACAGGAAGAAGGAGCTGGAGGAATTCCTGACCGGACTCGGTGTCAAGGAGCCGGTAAAGCTGACTGCGGACGAGAGCGAGCGGCGGTTTGACCAACTGGACGGAGTGATCCAGGAATGTATTACGATAACCAGAAGCGGTTGGGGCTACGTAAGCCTTGAGGTTACGGCCGACTGCGATTTTATAGAGATTCCGGTGAGAAACATCGGAGACCAGGATTTTACCGACGACACCTGCGAGATCGTCTACCGCATCCATCCGAGGCGCATGCATCAGGGCCTGAACCAGGGACGCATTATCATTACCGGAATCGAAGAGCGCTTCGTCGTTCCGGTGACCGCGATGGTGAACCCGGGCGGTGGTATTTCCGCGGAGGACGCCTATACGAAGGAAGCGGTGGCGACGTACCTGCACCTGCGCTTGCAGAAAGAGGCAGGTAATGGGGACTTTCCTTACAATCCGCCGAACACAGGTGATGGGGACTTTCCGCATAATCAGATGCTGCGGGCGCTGGATGAGATCGAGGAGATGAAGGGGCAGCAGGAGGCGATTAAGCTATTAAGGGCCGAGATATACCTTTCAGACGACAGGACGAGCCAGGCGGCGCTGCTGCTGGATGAATGCCGGGAGAAGATCCTGGCGGAGCGGCAGGAGAAGCTGGAGCTTTACTGTTACTATCAGTATCTGAGGCTGATTCTGCAGCCGGATGAATACCAGAAGGAATCGCTGGTTCGTCTGCTGAGAAAATATCTGGAGGAGAATCCGGACCTTCATAATCTGTTTCTGATCCTTTTAAGGCTGGACCGCCGGCTTAATGAGAATTCGGGCGGAGCCATATCCATGATGAGACGCCAGTTTGAAGCGGGCATGAGAAGCCCGTTTCTCTATCTGCATGCCTGCAGGCTGCTTTCCGAAGAGCCGGATCTGATCCGGAGTATCGGCCCGTTTGAGCTGCAGGTACTGTCCTTCGGTGCCAGATACGGCGCCGCGGGAGAGAAATTTGCGCTGGCTGCTGCGAGGCTTACGCTGACGTCCAGGCATTTTAACCGCCTTCACTACAGGGCGCTGGGACGCCTGTATGAGAAGTATCCCGGAAAGGAAATACTGGAGGCGGTCTGTTCCATACTGATCCGGGGAGAGAGCAGGAGTGCGGAGGCATTTAAGTGGTATGAGAAGGGGATCAAAGAAGGAATCAGCCTGACACGGCTTTACGAGTATTATCTGTACGCGCTTCCAAAGGATTACTGCTACCTGCTTCCCAAGGAAGTGCTCCTCTATTTTTCCTACGGCGGTAGCGAGCTGGACCGCCACAGCAGGGCGCTGCTCTATAAAAATGTGCTGGTTTACTTAAAGGAATCCGATCCGCTGTATGAGGTGTATGAGCGGGATATCGAAAAATTCGCCACAGAACAGCTGTTCGAATCGAGGATCGGAAGTAATCTGGCCGTTATTTACGAACACATGATCTACAAGGATGTCATTGACCTTCCTATGGCTAAGGTACTGCCCTCTATTCTGCGTTCTTACCGCGTGGAGTGCAGGAACCTTAAGATGAAGTATGTAATTGTCTGTTACGAGGAGCTGCTGGAGGAGGACGCATTTCTTCTGGACGACGGCGTAGCGTACGTGCCGCTGTTTTCCGAGCACAGCATCCTGTTGTTCCAGGATGCCTTTGGAAACCGTTACAGTACGGTTCCTTATGAGAAGACGCCGGTGATGGATAAGCCGGAGTTAGAGGCGCGCTGCTTTGAACTGTATCCCGATCATCCGATGCTCAGACTCCGGGCCTGCGACGAGATCCTAAAGAGGGGCATTGCAGATGAGAAGGAGGCGGGGATGCTGGAGGATGCCATGGAGGATGGACGGCTCCAGCCGCTGTATCAGAGACTCCTGCTATCCAGAATCATAGAGTATTACCAGAATATGCCGGGCATTCCATCGAACGTGAAAGAGGGAGATTCTCCTCTTCATCCGGTGAGTGAAGACAGCACAGAGGGAGGCGCTTATCTGGTGCGCCTCGACAAGCGTCTGCTTACGAAGGAAGAACGCCTGGGAATCTGTGAGACCTTAATCAACCGCAATTATGTTGAGGAAGCCTTCGATATGATACGGGAATTCGGCTGCGAGGAGATTCAGAGCAAGCGGCTTTTAAAGCTGTGTACCAAGATGATTCTTCAGAATCTTTTTGATGAAGATCCGCTGCTTCTCCACCTGTCGTACCGCGTTTTTCTGGAAGGCATGAGCGACAGCGTCATCCTGGATTACCTTTGCGAGCACTACAACGGTCTGACGAATCAGATGTACCGCATACTCCTGCAGGGTATTTCCGAGCATGTGGAGACGTATGATCTTGAGGAGCGTCTGGTCGCACAGATGATGTTTTCCGGATGCACGGAAACCATAGACCGGGTATTCAGCCTCTATATGAACAAAAAGAAGACGAGTGACAACATCGTCCGGGCATATTTTACAATTAAGAGTTCGGAGTATTTCCTTGATGACAAGACTCCGGATGACAAGGTTTTCGCCTATCTGGAAGGCGCGGTCAACGGCTCCGCAGACAAAGACAGGATACCAACGATCTATCTGCTGGCTCTGACCAAATACTATTCCGAGCTTTCCTCGCTGGAAGAGGAGCAGAAGGAGCTGTTAAAGAGTACGACAGCGGTTCTCCTGGAGGCGGGACTGGTATTCCCGTATTTCAAGAAGCTGGCGAAATACGTTCCCATGCCGGAGGATATCATGGACAAGGCCATGATCCAGTATCATTCAGACAGGAACGCGCGGATCGATTTTGAGGTCCGGATTCTGCCGGATGAGGAGGAATACCACTGCGAGGATATTGGAAGGACGTACCAGGGGATTTTCGTAAAGAAGAAGGTCCTTTTTGAAGGGGAAATCATGGAGTACCGGATCAGTGAACTGGAAGACGGCAAGTGGGTGCTGAAAAAAGAAGGAAGCGTCAGCTGTGACGCTGCATCGGCGGCCGGTGATTCGGAAAGCAGATTTGCCTGTTTAAATGAAATGAGCCTGTGTCTGAGTTTAAAGGACGAAGAAGGGCTCAAAAAACGGATGCGGGAGTATTTAACAAAGAATGCTGCCGCGGAAGAATTATTTCCACTGATGTAGATAAGGGGATTGTCGATGGACGGATTGATAATTGGACTTGATTTATGTGATGCCTATACCAGGCTGTGCTGTCACGAACGTGAAAAGACGTGGTGCCTGCCGACGGTCATCTGCCGGAAAAAGGATGATGACGAGTGGTATGTGGGGGAAGAAGCTTACGCATACACCCTGGTGGGGGAAGGCATTATCGTAGACAAGCTTATAAAGATGGTCATGAAGGACGGTACCGCCACGCTGGGAGGCGTGAAATACGAGGGTACCACCCTGCTTAAGATCTATCTAAAGAAAATACTGGCGCTGGCCAGGGAGGAATTTTTCTCCGATGAGGTAAAGGAGCTGGTGATCACACTGGAAAAGGTGGAGGTCAAGCTGATGGACGCGCTGATGTACTGTGCGGATTACTTAGAGATCCCCAGGGACCGGGTGCACATCATCAGCCATACGGAAGGCTTTGTCTACTACGTTCTGAGCCAGAAGAAGGAAGTATGGAGCAATCAGGTAGCGGTCTTCGATTTATCAGAGGATTCGCTCCATTACCACGAATTAAAGGTTCAGCGCGGGATGAAGCAGATGACTGTGGTGGCCGAGGATGAGGCGCTGGAGGAAAGCTTTAATCTCGATATTTTGAATACCCCTTCCGGCGGAAAGCTGGCGGATAAGATCCTCAGTTCCTGTGCGGAGCGGCTGCTTTCCAAGAAGCTGTTTTCTTCCATTTTCCTGACAGGAAAAGGCTTTGAGCGGCAGGACTGGGCGGGAGATTTCATGAAGCTTCTCTGTTCCAGGCGAAAGGTCTACATGGACCAGGAGCTGTTTGCCAGGGGCGCCGCTTTTAAGGGCATGGATTACCTCCATGAAAAGACGTCTTACCCCTTTATCTGTGTCTGCGAGGGGCGGCTTCATTCGACGATATCGATGAAGGTGCTGCACAAGAACCGTGAGAGCCAGCTGATCGTGGCGGCTGCCGGCGACAACTGGTATGAGTCGAGAAGCAGTGTGGATTTGATCGTGGATAACCAGGACTACGTAGAGTTTTTAGTAACACCCATGGATCCGAAGCAGAAAAAGCTGGTAAAGATTCCGCTGGAGGGATTCCCGAAACGGCCCGAGAGAACGACGCGTGTGGGGATCAGCGTGGGATTTTTAGATGAGAAGACGATGGCGGTGGTGCTTAAGGACAAGGGCTTCGGAGAACTGTTCCCGGCCTCAGATGCCGTAGTCAGACAAGAGGTCATGATATGAGCCTGATACTATGCCGGCAGGAGCCGGTAAAACATCCTTTTTATTTCGAGGGCCTGGGAGTCCACCTCTACTCCTCCCAGGAGCTTTGCTATGTGATCTACCATAATCCGCTTCTGGTACTGGAGACTTTCGTGGATGACCATCTGATCGAATTCATCCGCGGCGAGCTGGAGATGGGCTTTATGGCGGCCAAGCTGGAAAAATGGCAGCAGAGCGGAGAAGACACCGATGAGCTCCTGTTTTTAATCCTGACGGAATGTGACTACTACAACGCAGCTGAGATCAAACATTTCCGTCAAAAGATCGAGACCTACAGAAAAATGACCCCGCCCGAATTCGCCAAAGCCAAAGCCGACTACCTCTTCACGAGAAAGCAGTACGGCAAAGCCGTAGCAGAATACGAAGGAATCTTAGAGATGCCAAAGGAGTCTTCAACAGACGACGCCTTTTTTGCGAAGATATACAACAATCTGGGAGCTTCCTATGCGCGTTTATTTTCCATGGAGAAGGCCTATCAGGCGTATCAGAAGTCGTTTGATTTAGCAAAGAGTGGAGACGTATTAAAGCGAATCTATTATTTATCCAAATGGAACCCCAATCTGGTATTAAAAGACAGATACCGCACATTGATTACGGAAGATGTAAAAGCGGTATGGGATGAAGATATGAAGAAGGCAGAAGAAGCAGCGCAGAAGGTTGAAAGCTTAGAAAAATTAGACGAACTATTCTTAAAAGATCCGATTAAAAGAATGAAAGGTGCTTCCGAACTGGTCAAAGGCTGGAAGGGAGAGTACCGAAACATGATATAAGCATTGAGCAGTGTGAAAAAAGACATAGACAAATTTACGTTGTGCTTGCACAAAAGTAAATTTGTCTATGTCTTTTTTCATAGGGCGAACGCCCGTCAGCGAGATGGAGCGAAGCGGAATCGAGCGGCCACTGCGGGCCAGCGGGCAGCACGATCAATTTCATATAAACAGGGCAGTAGTTCTCTCTTGACATCTTCTCTGCCATCAACTATTATATAGATAATCGATATATATAGATCACCTATACATAAATCGCCTATACAACAACTAAAAAAAAGAAAGTGAGGTACCCCCATGCCCATCGACAAAAGCCTGATCTCAGGCAGTACCGCCATGCTTCTTCTAAAACTTCTAACAGAAAAAGACATGTACGGATACGAGATGATAGAAAATCTGCGGAAGAAATCCAACGATGTATTCGAACTGAAGGCGGGAACCCTGTATCCCCTTCTGCATTCCCTGGAACAGAAGGGATATTTGACCTCCTATGAAGAGGACGCTTCCGGAAAGGTACGCAAGTATTACAGTATCACCGGAGAGGGAAAGCGTTACCTGAAAGGGAAGGAAGAGGAGTGGAAGCAATATGCCGGAGCAGTATCCGGAGTACTAGCACTGCATTGCATAAATCCCTGCGCTATAGTACCAGCTATCTACGCCAGGAGCACGCCCGCGAAGCTAGACGTAGGGTCCACTACGCCGTCGCTTCGCGGACGCACACCTGACGCAGATATCAGGCACTATAACTCAGCTATTTATGCAACGCAGTACTAGGAGGTGCCGTCTATGGAACTAACTGAATATCTCGATACCGTATCGGAGCAGATCCGCTGTAAAAAGGCCAGGATCATGGTCAGGGAGGAGCTGGAAAACCATGTGCAGGAACAGTCTGATGCCTATGAGGCTGATGGCATGACGCCTTCTGAGGCGAAGAGAGAGGCGGTCCGCCAGATGGGAGATCCCATAGAGACGGGAACTGCCCTGAACCGGATTCACCGGCCGCATCTGGAGTGGAAATTCCTCATTCTGGTGCTTCTGTTAAGCGCGTTAGGCCTCGCGCTTCAGTATATGACATGCTATACCGGACTGTTCGGCGGCATTTCCGGCGATCTTGCAGACTATTTCTGGACGCGCCAGTGCTTTTTTACCTTCGTGGGACTCGCTGTTCTTGCCGCAGTCTATATCGTCGATTACACGATACTTGGCCGGTATCCCCTCCTTCTGTGGTTTGGTTACTTCGTCGTCATATTTATCATTGCAAATACACACGTCGTAATCATGGGAAAAGTGAGAATCTATAATTATCTGACACTGTTCCTGCCTCTCTACGCGGGAGTGCTTTATAGATTCCGGACAAAGGGATACGGAGCAGTAGCTGTCTGTTATCTCTTAAGCTTCATGCCATTTTTCATGGGACTGAAGACGATAATGGTACATGGGAGTCTGGAGCTCGCCGGCGGCTGTTTCCTGCTTCTGCTTATTGCCGTATGGAAAGGATTCTTCCATGTCAAAAAGGCCCGGACCATAGCAGCTCTTATTGCCGTACCTGTGCTCACCCTCCTCCTTCTTTACTGGAAGGGAACGGACCTGGGAGTATTGCATACGTACCAGATGATCAGGCTTCAGTCCATTTTCGGCCCGGATATGCTTCATTACAACTCCAATGGAGGGATTATTCCCTATCTTCAGGAGTCTGTCTCCAGTTTTCAAATGTTTGGCTCATCGGCAGCACCTGTGCCGAAGGCAATGAAGTTTTTAAACTGTGACTACGTTGTTTTCTTTGTTTTTGCCAAATACGGTATTGCGGCCGGAACCGCCATGCTGTGCATACTTGCCGCCACGGCGGTGAAAGCATTTTCCATATCGTGGAGACAGAAGAACCGCCTTGGATTTCTCGTCGGAACGGCGTGCTCCGTAGTTCTGACAATTCAGATGCTTGTCTATGTGGCGGCCAACTTCGGCGTACCGCTGGTAGAACCCATGACGATTCCGTTTCTGTCATACGGAGGACAGAGTACCCTGGTGAATTACATATTGCTAGGACTGATTCTCAGCGTCTACAGAAACAAGGATATTGTTTCCGAAAGACATGGAACCCGGGGAAAATGGAAAATACGGCTGGAACGGCTGGAATCGTAAGTGGAAAAAAGTGACATGTTATGATACACTAAGGCGTATAGAACCTGAACGGCGATACAGAAAACGAAACGTTCAGACAGGAGGACGCTATGGGTGATAATATATGGCAGAACGTATTTCAGGAGATATTTAAAAAGAACTTGGAGCTTATGAAACAGGAACCGGAAGCCGTGGGGCTCAATGCTTTGTTTGACCGTGCGGGAGCGTATGAACAGCTGACGATCGGAGAGGTGCGGCTAAAGACCGGCAGGATCGAGATTGGAGATCCGCTCTGCTACATAAATACGAAATATTCCTGTACGCTGGAGGAGACGGTGGAGCCGGGGAGCTATCCGGTATCGCTGTCAGTGATCGATCATCCGGTCTTTGGATTCCGCTTCCTGGCGGCGAAACTGGACGTGAACGGAAAGACGCCGGTCCGCTATGAACTGGCCATGCCTCAGGGCTATACGATTGAAGATAAAGATAAACCGGGAGTATTTGCCATGTTCGGTGTGGATACGGGGCTGGCCTGTATCTGTGACAGGGCTGTTTCTGTCGTTTATGATGATTTTATAAAAGAGTGGCGCGGGAAGAATCCGGACAAAAATCTCTATGACGACTGCTTTGCGGAGGCCATGAAGGCTTATGCAAAACAGTATCCCCGATATCAGAGGGAGGACGGCGATTATATGGACTGGTGTCCGCCGGGAAGCGATGAAAATCTGATTCTCTTTACCAGTGGTTTCGGTGACGGTGCGTACAGCGGTTACTGGGGGTTTGACGAAAATGGGGACAAGGCGTGTCTTGTGATCCGTTTTATCGATCCGGAGGCCTACGACGTTCCCATGCCGGAGCTTCCGCGGCGTAAGAAGTTCTTCATGAAGGCGGAAGAGATAAAGCCGCTGCTGGAGAGCGGCCAGTTTGGAATCGCCACCGATAAGATTATGGTGGAAGGCTCCAAAGTGGGCTATATGGTGCGTAATGAGCCGCAGGAGGAACACCCGGAGGACAGCGGATGGATCTTCTATGAGGGATCGGAAGACCGGGAATACTGCGAGGACAGCGGGCATTTCGGACTCTATGATCTGAATACGGTGGCAAACTATGATCCCGATATCATTCCGCTTCTTGACGCCCCTGCGGGCATGGCATTTTTCCGCGGTGAAGATGGGAAATTCTATGTGGATGCGGGTGCGAACGGAGGGAATTGAGAATAGAAAAATGACCAGAACTTTTCGGCACCTGACTCACAGGGGTTGACAAATGCTGAAAAAACCTCTATGATATCACCATAAAGAAAAAAGGTAATGAAGAAGAGGAGTACGTTCATAACCCTGACAGAGAGAACCATTCACCGGCTGAAAGATGGTTAAGGAAGTGTGTGCGGAAGGTAGCTTTGGAACCGGAGTGCTGAAATACAGTGGTGTTCAGTAGGCGCTCACGCGTGGTTTGCGTTAAAGACCGTGAGAGCTGTGGCGCAGACTGCCGCAGGAAAAAAGGTGGTACCGCGGATTATTCGCCCTTTGCATGGAATACATGCAGAGGGCTTTTTTTAATTTCACAGGAAAGTTCGTTCTATGAATAAAAACCCTCCGGGAGGATGCGCACTCCGCGCTAAGGAAGTATGGCCGCTGAAGCGACCGCGCTCCGGCGCGAGAGTCCGGCTCGGGAGTGCTGCTTTTTGGTAGTATTGTGTTTTTATGACAGACAAGTAAATGGAAAGGAGAATCGCCGTGGAACCTTTGTTTATCAATACATACCAGATGACACCCGAGCTGCTGCGGGAGTATACGAACTGTATGACAGCCCCGAGGCGAAAGGTTCTGCTTGTATTCGGAATCCTGTGTTTCATCTGGGGAATCCTGTTTACCTCTCATGCAGCGCTGAGAGTTCTGCTGCCTGTTCTGGGAGTAACAGCGATCCTTTGCAGCGTGTTTTACAGTGCCTGGCTTGCGAAGAAGAATTACAGGAGATATGAAATGAGCCACGCCGGGCTGGATAAAGCAATATCCTTTTATCCGGACAGAATGGAATGTGTGAATGACGGCGGGGAGTCAAAGACCTTTTACTATAGACATATAACCAGAGAGAAGGAGTCTGGCAGTCTATATTCCATTGTTGTAAAAAATGAAACCGGTATTATCGTAAAGAAGGATTCCTTTCAAAAAGGGACCTTCGAAGAGTTCCGGGAGTTTATGAAGCAGGGAAGGCATAGCTTTCCGGAAAGATATGAGGCCTCGGACAGAAACGACGCCCCATCATTTGAAAATTCATATCAGGTCACGCCGGAACTGCTTCAGGAATACACGAAATGCATGACAGCTTCGAGGCGAACCGTCCATATCGTACTTGGAGTCGTGTATCTGGCCTGGGGGCTGTTATTCCCGGTCCATATCGTGCTTAAGCTTCTGCTGATTGTCCTGGGAGTGCTGTTCCTTTTCCTCAGTGTGTTTTACAGCTCCAGGCTGGCAAAAAGGAACTACAGAGTCTATGAACTGAGCCATACCGGAATGGGAAAGACCATATTGTTTTATCCGGACAGAATTGAGTGTGCAAATGACGGTGAAGCGGCGAAAACATATTATTACAGCCAGATTTCCAGGGTGAAAGAGTCAAGCGGCCTGTACGTCATTGTCATAGAAAAAACCATAGGCATTATGGTAAAGAAAGATGCTTTTCAAAAAGGAGATTTCGAAGAGTTTCAAAACTTCATGAAACAGGGCAGACAGCCTTAGAAAAATCAGAAAGAAAACAGATAAGGAGAATACCATGAAAGAACTAGAAAAAAATTATAATCCTGCCGAAATTGAGGGCAAGATATACCAGAAATGGCTGGACAGGAAGTATTTCCACGCAGAGCCAAATCCGGACAAAAAACCGTTTACCATTGTGATGCCTCCGCCCAATATCACAGGCCAGCTTCATATGGGCCACGCGCTGGACAACACCATGCAGGACATTTTAATCCGCTACAAACGGATGCAGGGATACGAGGCGCTCTGGCAGCCAGGTACGGATCACGCGGCGATCGCCACAGAGGTCAAGGTAATCGAGAGCTTAAAGAAGCAGGGCATCGATAAGGAGGACCTGGGCCGTGACGGATTCCTGGAGAAATGCTGGGACTGGAGAAAGGAATACGGCGGACGCATTATCAACCAGCTGCATAAGATGGGTTCCTCCGCAGACTGGGACAGAGAACGTTTTACCATGGACGAGGGCTGTTCGGAAGCGGTGCAGGAAGTATTTATCCGTCTGTATGAGAAAGGCTATATTTACAAGGGGTCCAGAATCATCAACTGGTGCCCGGTATGCCAGACCTCCATATCGGACGCAGAGGTAGAGCATGTGGACCAGGACGGATTTTTCTGGCATATCAACTATCCGGTAGCGGGAGAGGAAGGTTCCTTTGTGGAGATCGCAACCACGAGACCGGAGACGCTTCTCGGCGATACGGCTGTGGCAGTCAATCCGGAGGATGAGCGCTACACCAATCTCGTTGGAAAGATGCTGGAGCTGCCTCTCACGGGACGCACCATCCCGGTGATTGCCGACTCCTACGTAGACAAAGAATTCGGTACCGGATGTGTAAAGATCACACCGGCCCATGACCCTAACGACTTCGAGGTGGGCAAACGCCACAATCTTCCGGAGCTTACGATTATGAACGACGACGCGACCATCAGTCTGCCTGGCAGCAGGTACGATGGGATGGAGCGCTACGAGGCCAGAAAAGCCATCGTAGAGGATTTGAAGGAGCTGGGCCTTCTCGTAAAGGTGGTTCCCCATACCCACGCCGTAGGTACTCACGACCGCTGTAAGACCACGGTAGAGCCGATGGTGAAGCAGCAGTGGTTTGTACGCATGGAAGAGATGGCAAAGCCGGCGATTGAGGCGTTGAAGAGCGGAAAACTGAAATTTGTGCCGGAGCGTTTCGATAAGACGTATCTGCACTGGCTGGAGAGCATCCGCGACTGGTGTATTTCCAGACAGCTGTGGTGGGGCCACAGGATTCCGGCCTATTACTGCGACGAATGCGGAGAGACTGTTGTAAGCAAGGAAAGACCGGAGAAGTGTCCGAAATGCGGATGCACTCACCTTACTCAGGATGAAGACACGCTCGATACCTGGTTTTCTTCTGCTCTGTGGCCGTTCTCCACGCTCGGATGGCCGAACGAGACAGAGGACTTGAAGTATTTCTACCCGACAGACGTGCTGGTGACCGGTTACGATATTATTTTCTTCTGGGTAATCCGTATGGTGTTCTCGGGAATTGAACATACTGGAAAACTGCCGTTCCATACCGTGCTGATGCACGGCCTGGTCAGAGATTCCGAAGGCCGCAAGATGAGCAAGTCCTTAGGCAACGGCATCGATCCGCTGGAAGTCATTGACAAGTACGGCGCGGACGCCCTGCGTATGACACTCATTACCGGCAATGCCCCTGGAAACGATATGCGTTTCTACTGGGAGAGAGTGGAAGCCAGCCGGAACTTCGCCAACAAGGTATGGAACGCTTCCCGCTTCATGATGATGAACATCGAGAAGGCGCCGGACAGCCAGGCGGAGCTGTCTGATCTGACCATGGCGGATAAATGGATCCTCTCCAAGGCCAACACCCTGGCCCGCGATGTGACGGACAATTTAGACAAGTATGAACTGGGAATCGCCCTCCAGAAGGTTTATGATTTTATCTGGGAGGAGTTCTGCGACTGGTATATCGAGATGGTAAAGCCGAGACTCTGGAACGAAGAGGATACCACAAAGGCAGCGGCCATCTGGACCTTAAAGACCGTGCTGATCAATTCCCTGAAGCTGCTTCATCCGTATATGCCGTTCCTCACCGAGGAAATCTTCTGCAATCTTCAGGACGAGGAAGAGTCCATCATGGTATCCGCATGGCCGGAATATAAGGAGGAATGGAACTTTGCCGAGGAAGAGCATGCGGTAGAGACCATCAAGGAAGCGGTAAGAGGCATCCGGAATGTCCGGACTTCCATGAACGTTCCGCCGAGCAAGAAGGCAAAGGTATACGTTGTATCAGAGAACAGCGAAATCCTGGATATCTTCGAGCACAGCCGCGTATTCTTCGCCATGCTGGGCTATGCCAGCGAAATCGTGCTAAAGAAGGATAAGGAAGGAATCGGCGAAGATGCCGTGTCCGCTGTGATCCATCAGGCAGTCATCTATATGCCGTTTGCCGAGCTGGTTGACATCGAGAAGGAAAAGGAACGGTTAAAGAAGGAAGAGGAACGGTTATCCAGGGAGCTGTCCCGCGTAAAGGGAATGCTGAGCAACGAGAAATTCGTAAGCAAGGCGCCGGCAGCCAAACTGGAGGAAGAAAAGGCGAAACTGGAAAAATATACACAGATGATGGATCAGGTGAAGGAGCGTATCGCTCAGTTAGGCGAATAAGAGCGCGCAGCCTGTCCTGTTTACCAATCTTTATAAGAAAAGAGTCGAACCCGGCGGAAAAAATCTGCCTGGTTCGACTCTTTTTTTCGTGTGAGATACGGAAACTCTCTCTCCCTCATGTTTGGCGGTATGCGGCGAGGTCTATCAAGCGGCAAAGCTTTGTGATTGGTGTGTGAAACGCATGGACGGTCCGGTGCAAACAGATGTTTGACCATAAAATGTCGAATCATGATGAAAATACCGGGAAAAAGGCGATGAAAAACAGGAATCAGGGCCGCCGTTTTGACAAAATCTGAAGGTCTCTCTGACTATAATGTTCATACAGGGCAGGAGGTGAGAAAACTTTTAGTGACGGTTGACTTATACATAGATGTGTTTTTTGTCATAAACATGATCCTGGATTATCTTGTGCTTTCCATAACCGGAAAGGTGATGAGATACCGGGCGGGCAGATACAGAATCGTGCTGGGCGCTGCTTTGGGAGCTGCCTGGGCCGTCCTGTGCGCGGCATTTCCGTCCATTCCCCCCGCAGTCTCTTTTTTTATGACCTACGCCGTGGTCAGCTGCCTGATGGTGGTGACGGCGTTCGGCGTCAGAAAGAAGCGGGAGATTGGCAAGGCTGTAGCCTGCCTCTATCTGGTGACCGTCATGATGGCCGGAGCCATGCAGGCTCTCTACCAGCATACGATGGCCGGTTATTATATAGAACAGATCCTTCGCGGAAATAACCGGGCGGCCATGCCGTTTTACCGGCTGCTGCTGCTGGCTGCCGGCGCTTACTTCGGCGTGAGGTGTATCCTGGGCTTCGTTTTGGAGGCCAGAAAGAGCCGGAACCATTTCTACGAGGTAACGATGCATTACAGAGGGCGGAAGAAGACGGTGACAGCGCTTCTCGATACCGGTAACCGGCTGTATGAGCCAGTGACGCACCGGCCGGTTCATGTGGTGACCTACGAGGCGCTTAAGGAACTGTGCGAGAGCGTGTCCTCTGTCATATACATTCCGTTTGGGAGTGTGGGAAAGAAGGAAGGCGTGATGCCCGGAATTTTCCTGGATGAAATGGAAATACGCCAGGGCAGTGACGTGAAAATTATAGAAAAGCCTCTGGTGGCTGTCTGCCGCCGTCCCCTGTCTGTGGACGGGGAATACCAGATGCTTCTGCATGAAGATTAGTTTCAGATGAAAAGGAGAGATTACCGATATGATATTAAAAGTTTCCGTACCAAACCGTTTCCAGTTTAAAGCCGTACCCACGTTTAAGACGCTGATGATGCCGAAGCAGGGAGAGATTCATTACATTGGCGGCGCCGATATTCTTCCGGCCCCACTGGATAATGAGTCCGAGGCGAGAGTGATTGCCATGCTGGGAGGCGAAGACGACCAGAGCGCAAAGTCGGAGCTGATCGAGCATAATCTCCGCCTTGTCGTCTACATAGCCAAGAAATTTGACAATACCAGCGTCGGCGTAGAGGACTTAATCTCCATCGGAACCATCGGTCTGATCAAGGCGATCAACACCTTTAACCCTGAGAAGAACATCAAACTGGCCACCTACGCGTCACGCTGTATTGAGAACGAGATTCTCATGTATCTGCGGCGCAACAATAAGACGAAGATGGAGGTATCCATCGATGAGCCGTTAAATGTGGACTGGGATGGAAATGAACTTTTGCTGTCCGATATTCTGGGAACAGACGAGGACGTGATCTACAAGGATTTGGAGACAGAAGTGGAACGCAATCTCTTAAATTCCGCCATCAGCCGGCTGAGCCCGAGGGAGAGAAAGATCGTGGAGCTCCGCTTTGGCCTGTCCGACGAGGAGGGGGAGGAAATGACCCAGAAAGAGGTGGCCGATTTGCTCGGAATCTCCCAGTCCTATATTTCCCGTCTGGAAAAGAAGATTATGAAGAGGCTGAAAAAAGAAATTGTGCGTTTTGAGTAGCGGAAGGAATTAATATTTATCCGTTTTTTCTTTAAAAAATATTTGATCTATAGTATAATAATAAAATGTGGCACGTCGGAAAGGTATAAGGCTTTCCGGGTGCCACTTTTTATGTAGTAGGAAAGTACTCCTATTACATAAAAAGCCCTCCGGGCAGTACTCCTTGTTCCCTTGCCCGAATAAATAAGATTATTTTCGCAACTTTTTGATAACAGCAAACGTCTAACAGACAGAAGAGGAGAGAGGAGGAAGAATATTTGAAGAAGAATTTAGAAGCTGAAGCTGAAGCTGAGAAAATACTCCTGACCAATTATGAAAAGTATTATCGTCTCGCCTACAGCTATGTGAACAACGAACAGGATGCGCTGGACATTGTCCAGGAAAGTGCTTATAAGGTGATGAAAGATATTAGTAAGGTGCGGGAGCCGGATTATTTATCCACCTGGATCTACCGCGTGGTGATGAACACGGCCGTCGATTTTCTGAGGAAGAGACAGAAGGAGAGCATCGGTCTGGAGGGGGTGGAGATCTCCCACGAGGATGTCTATCATGAGGATGATCCGATGGAGCTTCTCAAGTCACTGGAGGAAAAAGACCGTACCATCGTGGTATTAAAGGTTATAGAGGAACTGAAGCTGGAAGAGATCGCTGTGGTACTGGATTTGAATGTCAACACGGTAAAAGCAAGACTGTACCGGGCACTGAAAAAACTCAGAATCGAACTGAAGTCGGAAATGTCATAGAAAGGGGACACATTATGGAAAACGACAGCAGAAACAATTTGGAGAAGTTAAAAGAAGAATATCATAACATTCCGGTGCCGGCCTCGGCCAGGGAAAACATGATGGCAGGAATTGAAAAGGCAAAAAAAGAAAAGAGGATGAGAATCGTGATACAGTTTACAAAGAAGACAGGATTAACAGCGGCGGCCGCGCTGCTCGCCATCACTGTGATGGCAAACGTAAGCCCCACGACCGCAAATGCCATGGAAAATATTCCGGTGCTCGGAACCATTGCCAAGGTGGTAACCTTTCGCACCTTTGAAGATACAAAAGATAATTATGAGGCGAAGATCGATATTCCCCAGGTATCCATCGGAGATCAGGCGAACACAGAGGTCAACAAGTCCATCGAGGAGTATGCGAACCAGCTGATCGCCGAATACGAGAAGGAAGTGACAGAGGACGTTGCCGGCGAGGGCCATTACTCTGTAACCTCCAGCTACCAGGTGGTGACAGACAATGATAAGTATCTGTCTCTGCGCATCAACACAACCGTGATTATGGCCAGCGGTGCGGACTTTGTGAAGATCTTCACAATAGACAAGGCAACAGGCCAGGTAGTAACCTTAAAGGACTTATTTCGGGATAAAGCGGATTATATTCAGGCTCTCAGCGATAATATAAAAGAGCAGATGAGGGCTCAGATGGCGGCGGACGATTCCAAGATGTATTTCTTTGAATCCGGCGAGGAGGCCGCAGAGGACTTCAACCAGATTACCGGTGACGAGAGCTTCTATTTCAACGAGAATGGAGAGCTGGTGCTTGTATTTGACGAGTATACCGTGGCTCCGGGATATATGGGAGTTGTGGAATTTACCATCCCGAAATCGGTAACGGGAGATATTGGCTGATTGGAATAATTTAGAATAAAGAGTCCGGCTGTCCGGATTCTCCCATGAAATCAAAGCAGCAGGCGTCTGGACGAAAGAGTCCGGATGCCTGCTGCTGTTTTTGGTTGCGTCCTGTCTCATACAATGATATAATTTTTCGACCCCACTCTTTCAATAAAAAATTTACAGGAGATGAAACTTTTCACATCCTGAGTTTGTCAATAAAGTAGACGGGAACAAATACAGCATGCCTGTGAAAGGAGACAGAAAACAAAATATGAAAC
This sequence comes from Hungatella sp. L36, assembly GCF_014288035.1. NCBI lineage: Bacteria > Bacillati > Bacillota > Clostridia > Lachnospirales > Lachnospiraceae > Hungatella > Hungatella sp. L36. The sequence goes on along the minus strand of NZ_JACOPC010000010.1, from coordinate 251,664 downwards.
AGGATCATTATGACATTGTGGTAAATTATATCATTGCAAATCAGAAGAAGTTTTACAGGCTGGCCTATACCTATGTGAGAAACGAGAACGACGCGCTGGATATCGTTCAGAATGCCATCTGCAGCGCGCTGGAGCATTATGAGTCGATACGGGAGATCTCGTATATTAAAACCTGGTTTTACAGAGTGCTGGTTCATGAGAGCCTGAACTATGTCAGAAAGAAGAACCGGGAAATCGTGAGTGATGAACCGCTGGGCGGGGAGGCCGCCTATGTGGAGCCGGGCTACGGGGAGACGGAGGGGTTCTTTGAAGAGCTGGACCGTCTTCCGGCCGATACCCAGAATGTGATCAGACTGAGATTTTATGAGGAGATGTCTCTGCAGGAAATTGCTGCGGTTATGGAACTGAGTGTAAACACTGTAAAATCGAAATTGTACAGAGGGCTTAAATCATTAAAGGAGGAGCTGGTGATATGAGCAGATTGAAGGACAGCAAAAACGTATACGACAACATTCCGATCCCGGACCGGTTGGAGGAGACTGTGGCCTCAGCCATTGAGCAGGCCGCCGCGCGGCGAAAAGAAGAAAATGGTGTACCGGACCAGCCGGCAATGGATCGCCGGGACAGGAAAAAATGGAGAAGGCGGGGCAGAGTGATCTCCGGCTGTGGTCTGGCTGCTGCGGCCGCACTGACGGTAGTGGTCGCCGTCGGGGTTAATACCAGCCCGACGTTTGCCGAAGAAATACGGGGGATTCCGGTAATTGGAGCTATCGTAAGGCTGTTTACCGCAGAATCGTGGCAGTCCGACACGGATGATGCCGGAATCTCGGTGGAGGTCCCGGGAATTGAGATGATTCGCGGCGAGACGAAAAATCTGGCGGAAGAGATCAACGAGGAAATCAAGGCGAAGTGCGACGCCTACGCGGCAGCGGCCTTAGAACGGGCAAAGGAGTACAAAAAGGCATTCCTGGATACGGGCGGAACGGAAGCGGAGTGGAAAGAGCATGATATCCAGATTCGCGTATGGTATGAACTGAAAAGCCAGAACGATTCCCATCTCTCCTTTACGGTCAGCGGATCCGAAAACTGGGTCTCCGCCTACAGCGAGACGTATTACTACAATATCGACCTGACAAACGGAAGGTATCTGAGCCTGGAGGACCTTTTAGGGCCGGGTTACATGGAAAAGGCGAATGAGAGCATACGCGCCCAGATCAAAGCGCGGGAAGCGGACTCTGAAGTGAAATTCTTTACAAAGGCTGAAGGCGGCTTTGAAACCGTGACGGCGGATACACCGTTCTATATCAATGAGAAGGGCAATCCAGTCGTAGTATTTGAAAAGTATGAGATTGCGCCCGGGGCGCTCGGACGTCCGGAGTTTGAGATCGAAAGGCAGACGGAGGAGAAAGCGCCTGCGGAGACCACGGCAAAGGAGCGTATGACGGAAGAACAGGCGGAGTCCGGCGGCCTGGATAATTTCTCCGTGGATCAGAGCGAGGCGGAGGCCTTTGCCGGCAGAATTCAGAAGGCTGTCGCAGAACAGGATCTGGAGGCGCTGGCTGACTGCATCTCCTTCCCTACCTATATAGGTTTTCCGGATGAAGGCGTCGTGGTCAGTACGAGAGAAGAATTTCTCGCTTTCGGAAAAGAGAAGATCTTTACGGCTGATCTTATTTCCTCCATAAAAAATACGGATATTACGGCGCTGGAGGCGAGCATGGCAGGGTTTCATATGCAGGAGCAGTCGGAGGAGAGGAAACCAGGCATCACATTTGGTATCGTGGATGGAAAACTGGCTGTTAATGGAATCAATTACTGATCTGTAAAGTGAGGAAAGGCAGCCTCTCTGAAAAGGATACTGGACAGTCTTCCCGAAGATGCGCTTGACATGAGAGGTCTATCGTGATAGACTTAACACGAAGGACTACTGCGATAGACCAGAACCATGCGGCAATGATGGATTGGAGGGAGGCATTTACATGGAAGAAAAGAAGGAGATTCTTGAAAAGAATCAGATAGAAGAAAAGAAACTGTATGAGAGCGAATACCGTTTCATGAACCTGATCTGGGACAATGAGCCGGTGAATTCCACGGAGCTTGTGAGAATCTGCGGAAAAGAGCTGGGATGGAAGAAGTCCACCTGTTATACGGTCTTAAAAAAACTGGCAGGAAGAGGCTTCGTGAAGAATGAACAGGCCATCGTGAGCTCACTGATTCCCAGGGAAGAGGTTTTAAAGTACGAGAGTGAGACGGTAGTGGACAGAAACTTTGACGGTTCTCTGCCCGCCTTTGTGACTGCTTTTCTGAAGGACAGAAAGCTGACAGCGAAGGAAGCGGAGGAAATCAGACAGATGATAGAAAAGGCGGTGAAGTAATGGATGTGGATCAGATGATGATCACTCTTTTGAACATGAGCATTACCGCAGGCTTTGCCGCCCTTTTGGTGATGGCGCTGCGCCTGCTGTATAAGAGGCTTCCCAAGCGGTTTTCCTGTGTGCTGTGGCTGGTAGTGATCTTTCGCTTTTTATGTCCGTTTTCCCTCCAGTCGGCTTACAGCCTGCTGCCATTTTATTCGAATCCCCTGGAGGAGCGGATCATCTATGAAAACACGCCCTCCATTGATTCGGGGGTCTTCTTTATAGACCGTCCCGTGAACCAGGTTCTGGAGCAGACCATGACCGTGACCAATCCCTATATGTCGGTCAATCCCATACAGATCCTGCTGTTTGTGATGCTGGTAGTCTGGGAGGCGGGGATGCTGGTCTTCTTCCTCTTCCATTTTGCCGGGTATATCCGTTTGAAATGGAGGCTTGGAACGGCAGTGAAGATCCAGGAGCCCGATCCGGACCATGAGGATGAAAAAGGCCGGAGACCGGAACACGGGATTTATGAATCTGACCGGATTCCCGGCGCCTTTGTCATGGGAATATTCCGCCCGGTGATCTACCTTCCTTCAAACTTAACGGAGATGGAACGGGAGTGTGTCTTGAGGCATGAACGGATCCATATCCGGCGTCGTGACTATCTCGTTAAGCTTCTGGGGCTTCTGATGGTTATCGTGCACTGGTTTAACCCCATCGCCCATATAGCTTTCCGTCTGCTCTGCAAGGACATGGAGATGTCCTGTGACGAGGCGGTGGTGAGCGAGCTGGGACAGGGCGGAAAGAGGCAGTACTCGCTGGCACTCCTGTCTGCTGCGGAGAAAGGCAGCGGAGCGCGCCTGCCCCTGGCCTTTGGAGAGAGCCATACGAAATCGAGAATAAAGAATGTTTTAAACTATAAGAAAGCGGGCTTCAGGATCACGCTCTGCGCCGTGATCGTAACGGCAGCGGCCGTGCTGTGCCTCATGACCGTCAGGGAAAAACCCGTGGATCCGGAGGCGGTTTCCATCATTGGAGGCGGAGACGGTCCTACCAGCATTTTTATTGCAGGTAAGGATGACGGCGAGACGCCGGCTATGCCTGTGGAAATGCCGGATACCTCCTGGCTTTCCGGACAGGTATTGGAAAAGGGGCTTGAAAGTACCATTACCATAGATTACGCCTCAAAGGATCAGATCATTTTTCATGGAAGCTGCGGCCTGTTCAGTTTTCAGCTTAAAGACGGTAAATGGGTGCCGAATTTAATCATTGGGCCGGATGATACGGGAACCATCGACTTGGAGGCGATAACCAGCGCGCTTGATGCGGTGAAAAAGGAACCGGAATCGGAAGACAGCGTTCACAGAGAAGATTCTTTCGTCGGTAAGAATCCGACAGCCGGAAGTTCTTTTATCGATTACGATGTGGAAAAGCTTGCCGACGGAAGCATCGCCGTACTTGGAGGTATGGGTACCTCCTCGAGCAATGGAGGATTGACGGGAAAGCTGGTGGATGTATTTTACGGTTGGTACCATCCGGACGATATGGTGATGCATCAGGCATACTTATTCGCCGGAGACGGTACAATGGTGGAAAATAACAGCGGAGAGATCGAAGAGCGGCGGTACTTGTTTACGACCGACGGCGCTGATTACTTCCTCAGAACTCCGCAGACAGCTCTTGAATTTGAGCTGCAGGATGGAAAAGAGCCGGAAAGCCTTCATTTTCCATATGACCGGCTGGAGCTGGTGAGAAATGCAGGGGGATCTGTCCAGGTTCTGGATCCCATGGTGATCATGGGACAGCCGGAAAGCCAGAAGATGGTTCTGGCGGAAGGAAGGATCTACTATTACGGTGCGGCGAAGGCGGATATACTGAGCTTTAAATCTCATTCCCTGATCGGAATCCGCACGGATGGCAGCGACCGCCGGGTAGCCGGGATCGACTACTCGGTTTGCAGGGGTCTGTCCTACGACAACGGCTATCTCTATTATGAAGGCTGGAAAAATGCCATGGAGTTCCCGCGCCCGATTTACCGCATGAAGCCTGATTTCAGTGAGATAACAAAGCTGGGAGATTTTAACGGAAACCTGATATCCGTGGTGGATGGAACCTTCTATCTGTTAAGCGCGGAAAAACCAGCCATCGTGCTGACGCGGGAAGGCCGCTTTGACGAGGTTATGTATTACGATAAGTGCGGATACGACGCGAAGAACTATGAGTGCGTGGCGGCGTCCGCGGCCGACGGGAAGCTTGCGATGAAGTTCGTGAATCTGTCGGAGAACCGGGAGTATGTGAATTATGAGATTCCGCTGGCGGCGGGGGACTTGTGGAAGAAGGTAAATAAAAAGTGATTACCGGTGTGTTGGGTATAATTCATTACAGTAATAGAAAAAGATGCAGTTGCCAGGTAAATGGAATGATATTTATAATTGAGCAATCGTGTTTAAAATGTATATAGTGTGTTTTTTTCGAAGGCAGGATCATAAATACTGATCCTGTCTTCACTTTTTAGCTTAATAGTTTAAGGAAAAAGACTATAAAAATATAGTCGATACATGGGGGAGAATATGTAATAAATATAGATAATACCGGAGCAATAGAATTGAATTGACAATATGATGTCAAAGAGATATACTTAAATGACTAAGCGTATATAGTCATCTGCGCTCCGCAACACAAGTGAAAATTAGAGGCAATCCAATTATATTTGACATTTTTAATAGTTGAGTAATAAAAGGTGAGAGGTGCATAGGTACATGACTGGTATGTCGTGTATCTTAAGCATAACTATATTATAGGGAAAGCGTTGAGTCCGATGATTATTTCATTTTTATCCGATGCATTTAACTAATACGTTTATAAATACGAAAAGAGAGGTACTTTATGAAATTACTGAAAAAAATAATTGCAATGATAACTGGAGTCAGCCTGTTAGCCGTAACTATGAATTTTCCGTTTTTTGCTCAGGGAAACACAGCTTCTGCGCAAAGTGATTTCGAATCCCTGCTTAACGAGTATCATATCACGGTGCGAGGAGCGAGTGCCGAGATAAGTGCGAAAGAACTTAAGGGAATAATGAAAACAGGGAGTCCCTCCGCGCGTATACAAAAAATTAATATGAATACAGATGCGCCAGTCAGATTATCTGCAAAAGAGTTACTGGAACTGCAGTATTATAATACAGAAGGCGAAATGAGAGAGAGTTTTCTTTCAGAAGCACGCAATTCCGTAATTGATGTAGAACTGGTACGGGGAAAGACAACTTGGGGAATTGGAAGTTCTTTCACTCCGTATGAAGATCCTGATGCGGCTGCGCCGAGAAAAACAACAAATATTTCATATAAAAAGACGGAAAACCTAAAATATATAAAAACACAGGATCTTGTTGGGGAATGCAAGATCCTGTGTTTTTATATATAGAGCAAAAGTTAGATGTAATCAATGTGGACAAACTTCATGTGTTTCGGTATCAATTAATGATCCCAGTATTATCTTGCCACACTTGGAACAGCGCTGGGCGTCATAATATTTGGTGATACAGCCGCCATTGCTTTTCTTTGAGTGTTTGGATATCGTTCCTTCAACATAATCATGATTGCAGGCAGCATACTCGGAACGGTCGGAAGTATCAATTTTATATATGTTTCCGTCGGTATCGGTGAACTGGTAATCATATAAAATGGGACTGGAACTATTTGTGAGCTTAAAATCTCCACTTTGAAAAACGATAGTGTCAGAGGAACGAATGTTTAATAGAGGATTATTCGAACTATTGCAAACCATATCCAGTTCCGTTGGGGATTGGTAAGCAAAAGCAGTAAAACTGCTGCACAAAACCATACAGGAAGCTAGTAATACAGATAATCTTTTTCCGTGTTTCTTTTGTTTATCAGGAATCATAATTAAATCCATCCTTTCTTTGAGACCGTTGGACGAGTTACTGAATGAAGATGCGTAGGTGGTTCGATACTGCACGTCATTAGCTGCCATATCTATGATTAGCGAGGCATAATTTCTCCGATCCTTTTGATTCATTCCCAGTGTGACTATTTCATCACAGGAGGCCTCGACCGTTTTATTTAATTGAAGTTCAAGAAGATAGACCAACGGGTTAAACCAGTAGATGCAAGTGACAAGATGTCGTAGAAATAAAAATAATGTATCACAACGACGGATGTGAGTCAGCTCGTGTTTTAAAATAAGTCTTTGTTTTTCAGATGACAGGTTAGCAGGCAACACGATAAGAGGTGAAAGTATCCCCGCTGTAAATGGGCTTATACAATTTGATTGATATAGGCGGACTTTTCTTTTGATTCTCACAGTTTGACGATAATGATCGACATAATCTATAATATCTAGATCAGTGATTTCCGTCATAGACAACTGAATCAGTTTTTTAAACCGAAAATATTTTAACTGTTGCCAGACAAATGCGGCAATGGCCATGACAATCCAAATAAGCACAATCGTGAGATTTATCTGATAAGCAGAGTTTGTATAGGTACTGTGAGGAGTGGATACCATAATTGGAATATTTCCGGCAAGTTTAAAATCGGTCTGAGTTGGCGCATGGTGCAGAATCAGTTTTAGAAATCCTAACGGAGTCAGAAAAAAGAATAGCACGAGCTTCAATATGATATATTTCCAGCGATTGCTCAAACTATTTTTAAAAATTCTGACAGCAATTAAGTATAATAAAAATAAAATACTTCCGGTGAAGCACATTGTAAAAATAATATTCAATGTATTGTGTCCCTCCTTAAAACTTATAATTGATCCAGATATTCCTTTAATTCTTTAATATCTTCGGATTTTAAAGAGTGACTATCGGATAAGGCCGCTACAAATTTTTTTAAAGATCCACCGTAAAGAGCGTTAAGAACTTCAGAAGCCTTTTGTGCTTCATATTCTTCTTTCGTATACGCATAAATATATTTTCGCCCGTTTTTTACTACGAGACCTTTTTCAATCAGCCGGGTTAAATAAGTATTCACCGTCTGACGTTTCCATTCTTTGCCTAAGTGCTCAAAATATTCAATTAATTCATTGATAGTTATCCAGTGTTTACTTTCCCATAAGACGTTCATAATGGCCTGCTCAGCAGGTGTAATATCTTGCTTCATTCAACTCACTCCCAATGGTATGATATATACGACTAATAACATTAGTCGTATATATCATACCATTTACACAAGTTCTTGTCAATAAAAGAGCTGGATTGAGTGGAAAGTTATAATATAACAGCATCCGATGGCAATTTTGAAAAAATGATCAGCATCTTAGATATGACTATACATAGTAGTCTCATTAGAAATGCGTTTTAAAAGCTAAAGGCTGGCAACCTTTGAAGAAAAAATATTTCTATAGAATAAATAAAAGTAGGAAGGAAATTCAAAATTATTGAATTTTCTTCCTATTTATAAGCTCATAACGGAAATGCAGTTCGATGCTTCTATCTGATTACGTATTTCTCTCTATTTTTACGAAAGGTATCCCTTCATGCTTTTGAGTGCGTTTTTTTCCAGACGGCTGACCTGGGCCTGGCTGATGTGAATTTCCTCGGCTACCTCAGTCTGGGTCTTTCCCTCGAAGAAGCGCATGTCGATAATGTGGCGTTCCCGTTCGGGAAGGCGTTTCATGGCTTCATTTAAGGAGATGTCCTCCACCCAGTTTTCCTCCAGATTCTTTTTGTCGCTGATCTGGTCCATGACGAAGAGTGGATCGCCGCCGTCGGAATATACAGGCTCGTACAGGCTGACAGGGCTCTGAATGGCATCCAGAGCATAGGTGATGTCCTCCTTGCTGACGCCGATTTCATTGGCGATTTCCATGATGGTAGGCTCTTTTAAGTTTTTCTTCATGAGATTTTCTTTTGCATAGATGGCTTTATAGGCGGTGTCGCGTAAGGAACGGCTGACACGGATCGAATTGTTATCCCGAAGATAGCGGCGTACCTCGCCCAGTATCATGGGAACGGCATACGTTGAAAAGCGTACGTTCTGTGTAATGTCAAAATTGTCAATGGCTTTTATCAGGCCGATGCAGCCAATCTGGAACAAGTCGTCCACATTTTCGTTACTGCCTGAAAAACGCTGTATGACGCTGAGAACCAGTCTTAAGTTACCCTTAATATATTCCTCTCTGGCTTCCATATCGCCATCCAGGATCCTCTTAAATAAGGCTTCTTTTTCTTCGTTGTTTAAAAGGGGCAGCTTTGAAGTGTTAACGCCGCAGATCTCTACTTTGTATACAGGCATGTCTTTCCCTCCGCATCATTCTTTTTAGTCATAAAGGAATGATGTACTTATTCGGAGGCTTTTATACGATGCCAGATTTAAATTTTATTTCCATTTTCTGGCGGCGGTCCGCAAAGTGCCTGTTTATCGCATTGGCTCATACATCAGGTGCGCAGATGAGCCAGTGAATGTTTGCGGTCCGCCGCGTGAGCTGCGGATTTTATTTGTTTTTTTCGTAAAGAATGAGGAGACCTTTTAATAAAAGCGCCTCATCGTAATTGATTTTATGACGGCAGAGCGGGAGGACGGAAGGGGCCAGACCGCCCGTGGCTACGAGGCTTGCGGCCTGTCCCAGCTCTTCTTCCATGCGGTCGATGATGCCGTCAATCATGGCGGCATTGCCATAGAGAATACCGTTTTTCATGCAGTCGATGGTGTTCTTGCCGATGACCCGGGTCGGTCTGTTTAAACCGATGTAGGGAAGCTGGGCCGCGCGGCTGCTCAAAGAATCCAGAGAAACCCGGAGCCCCGGGAAAATGATGCCGCCTGTATAGTTGCCCGCCCTGTCAATGACGGACATGGTGGTGGCGGTTCCCATGTCGATGATAATAATGGGAGACGGGTAATCCTTAAGCGCGGCCACGGCGTCAACAATTAAGTCGCTCCCCACGGTCTTCGGATTATCCATGATGATATTAAGTCCCGTTTTCATGCCGGAGCCAACCAGCATGGGCGTCTTTCCGGTGATTTTCTTAACTGCAGAGAGCACCACGTCCGTCAGCGGCGGAACGACGGAAGAGACCACGGCCCCTTCAATCGAGGAAAGCGGCAGGTTATGGATTGCCATAATGTCTTTGATATTAACTGCGTATTCCAGGTCTGTCTTCCCCAGGTTCGTGGTGACACGCTCCACAAACCAGGTGCGGCTGTCATCAATACCGCCGATTACAATATTGCTGTTTCCCATGTCAATTGCTAAAATCATAAAGGGAACTCCTTTCCAAAATTTAGAGGTTATGGTATACTATGAGCACTTAGTGAGGTTTTTCACGAGTTTACCACATTTTAGGCAAAATAACAATGTAAGCAGAAATAAAAAGAAGTGAGGCAGGAGACGTTTATGCTGAAAGGAAAACATGTTGTTCTGGGAATTACGGGAAGTATCGCGGCATACAAGACGGCCGGACTGGCCAGCATGCTGGTGAAAAAGGGCTGCCATGTCCATGTACTGATGACAGAGAATGCGACTAATTTTATCAATCCGATCACGTTTGAGACACTGACAGGAAATAAATGCCTTGTAGATACCTTTGACCGGAATTTTGAATTCAGCGTGGAGCATGTGGCGCTCGCCAAGCAGGCGGACGTGGTGATGATTGCCCCGGCTTCCGCCAACTCCATCGCAAAGCTGGCTCACGGGCTGGCCGATGATATGCTGACGACGACCGTGCTGGCCTGCCGCTGCAGGAAGATCATTGCACCGGCCATGAACACGAATATGTATGAAAACCCGATTGTTCAGGATAATATAAAGATTTGTGAAAAGTATGGGATGGAAGTGATAAAACCGGCGGTGGGCTACTTGGCCTGCGGCGATACGGGAGCGGGAAAGATGCCGGAGCCGGCCGAGCTGTTCGACTACATTGAACAGGAGATCGGGGCGCAGAAGGATCTGGAGGGAAAGAAGATTCTCGTCACAGCGGGCCCAACGAGAGAGGCGATTGATCCGGTCCGCTATATCACCAACCATTCTACCGGCAAGATGGGCTGTGCCGTCGCTAAGGCCGCGGCTCTGCGAGGGGCTGATGTGACGCTGGTGACCGGAAAGACAGACACGCCCAAACCGCGTTTCGTAAAGCTGATCGAGATCCAAAGCGCCGCAGATATGTTCGAGGCGGTGACGGCAGCGGCGGCGGAACAGGATATTATCATTAAGGCGGCGGCCGTGGCGGATTACCGGCCTAAATCAGTGGGCACGGAAAAGACGAAGAAGACGGACGGAAATATGGCGATCGAGCTGGAGCGGACCGATGACATTTTAAAATGGCTGGGTGCGCACCGGAGGGAAGGCCAGTTTCTCTGCGGATTTTCCATGGAAACCCAGAATATGCTGGAGAATTCCAGGGTGAAGCTGGATAAAAAGAATATTGACATGATTGTGGCAAATAATCTGAAGGTGGAAGGCGCCGGCTTCGGCACCGATACGAACGTCGTGACCATCATCACGAGAGAGCGGAATCTGGAGCTGGAGAAGATGACGAAGGAAGAGGTCGCCGACCGGCTGCTGGATGAGATACTTGCCGTATCAGCAGATAAATAAAATGGAATGACAAAGGGGAAAATCATCATGAATACAGAGAAAAAAGAAATTATAGTTCCGGGGCAGCTGACAGGACCGGCGCTGCTCACCGGATATCTGATAAAAGAAGTGAGTGTGGCGCCGGACAGACAGCGGCCGGCTGTGATCGTCTGTGCCGGAGGCGGATACTGGCAGAGATCGGATCGGGAGAGTGAGCCCCTGGCGCTTCAGTTTATGGCCATGGGATGCCATGCCTTTATTCTCGACTACAGCGTTGCCCCGAACCATTTCCCAACCTCTGTGAGAGAGCTTGGGGAAGCGGTTGCCTATATCAGGGAACACGCGGCAGAGTGGAAGGTCGATCCGGCAAAGATCATCGTGTGCGGTTCTTCCGCTGCGGGCCATCTGGCCTGCAGTCTCGGCGTATTCTGGGACAATGAGCTGGTATATGATGCGATTGGCAGAACACCCGCACAAATTCGCCCGGATGGCCTGATCCTGTGTTATCCGGTCATTACAGGCGGCGAGTACGCGCATGTGAACTCCTTTAAGCGTCTGCTTGGAGACGATGTGACCCAGGAACAGAGAGACGCGGTTTCCCTGGAGAATTTTGTGACGGAACAGACGCCGAGGGCATTTATCTGGCATACGTATACGGACGAAAACGTTCCTGTGGAAAACAGCCTGCTTCTGGCAGCCGCCATGAAACGGAAGAATGTCAACTTTGAACTTCATATCTATCCCACCGGCGGCCACGGACTTTCTCTGGCCGACGAGGAGACGGCCGGGAACGGCTTCCAGGTGGTGGAACAGTGCCAGAGCTGGATTCCTCTCGTGAAAATGTGGCTGAAGCATTTCGAAGCGTCCTGTTAAAGAGGAATGTTCGCTTCACCACATGAATCTTGACTTTGTAATGGAATAATAATACAATAAAAAAGATTGACACGTAAAATTGGAGGAAACATTTTGTCGAATATAACTGAAGAAATAAAGAAGAGAAGAACCTTTGCCATCATTTCCCACCCCGATGCCGGTAAGACGACATTGACGGAAAAGTTTCTGCTTTACGGAGGCGCCATTAATCTGGCTGGCTCCGTTAAGGGAAGAAAGGCGGCAAAGCATGCGGTCTCAGACTGGATGGAGATCGAGAAGGAGAGAGGTATTTCCGTTACCTCCTCGGTAATGCAGTTCAATTACGACGGATACTGCATTAATATCCTGGATACCCCGGGGCATCAGGATTTCTCGGAGGACACATACCGGACCCTTATGGCGGCGGATTCCGCGGTCATGGTCATAGACGGTTCCAAGGGTGTTGAGGCGCAGACGATCAAGCTGTTCAAGGTCTGTGTCATGCGCCACATCCCCATATTTACCTTTATCAACAAGATGGACCGGGAAGCCAGGGATCCGTTTGAACTGATGGACGAGATCGAGACGGTGCTTGGAATCCGTACCTGTCCGGTCAACTGGCCGATCGGCTGCGGCCATGAGTTCAAGGGTGTCTACGACAGAAACAAGAAGACGATTACCACCTTCCAGGCCGCCATGGGCGGACAGAAGACGGTTGATGCCACCGAGGTACTTTTAGGCGATCCCCAGGTGGACTGGCTGATCGGCGAGGATTACCACCACCAGCTGATGGAGGACATCGAACTGCTGGATGGAGCCAGTGACGAACTGGATATGGATCGTGTCGGGAAAGGGAACTTGTCACCGGTATTTTTCGGATCGGCGCTGACGAATTTCGGCGTGGAGACATTTTTACAGCATTTCCTTCAGATGACGACAACGCCGCTGCCGAGACTGGCGGATAAGGGTGTGATCGATCCGTTTGAAGAGAAATTTTCGGCCTTTGTGTTTAAGATCCAGGCGAACATGAATAAGGCCCACCGCGACAGAATCGCATTTATGCGAATCGTATCCGGAAAGTTTGAGGCCGGCATGGAGGTAAACCACGTGCAGGGCGGCAGGAAACTCCGGCTGTCCCAGCCGCAGCAGATGATGGCTCAGGACAGAAAGATCGTGGAGGAAGCGTACGCAGGCGATATTATCGGCGTTTTCGATCCGGGTATTTTCTCCATCGGAGACACGTTGTGCCTGTCCAATGAGAAGTTTGAATATGAGGGAATCCCCACGTTCGCGCCGGAGCATTTTGCCAGAGTGCGCCAGATGGACACCATGAAGCGGAAGCAGTTTATAAAGGGCGTGAATCAGATCGCCCAGGAAGGCGCCATCCAGATTTTCCAGGAGTTCAATACGGGCATGGAGGAGATCATCGTCGGAGTAGTCGGCGAACTGCAGTTCGAGGTTCTCACCTACCGTCTGGAAAATGAGTACAACGTGGAAGTCAAGCTGGAGAAGCTCCCGTATGAATACATCCGCTGGGTAGAGAATAAGGATGAGATTGACGTTGCGAAGATTCAGGGAACCTCCGACATGAAGCGCATCAAGGATTTGAAGGATAATCCGCTTCTGCTGTTTGTCAACAGCTGGAGCGTGGGCATGGTTCTGGACCGCAATCCGGGCCTGAAGCTCAGTGAGTTCGGTAAAAATTAACGGGTAAATCAATAAGGAGGCAGCAGATATGAGTAAGATTGATGTAGTCAGGGCAGCGATGGTAGAAGCCATGAAGGCGAAAGACAAGCAGAGGAAAGATGCATTATCCATGCTTCTTTCTGCACTGAAGAATTTCGAAATCGATAAAAAGGATCACGAGCCGATTACCGAGGACGAGGCGAATACGGTTGTGAAGAAAGAGATCAAGCAGTCCCAGGAGACCTTTGATACAGCGCCTGCGGACCGGGATGACATCCGCGAGGAGGCGGCTTACCGCCTGTCAGTTTATAAGGAATTTGCGCCCGAGGATATGAGCGAGGAGCAGATCCGTGAGGTAGTGACAGCCGTATTGGCTGAGCTGGAGATCGAAAAGCCGGCGCCGTCAGACAAGGGAAAGATTATGAAAGTCCTCATGCCGAAGGTAAAAGGCAAGGCGGACGGCAAGGCTGTTAATGAGATTCTGGCTTCCATGATGAAATAACACGCGGCTTTACCGCCGCAGGAAAGGATAAGACATGTACAGAAAAGAGATTGAAGAGTTTATCGAGGCACACAGACAGGAGATGCTTGATGACATCTGTACTCTGTGCCGCATTAACAGTGAGAAAATGCCGTATAAAGAAGGCATGCCATACGGTCAGGGTGCATTTACTGCACTGGCTGAGGCACTTTCCATGGCTGAGGCCTATGGTTTCTCCATCACCAATTACGATAATTACGTGGGAACCGCAGACCTGAATGATAAAGAGAGCCAGCTGGATATTCTGGCCCATCTCGATGTCGTCCCGGCAGGAGAAGGCTGGAAGGAAACAGAACCGTTTGAGCCGGTGGTAAAGGGCGATAAGCTCTTTGGACGCGGCACCGCGGATGACAAGGGACCGGCAGTCGCAGCGCTCTACGCCATGAGAGCCGTGAAAGAGCTGGGAGTTCCTCTTAAGAAGAATGCACGCCTGATTCTGGGAACCGACGAGGAGTGCGGAAGCTCTGACATTGCGCATTACTATGCGATTGAAAAAGAGGCTCCGATGACCTTTTCACCGGACGGCTCCTACCCGGTGGTCAACACGGAAAAAGGCTCATTAAACGGTCACTTCACCGCTTCCTTCGCTCCGTCTGAGGCGCTGCCGAAGCTGGTTTCTGTAGAAGCCGGCATCAAGGTCAATGTAGTGCCGGGAAAAGCCCGCGCTGTGGTACAGGGAATCGATGTGGAGGTAATGGAGAAGGCCGCTGAGGCAGTGACCGGAGAAACCGGAATCCGTTTCGAATTCGAAGTGGAGGAAGATTCCGCGACGATCACAGCCATCGGTGAAGGCGCTCATGCGTCCAAACCGGAAGAGGGCAACAACGCGCTGACAGGTCTTCTTGTCCTGATTCAGAGACTGCCGTTTGCGGCCTGCGAGCAGATCAGTACCATTGGACGCCTTCTGGAACTGATTCCTCACGGCGACACCTCCGGTAATGCTCTGGGAATCGCCATGAGCGATGAGATCTCCGGAGATTTAACGCTGGCATTCAGCCTGCTCACCATCTCTGACAGCGAGCTGGATGGTACCTTCGACAGCCGATGCCCGATCTGCGCCACAAAAGAGAATGTACTGGATGCAGCAAAGGCAAAGATGGCGGAAAAAGGATTTACCCTTCTGAATGACTCCATGAGGCCGCCTCATCACGTGGATGGAGATTCCGAATTCATCAGCACGCTTCTTCGCACCTACGAGGAGTACACAGGCCGTAAGGGAGAGTGTATCGCCATCGGAGGCGGTACCTACGTTCACGAGCTGAAGAACGGAGTCGCTTTTGGCGCCGCCATGCCGGAGACGGATAACCGCATGCACGGAGCCGATGAGTTCGCAGTCATCGAGGAACTGATCGTCAGCGCAAAGATGTTTGCACAGGTAATTATCGATCTCTGTTCCTAAAATCCGTCTGTCAGACGAATTAATACTTGACAAATGGTATGATGTAGCGTAAAATACGCCTCATAAGTTAAAATCCTAGTCGAACTATAGGAATAGGCGAAGGGAGAAACCGCTATGAACCAGTTTAAAGCCATGCAGATGAATATGTACATGATGAACGGCATGATGATGTGCCGTATGTCAATGTGCGTAAAAAATCGAAAATGATATTCATTTGTATGGATTGTGATTGAAGTTTATGGCAAACAGGGAGATTGAATCTTGAATCGCTGTGGTCGCAAGTCTGTGCAGGGCTTGCGGCCTTTTTGTGTAATAGGGAAGTTGCTCCTTTATCGGGTATGCGCACTCCGCGCTGAGGAAGCCTGGCCGCTGAAGCGACTGTGCTTCGGCGTGCGAGCCGGCCTGCCGGATTCGGGCATACCCGTTAAACAGTATGGAAAAGAAAGGAAACGAAAGACATGCAGTCATCAGAACCAATTATTCAGCTGGTGGGGCTGGGCAAGGAGTTTAGGACGTCGGGCGGCCCGATCAAGGCGCTGGACGATATCAACCTAACGATCTGCCAGGGAGAAGTTTTTGGAATTATCGGTCTTTCCGGTGCGGGAAAGAGTACGCTGGTACGATGCATCAATTATCTGGAGGTACCGACTTCCGGAGAGGTCCTGTTTGAGAACAGGAGCCTGGCGTCCATGTCCAGACGGGATCAGAGAAAGGCGAGACAGTCCATGGGCATGATCTTCCAGCAGTTTAACCTGCTGGCACAGAGAAATGTCATTCAGAATGTCTGCTTCCCGCTGGAGATCGCAGGCGCACCGAAGAAAGAAGCGAGAGAGCGGGCCATGGAGCTGTTAGGGCTTGTAGGGCTTGCGGACCGCAAGGACGCGTATCCGTCTCAGCTTTCGGGGGGACAGAAGCAGAGGGTGGCGATCGCCAGGGCACTGGCCACCAATCCGAAGATCCTCTTATGTGATGAGGCCACCAGCGCGCTGGACCCCAACACCACGAAGTCGATCCTGGCCCTGTTAAAAGAGATCAACAAAACCATGGGCGTTACGGTAGTCGTGATCACCCATGAGATGACCGTCATCGAAGCGATCTGCGACCGCGTGGCCATCATTGACCAGAGCCACATCGCAGAAGTGGGAAGCGTATCAGAGATATTCTCCGAGCCGAAGTCGAAGATCGGGCGGCAGCTGATCTTAGGAGACGCGGCCGAGCAGGCGGCGAGATTTGGAAAGTCCAGACGGGTGAGAATCTCCTTCGACGGACGTTCCTCCTTCGAACCGGTGTTATCCAATATGATCCTGGCCTGCAAGGTGCCGGTGAATATTATCCACGCGGAGACGCGCGACATAAACGGAACGGCCATGGGACAGATGGTGATCCAGCTTCCCGAGGATGAGGTCGATGCTAACCGGGTGGCCAATTACTTAAAAACAGCCAAAGTACCATTTGAGGAGGTGACGGATTATGACATTTGATGCCGCTACATTCGATATGCTAAAAACAGGAATTTGGGAGACACTGTTCATGACCTTCACATCTTCCTTCTTTGCCTATTTAATCGGGATTCCGCTGGGAATTATCCTGATTGTGACGGATAAGGACGGAATCCGGCCGGTTCCATGGCTTCAGAAGATTCTCGGCCTGGCCATCAACCTGCTTCGTTCGGTGCCGTTTATCATCCTTCTGATCATGGTGATTCCGCTTACGAAAAAGATCGTCGGAACGACGCTGGGCGCCAAGGCGGTGATCCCGCCGCTGGTAATCGCGGCCGCGCCCTATGTGGCGAGAGTCGTGGAGTCGTCCTTCAAGGAAGTGGATGCGGGAGTCATCGAGGCAGCCAAGTCCATGGGAGCCTCCACCATGCAGATAGTATGGAAGGTGCTCCTTCCGGAAGCGAAGCCTTCCCTGCTTGTGGGAGCCGCGCTGTCGGTGACCACCATCCTGTCCTATTCGGCCATGTCCGGCTTTGTCGGAGGCGGCGGTCTGGGCGATATTGCCATCAAATACGGCTATTACCGCTATCAGACAGAGATGATGTTCGTAACCGTGGCGATTCTCGTTATCATTGTCCAGATCATACAGGAGGCGGGCATGAAGCTGTCCCGCGTCAGCGATAAGCGAATCCGCTAGATCATAGATCATAAAGGAGTAATGGCCGTAAGGCGTTACCATAAAAACGATCACTCGCACGCTTTGCGCACGAGTCACCGTAACAATCAAGAGGCGCAGGAAACTGCACAACAAAAAGGAGGAAACAATTATGAAAAAATCACTTTACGTACTGGCTGCCGCGCTGCTTGCAGCGGGAGCACTGACCGCCTGCGGCGGAAACAGCAAGGAGACGAATGCCGAGACGACAACAGCGGCTGTTACAGAGTCCAAGGAGACCGAAAGCGCTGCACCGGCCGATGAGACAACGGCAGCAGCCGGAGAATTAAAGAAGCTGGTGGTGGGAGCTTCCCCGGCACCTCACGCAGAGATCTTAAAGGCAGCCAAGGACATTTTAAAGGAAAAGGGTTACGATCTGGTAATCAAGGAGTACACCGATTACGTACAGCCGAATCTGGCACTGGAATCCGGTGATCTGGATGCCAACTACTTCCAGCACTTCCCATACTTAGAGCAGTTCAACCAGGAAAACGGCACGGATCTCGTATCCGCAGGTGCAATCCACTACGAACCATTCGGAATCTATGCAGGAAAGACCGCTTCCCTGGCAGATTTAGCGGACGGAGCGCAGGTGGCGGTACCGAACGACGTATCCAATGAGGCGAGAGCACTTCTTCTCCTGTCCGACAACGGCCTGATCGAGTTAAAGGAAGGCGTTGGTCTGGAAGCAACAAAGAATGACATTGTAAAGAATGACAAGAACTTAAAGATCATGGAAATCGAGGCAGCACAGCTTCCGCGCTCCCTGGGTGATGTGGACATCGCCGTTATCAACGGCAACTACGCCATCGAGGCAGGCTTAAAGGTGACGGATGCTCTGGTTACCGAGGATTCCCAGTCGATCGCAGCCACCACATACGGCAACGTCGTAGCAGTTCGCGCAGGCGAGGAGAAATCCGACGCGACTCTGGCTCTGATTGATGCGCTGACAAGCGATACCGTAAAGAAGTATATTGAAGACACGTATCAGGGTGCAGTAGTTCCGTTATTCTAAGATATGTAAATGGGAACAGTACCGCCGGATTATTGGCGGGCTGTTCTTTTTTTGCGAAATGCGGCGGAGCAGGGGGCTGGCGGGCGGCAATCTTTGCTCAGACGTCATTGAAAATCCATATTCTCTGTGGTAAAGTATAACCATATTAAAATAGAAGAGTATGCAGCCCTGCACGGCTGCCGGAGAACCATATGAGGGGATGGAACGAGATACGAAGCCGGATCAGTGACAGCATCCGGGAGATGAAGCATGCGGCGCCGAAAGGTTCCGGAAGAAGACTCAGCTATATGAAGCGTTATTTCCTGAAGATGCTTCTGCTGATCATCATACTGGTGGGCGTTCTGGTGTTCATGATGACCAGGTTCTCCAAGAGCGTGGTGGGGGATGAGATCATCAGCCTGCACCGTTCGATCTTAAACCAGACGATCCGGCAGCCGGCTGAGACCATCCGGAGTCTTAAGGAAAGTCTGGAAAAGATTACGGAAAACACCCGCGTGATCGACTGGATCGTAGGCGGTGAGGGGGACACGGAAGAGATCGACGCGTATATCCGTGATGAGATCTACGGGAATTATAAGAAAGGCAATAAGTTCCGGATCTATATCTACGATCTGGATGAGCTGCGTTATGCCAGTGACTCTCCGGGGTTGCCGGAGGAGGAGGCCAGGGAGGCGCTTAAGCAGGCGGCGCTTCTGGAGCAGAAAAATCCGAAGGACAATCGATATCTGGGCGGGCCGCTGCAGAGCGGGCAGGAGCAGGGGCTTTACCGCCACAGCTTTTACCTGACCCAGCCAATTAAGGACCTCTTAAGCGGCAGTGTACGTGGTTATGCCCTGATGCAGTTCAGCGAGGTGGTTCTGTACGATTCCTATTCGGACATGATTGAAAAAGACAGGGATTACTGCATTGTGGACGCGGAAGGCATCGTGCTGTCCGGCAAGAATAAGAACCATATCGGGCTGCCCTACCAGAAAAATGATATCGTCATCGAGAACCGGGAGGCCCTTGGCTCCGGTTATGGGATATCGAAAGCATTTCCGGATAATGTCTATTTCTATGAGAATATCTCAGGAACGGAGTGGTTCCTGCTGGAGAATGCGGATATCCACCATCTCTTTGCGCCGATCGACCGGATGACGTTTTTCTCCTTTCTGCTGCTGGCAGTGTTCGCCGTCTGTTTTCTGCCGGTGACAGCCGTCTCCCTCCGTGTGATATTAAAGCCAATCGACGCCATAAAGAATAAGATGGACATGGTGGCCCGCGGAGAACTTCAGGCCAGGATCGAGGAGGCGGAAAAGGGAAAAGGGGAGCTTTCCGAGATCGCTGATTCCTTCAATTACATGGTCGGGAAGCTGGAGAGCCAGGTCGATGAGATCGGTGTGATGGAACGGAAAAAACATCTGCTGCAGCTGGATTTTTTACAGACGCAGATCAACCCGCATTTTATCTACAATACGCTCAGCTCCATCCGGTTTTATGTGGAGATGGGAAAAAATGAGGCCGCCGAGAAGATGCTGATCGATTTTTCCAAAATACTGAGAAAGACGCTCTCCAGTTCCGAAAAAATGATCAGCCTGAGAGAGGAGCGGGAGACTCTCCTCTATTATATTGACCTCCAGAAGGCAAGATACCGGGACCGTTTCGAGGTGGAGTTCGACATGCCGGAAAATACGCTTTCCTGTATTGTCCCGGATTTTATACTGCAGCCCATTGTGGAAAATGCAATCTTTTACAGCCTACAGAAGAAGCAGGTCTGCCATATCGTAATCCGGAGCTATCTCGATCCTGACGTACATCTGACAGAAAGCAATTTTCAAACACGCCCCAGGACGCTCTGTATCAGTGTAAAGGACGACGGAATCGGCATGGATGAGGATAAATTAAGCACTGTCCTGGATAAGGGCATGAATATGAACAAGGTTGGCCTGCGCAATGTGAACGAGAGATTAAAGCTGAATTTCGGCGAAGAATACGGGATCCGGATCTTAAGCGAGGAAGGTGTGGGAACCGAGGTGATCTTAAGCATGCCGGTAAATATGAGAGGAAAGAATTTAGATGAAAATACTGATAGCGGACGATGAAACACCCATCAGAGAATGGATACAATTCAGCATTGAACGCGGCAATCATCCGGATTTTGAGATAGTGGGAGTGGCGGAAAACGGAAACGATGCCCTGGAACTGGCGCTGGAACACCATGTGGATACAGTGATCACCGATATCAAAATGCCGGGGATGGATGGCCTGATGCTGATGAAGAAGCTTCTGGAAAAGATGCCGTACGTCTCGTTTATCATTCTTACAAACTATGCGGAATTTTCTTATGCCAGGGAGGCCATTACCTATGGAGCCAAGAAGTATTTTTTAAAGTCAGAGCTTCGCGGACAGGACATTCTGGAAGCGCTCTTAGAGATCGAGAGCGAGCGGGCGGCCCTTCTGGAAGCGAAGGAGGAGGACTGCTACTCAAACGGCTATCTCGATATCTTCACCTGCTGCCACCGCCTGGACGACGATGCCTTTATCCGGTCGTTCTGGCAGAAACACCATTTTATGGAGGAACTGGACTTCGCCGTCGTGGCGTTGAGAAGCCGGAGCAGTGAAGGACAGAAGGAGAAGCTGGACGGGTTTATCAGGGATCAGAAGCTTCATATTCTGCGGCCGGTGCTGAGAAATGAGAGTATTTACCTGATCCTGCAGGCGGAAAGCGGGGAGCTGCTAAAGGAAGCCGTTCAGGCCTTTGTGAGCTACTGGAATGAACGGGAGCCTGGGATCATTGTCTCCAGCCGGAGCCTGCACGGAATCGACCGGGTGATGGAAGGAATCGAAGAGGCGGAGCGGATGCTGCAGTACGATTTCTTCTATAAAAAGGGATTCTTTCCGGCAAAAATAGCGGAAGACGGCGAGCGTCTGGAACGGAATACAATTAAAAAGGAATGCCGGAAGCTCTTAAACCGCGTCATGCACGAGGACAGGGATACGCTGAATCAAAATATAGACCAGTGGTTTTCCTTTTTCGATCATGTTCCGTGCCAGGACGTGGGCTGGGCCAAGGAGGCCTGTATGAGCTTCGTTATGGGGCTGGAGGAGATTTTCCTGGAATACTGTAAAAACAGCCAGGAGGAGCCGGAGATCGACAGAGGATGGACCCTCGATAAATGCCGGGAATTCTGCACTTATATCATAGGGGAGCTTTACTCTGATAACTATTTGAACTATTCCCAGAGTGTCAGGGAGGCGATACAGTACATCCACGACAACTACGGGAACCAGGATCTCTCCTTAAAGGAGGTGGCCCAGGCGGTCTACCGGTCGCCGGAATATTTAAGCCGCCGGTTTAAATCGGAGACGGGAAAGAATTTCTCCGTTTATCTGATGCTTTACCGGCTGAATCAGGCGAAGGAGCTGCTGCTCTACACGGATATGCGGATTTATGAGGTTGCGTACGCGGTGGGATATGCCGCGCCGAGCTATTTTTCAAAGGTGTATCACGACTATATGGGAGTGACGCCGGAAATGACGAGATGTCAACAAAGTGACAGAAAGTCAGAATAGTGATAGATAAAAAAGCTGTGGACTGAAAAGAAGTTAAAATACTTCATGACAAAGTACACAGCTTTTATTTATGTTTTAAATGGAAATTAGTACAATATATACATGAAATACAGATGGAAATCTTGAAAAAAGAAGGAGAAGAGCAATGAAAAAGAGGATCGCAGCAGCAGCTATGGCAGTGATAATGGCGGTATCCATGACAGGATGCGCCGGAAAGACGGCAGACACGAAGGGGAGCCCGGAGGCCGCCGGAGCACAGGGAGGCACGGAAGCAGCCGGGACACAGGCTGGCACCGGTAAGGAGACTGCAAAAATCGGCGTGATCTTCGGTACCGGAGGACTTGGCGATAAGAACTTCAATGACATGGCATATGCCGGAATCATGAAGGCGCAGGAGGACTTAGGGATCGAGTTTGACTATGTGGAGCCCAATGCCATCAGTGATTTCGTTCCTCTGGGAAGGCAGTTCTCAGAGACGGAAGAATACGATCTGCTGATTGCTGTCGGTTCCGACCAGCAGGAGGCGGTAAAAGAGATCGCGGAAGAGTTCCCGGATCAGAGGATCGCACTGGTCGATGGAACGGAAGAGATCACCGGTGTGAGCACGCTTCAGACGGAGTGGTGTGAGCAGACCTTCCTTGCCGGCGTTATCGCGGGCCTGGGGACGAAGAGCAGTATGGACAAGGCGAATGCAGATAACGTCATTGGAGTCATCATCGGTGCGGACCAGCCTAATTTAAGAGAGGGCATCGTTGGGTTCACAGCGGGAGCAAAGTATGTGAATCCGGATGTGGAAGTGCTGGAAGGCGTTGTGGGAGCGTTTAACGATCCTGGAAAAGGCAAAGAGATCGGCCTTTCCATGTATAACAAGGGTGCTGACTTTATCCAGTGTATCGCCGGAGCATCCGGTCTGGGCGTGTTTGGCGCTGCAAAGGAAGCGGGACGCTACGCATTCGGCGTCGGATCGAATCAGAATGCGGAGGACCCGGATTATATCGTGGCCTCTTCGGTCAGAAGCGTGGAAAACATGGTCTATAATGAAGTGAAAAAGGTGATTGACGGAACCTGGGAGCCGGGCCTCCATATGAGCGGCATCAGGGAGGGCGTCGTAGGCTGTGACACGGAAGGCTCCAATGTAGCCATTCCCGAGGAGATTCAGACGGCACTGAAGGATATCAGGGAAAAAATGGTGGCTGGAGAGCTGGTGCCATGTAAGACGGCAGATGAGCTTAACGCCTGGGTGGCTGAAAACCAGTATACGAAGTAGTCGGAATCGATTGGAGGAGACGGCTGATGGTTGTAGTTGAAATGAAAAATATTACGAAACAGTATCCTCTGGTTTTAGCGCTCGATCATGTGGATTTTTCCCTGAAAAAGGGAGAAATCCTCTCTCTTCTCGGAGAGAACGGGGCCGGGAAATCGACGTTGATGAAGATCCTTTACGGAATCTGCAAAGCGGATGAGGGAGAAATCCTGGTGGAGGGGAAAAAGGTAAACTTAAGGACGCCGAAGCAGGCGATTGACCTTGGAATCGGCATGGTGCACCAGCATTTTATGCTGACTCCGGTCTTGAGCGTCACGGAGAATATCGTAGTCGGACAGGAGCCGGTAAATGGAATTCTGTTTGATAAGGCGGCGGCCGAAAAGGAAGTTCAGGAGATGATCGAGCGGTATGGTTTCCACATATCCGCATCTCAGATCGTGAAGGAGCTTTCTGTGGGGGAACAGCAGAAGGTGGAGATATTAAAGGCCATCTACAGGAACGCGAAGATTCTCATCCTGGATGAGCCCACTGCGGTTCTGACTCCGCAGGAGGTCGAGGAGCTGTTTCATATTTTAAGAAGGTTAAAAGCGGCGGGAACCAGCATTATTATTATCACCCATAAGCTGAAGGAGACACTGGAGATTGCTGACAGCATCAGCGTGCTGAGAGATGGCAGGATGATCGAGTCGGGTGTCTCCACCATAGGAGCGACTCCTGACAGTCTGGCCCAGATGATGGTTGGCCGAGAGGTGGAGCTGGGAATTCGGAGGAAAAGTGAGTGCGTCGGGGATACCAGGCTCACGGTGCGGGATATTACGCTGAAGGAAAAGGGAAGAACCGTACTTAATCATGTGGGCTTTGAACTGAAAAGGGGAGAGATTCTGGGTATTGCGGGAATCGAAGGAAACGGGCAGACGGAGCTGATCGAATGTCTGACAGGGATTCGTAATCCTGACGTTCTGGACATGGAAAAGGACGGGGAGAAGATTTCCGGCAAGCCGAAGGATTTTATCCGGAAAAAGATCGGCCATATCCCGGAGGACCGCATGACCAGGGGGCTGATCCTGGAGCTATCGATTCTGGACAACCTGATACTGGGATATCAGGACCAGTTTCAGAACAGGGGAATTCTGGACAGAAAGAAGATCAGAAGCTTTTCCGAGGGGCTCTTAAAGGAGTTCCTGATCAAATCGCCCAATTCCGGGGTGAAATGCAGCGCCCTTTCCGGAGGAAATCAGCAGAAGGTGATTATCGCAAGGGTGTTCAGTGAGAATCCGGATATTATTATCGTCGCACAGCCGACCCGCGGCGTGGATATCGGTGCGATTGAATACATACACGACCGGCTGCTGAAGCTGAGAGACGAGGGGAAGGCCATCCTTTTGATTTCTGCCGACTTAGATGAGGTGAAGAATTTAAGTGACAGGCTGATGGTCATGTACGACGGCGAGATCGTGGCGGAAGGGGAACCGGCGGATTTTGACGATATGCAGCTGGGACTTCTGATGACAGGCGCAGTGGGGAAGGGGGGACAGAGAGCGTGAAGGCAGCAGGATTGCAGTTCGATAAAAAAGAATTTCTGAATAAAAATATGTCTGCGGTGGCTCTGGTTCTGGCCCTGGTTCTGGGCGGAATCGCCATGCTGGTCTGCGGATACAATCCGTTTGAGGCGTACGGGTCCATTTTAAAGGGGGCGTTTATCGGCAGAAAGGCCATCTGCCAGACGCTGGTGCAGGCGACTCCCTTAATCTTTGCAGGACTTGCCTACACGGTTGCAAAGAAAGCAAATCTGATCAACTTAGGAATTGAAGGGCAGCTTTACATGGGCGCCCTTGGTACCAGCCTGATCGCCCTGATGCCGGTCAATCTGCCTGGTGTGATCTGGATCCCGCTGTCACTTCTGGGCGGAATCATCTTCGGCGGACTGTATGCGGGCCTGGTGGGCTTTATGAAGGTAAAGTTTGGCTCCAACGAGGTGATAGCGACCGTTATGTTAAATACCATAGCACAGAATTTTGTGGCATATGTGGTGAACTATCCGTTAAAGGAAGCGGGAAAGAGCATGGCGCAGACGGCCAGATTTTCCGAATCGGTGTGGATTCCGAAGCTGGTGGATAAGACACAGCTTACGGCGGCGATTATCATCGCAGTGGTTCTCTGCGTCCTGATTAAGCTTCTGTTTGAACGGACTGTGGTTGGTTATGAAATCAAGTGTGTCGGGCTGAATCTGAAGGCTTCCGAGACCGCGGGAATCAAGATCGGGAAAATTATGATCATCGCCATGGTGCTCAGCGGCTCCATTGCCGGTCTTCTGGGAGGAACTCATGTGCTGGGCGTGGATCACCGGCTGATTGCGGATTTCTCCTCGGGCTACGGCTTCGACGGAATCGCGGTAGCGGCTCTGGCGGCAGACAGTCCCCTGGGCGTCATCCTTTCCGGAATCATCTTCGGTGCACTGAGAGCCGGCTGTATGGTCTTAAACCGTACGACCGGAATACCGACAGAATTTATCGATGTCATTCAGGCGTTCATTATTCTGCTTGTGGCAGCGCCGCTTCTCGTTAAGGAAATTCTCAGAATCAAAAATGGCAGTAAGGGGGGAAAGAAATGATGAATCAGTTCATGTCAATCGTTACATCTACCCTCAGCATGTCCGTTCCGCTGGTGCTGGCGGCCCTGGGCGGAGTCCTTTCCGTCAGAAGCGGCGTCATGGCGCTGGGACTGGAAAGTATGATGACCATGGGGGCGTTCTGCGGAGTTCTCGGCTCCTATTATACGGGAAATGTCTTTGCGGGTCTCCTGACCGGTATGGCGGGCGGAGCGCTGTTTGGTCTGGCCCACGCCGTTCTCTGTGTACGGTATAAGGTTAATCAGGTAATCAGCGGAATCGGGCTCAACCTCCTGTCGGTAGCGGCAACCACACTGTTGATGCAGCTCTTATGGGACAACAAGGGATCGTCTCCGCAGGTGGCCTCCATTAACGCCGGTGTGTTCGCATCTCCAATCACTTATATCATGCTTTTTGCCGTAATCGCAGAGTATGTGGTTCTGTTTAAAACACGGTTTGGCTTAAGGCTGCGCATGGTGGGGGAAAACCCGAAGGCTGCGGCCAGCGTGGGGCTGGCGGTACATAAGATCAAGTATATCGGAGTCATTGCCTGCGGCGTACTGGCCGGATTGGGGGGCGCATACCTTTCCATCGACCACCTGGATATGTATGTGCGGGATATGTCGGCCGGACGCGGTTATATTGCGGTGGCAATCATGATCCTCGCAAAGTACAACCCGGTCATGGTCCTGTTCTGCGCCCTGATATTCGGTTTTTCCGATGCGGTACAGATCAATTTTCAGGGGTACGGAGTTCCGCCGCAGATTATGGCGATGATTCCTTACGTGGTGACGCTGTTCGTGCTCGCCTTCGGTGTCCGCCATATCACACCGCCTGCCGGTGTCGGAAAGCATGATGATGAATAAATACTATGAGGAAGAAAGAGGATAAAAATATGAAAGCGATAATGGTAATGTTCGATTCCCTGAACCGTCATATGCTGCCTCCCTATGGCTGCGATGACGTGATAGCGCCGAATTTTAAACGGCTGGCAGAAAGAAGCGTGACCTTTGACAACTGCTACGCAGGCAGCCTTCCGTGTATGCCGGCGAGAAGAGAGATCCATACGGGACGCTACAATTTCCTGCACAGAAGCTGGGGACCGCTGGAGCCTTACGACGATTCCATGCCGGGTATTTTAAAGGCAAACGGAATTTATACCCATCTGACTACGGATCACTGGCATTACTGGGAAGAGGGCGGCGGAAACTATGTAAATAAGTACAATTCCTACGAGTTTGTCAGAGGACAGGAGGGGGACCCCTGGAAGGGCAGAGTGGAATGGGAGGTTCCGGAGCACCTGGGCGGAAGAAAGGATTTCTGCGGAAGGCAGGAGTACATCAACCGTTATTACATGCAGGATGAGGCCAATCAGTCGATTGCCCAGAATTTCTCCAACGGGCTTGATTTTATCCGGGATAATCACGGAGCCGACAACTGGTACCTTCAGCTGGAGAATTACGATCCCCATGAACCGTATTTTACACCGGAAAGCTACAAAGAGCCGTATAAAGACGGATACCAGGGCGTGATGTTTGACTGGCCGGGATACCATGAGGTGGTGGAGACACCGGAACAGGTGGAGCACTGTATCAATGAGTACCGGGCGCTTGTGACCATGTGTGATACGTATCTGGGAAAGGTGCTGGATATGATGGACGAGTATGACCTGTGGAAAGACACCATGCTGATTGTCAATACGGATCATGGCTTCATGCTGAGCCAGCATAACTGGTGGGGAAAGATGATGATGCCGTATTATAATGAGCTGGCGCATACGCCGCTTTTCATCTGGGATCCGAGAACCGGAGTCTGCGGGGAACGCCGTCAGGCGCTGGTACAGACTATCGATCTTGCCCCAACCTTATTGGAGTATTTCGGGCTTCCAATTCCGGCGGATATGGAGGGACGTCCGCTCCGTGAGACGATTGAGAGCGATAAGAAGATCAGAGATTATGCGCTCTTTGGCCAGCATGGAATTCATGTAAATATCACAGACGGCAGATACGTGTATATGAGATGTCCGATGCCGGATAAGGAACAGGAGCTCTTTAACTATGTGGTGGAACCGACCAGCTATCCGGGAGCAATCACGGTGGAGGAACTGAAAACGGCGGTTCTCCACGAGGGATTTTCCTTTACAAAGGGCTGTCCCATGCTGAGAATAAAGGGCGGCTACGGTATCCGTACGCTGGGATTTCCGCCGAGATCACTGATGGAATACGGAACTTTACTTTATGATACGGAGACAGATCCGGGCCAGGAGCATCCGCTGGAGGACAAGGCGACTGAGGAGCGGATGCTCCGGAACATGGTGCGTATGATGAAGGAAAATGACGCGCCGGACGAGCAGTATGTAAGACTCGGATTGGAGCAGTGGGTCTAAAAGAAGGATTGGGGATACAGATATGTTAAATGAAAGAGAGATCATCGAAAATAGTATTGGGATTATTAGGGGAAAGACAGATTTTGTGCCTGAGATCGGCCTGATTCTTGGAAGCGGCCTGGGTGACTACGCGGAGCAGATTGAGAATCCGGTGGTGATACCGTACGGGGAGATTCCGGATTTTCCGGTCTCCACGGTGGCGGGGCATGCAGGACAGTTTGTGCTGGGAACCTGCAAAGGAAAGAACGTCATTGCGATGCAGGGCAGAGTCCACTATTATGAAGGCTACAGCCAGAGAATGATAACGCTTCCGGTGCGAATTATGAAGCGGCTGGGGGTTCAGTACATGGTGCTGACCAATGCCGCAGGGGGCGTAAACCGGAATTTTGATCCGGGTACGCTGATGATGATTCGGGATCACATCAATTATTCGGGCGGAAATCCGCTGATGGGAGCGAACTGGGAAGACGACGGACCGCGCTTTCCCGATATGACCCGGGTATATGCGGCGGAACTGCGGACTCGTCTGCGGAGCGCTGCTGCGAAGAAGGGCATTAAGCTGGAGGAAGGCGTCTATATGATGTTTTCAGGGCCATGCTATGAAACTCCGGCCGAGGTTCGGCTGGCCGGAATCCTGGGCGCCGACGCGGTCGGAATGTCAACTGTGCCGGAAGCGATCGTCTGCGCGCACTGCGGGATTCCGGTGATTGGAATCTCCTGCATTACCAACTTTGGTGCCGGAATTCTGGAACAGCCGCTGAATCATAAGGAAGTGGTGGAGACCGCAGCGAGAGTGAAGAAGACGTTTGTGGAGCTGCTGGATACGATTCTGGAGGAAGTGATCGGATAGAAAGGAAGAACGGATGGATCAGAAAATTTTAAGCGCGGTGGATCATACCCTGCTGACACAGACAGCAACATGGGCAGAGGTAAAACAGATTTGTGACGATGCAGTGGAGTACCGGACCGCATCCGTCTGTATTCCGCCTTCCTATGTGAAACGGGCAAAGGAGTATGTGGGAGACCGGATGAAGGTCTGCACGGTTATCGGGTTTCCCAACGGATACCAGACAGCGGAAGTGAAGGTGTTTGAGACGGAGGATGCGGTAAGGAACGGAGCGGATGAGATTGATATGGTGATTTCAATCGGTGCGTTAAAGGATGGCGATTATGAGACCGTGAAGTCCGAGATTGAGGCTGTGAAGGCGGCGTGTAAGGGACGGATTTTAAAGGTAATCATAGAAACCTGCCTGCTGACAGAGGATGAAAAGATTACCATGTGCCGGATCGTATCGGAATCCGGAGCCGATTTTATCAAGACCTCCACCGGATTTTCAAAAGCGGGTGCGACCTTCGGGGATATCGCATTGTTTAAAGCCCATGTGGACGCTGGCGTGAAGATTAAGGCAGCAGGAGGAATTGGAAGCGAAGCGGATGCAGAAAAGTTTCTGGCATTGGGCGCAGACCGGCTTGGAACCAGCCGGATCGTGAAGCTGGCCAAGCAGGAGCATGTGGAGAGCGATTCCTATTAAAAGGCATCAGCCTGATAACAGGGACTCATATAGGAGCAGAAAAAAACGAACCAGGCGTTTTAAACGCCTGGTTTTTCGTGTACGGATAGACGAGTGCAAGAAAAACTTAATTTTACAGATACTCGTTCGTGCTGTATAATAGGTAAATATATACAGATTTACAAACAGACAGAATGGGAGGCAGGATATGGAAGAAGACAGGCTGTATGGATATGATGGTCCTGATTCCAGAAGGGAACCGGTGGAGGAAGGGCTGACACCAGCGGAAGGGCTGGCCGGCGCGGGAGAAAGACCGGTGAATACAGAGGAAGGACCGGCGAATATAGAAGAGAGTCGGGCAGCTGCAGAAGAGGGGCAGGCAACTGCAGAAGAGAGTCCGGCAACTGCAGAAGAGGGGCCGGTAAATGCAGAAGAGAGTCCGGCAACTGCAGAAGAGAGTCCGGCAAATGCAGAGAAAGAACTGGCGAATGCAGAAGAACCAGCAGCAGAAGACGCAGCTGACCGTTACGACACGCAGAACAGCGGAACGGGATCGGATTTCCATGAGTTGAATGGATATCCGGATACCGGAAGCAGACAGTATGAGAGCTGGGGCAGAGAAGAATACAGGCAGAACGATAACTGGCAGCAGGACAACCGTGAGAGGGGCGACTGGCAGCAGGACAGCTGGCAGCAGGACAACCGTCAGCAAAACAACTACCAGCAGCCCAACTACCAGCAGCCCAACTACCAGCAGCCCACCCCCCAGAACAGCTATTACCGGGACGAATACCGGCAGGCGGCTAATCCTGCGTATACACAGCCTCAAAAGCAGAGCAGCATGGCGTTGGCTTCCCTGATCATGGGGATCATCGGGATCGTTACATCCTGCTGCTGTTACGGCGGGGTGATTTTTGGCAGCCTGGGAATCCTGTTTGCGCTGTTGTCCAAAATGGGAGATACGATGGAGGGATATGCGAAGGCAGGTCTCATTACCTCGATTATCGCGCTGTTTCTGGCGGCCATGGCAATGATATTTCTATTTGGAATGATGAGTTCATCCCTTCTGTCAGGAGGTGCTTTTTAATGAAGACAACGTCAACGGAACTGAAAAAACGTGCGAAGCTTACGCTGTCAGGCAACTATGGAACAGCCGTGGGCGCCATGCTGATTGTGTATGTCCTACTGATCGTCGTTATTATGATTTTTATCGGTATATCTGCAGTCAGCACACTCTCCTGGATCGGCGAACCCGGCTTCAACCGGGGAGGCTGGATTCGCTCATTGGCAATCGAGATGGTGATTTATTTCATTGCGATCCTTTTGGTTTACCTCATAATGGTCGGAATACGAAGGATGTTCTACCATATGTGTACAGGCCAGCCGTATTCACTGGGAGATATGTTGTTTGCCTTTACTCACAGGCCTCAAAGATTTTTAGGCGTATACTTTATCAACCTGGTATTTGGTATGATCATTGGAATCCCATATTTTGTGGTAAGCGTTTCCGCCCGTATTACGGGTTATATCCCCATACTGGCAGCGCTTCAGTTTCTGATGTATCTGCTTCAGATAGTCGGAATCGTCGTGTATAGCCTGCATTTTAAAATGGCGGTTTACCTTCTGATGGAAGATCCCGAGCGGACGGTGATCAGCTGCTTCCGGGAGAGCGCGGCGCTCATGAAAGGGAACAAGGGCCGCCTGTTTTATCTGGGAATCAGCCTGATCGGGATGTATTTGCTGGGGTTCGGATCGTTTGGAATCGGGTTTTTATGGATTTTACCGTATATAGAGACGACCATGATTCACTTCTATCTCGATATGAGCGATGGACCTCGCCGGGAAGAAGCATATGATTACGAGGAACCGGTTTATGACGGCAGAAGCTGTGACGGCCTTTACGGAAATGTACCGGAGTAATAATTTGTATCACACATAGGAAATGCGCATAGAATACACTAAGGAATATAGAAGGTGCAGGCTATGCGCATTTCAGATCTTAAACAAAAAGAAGTGATTAACATCTGCGACTGCAAACGCCTTGGCTATGTGGGCGACGTGGATTTTGATATGGATACGGGCTGTCTTCTGGCGATTATCGTTCCCGGGCCGGGCTGCTTCTGTGGATTTCTGGTCAGAGAAAAAGAGTACATCATTCCCTTCTGTGACATCTGTCAGGTGGGGAGAGATATTATCCTGGTGAAAGTAGATCTGGAAAAAGCTGAGGAAAAATGCAAGATATAGTGTAATATGTGCTTGCGAATCTACGGATTGTGGGGTATGATATACATAATTAAAAAGTAACGGATCCGGAGCCGCGAAAAAATGTGTATTTTTTTTCGCGGTTTTGGGCCCTGCACAAAAAACAGTGGGATTTCTCATTTCTGAAAAGAAGGAAAGAGAAATCGCCCAACAGGAGGATAGCGACGTGAAATGTCCATTTTGTAATGAAGCAGATACAAAGGTCATTGATTCAAGACCGGCGGATGACAACAGCTCCATCAGACGCCGCAGGCAGTGTGAGAAATGCGGAAAGAGATTTACAACGTATGAAAAACTGGAGACTCTGCCGCTGATGGTTATTAAGAAGGACGAGTCCAGAGAAGTCTATGAACGTTCCAAGCTGGAAAAAGGAATCCTTCATTCCTGCCACAAGCGTCCCGTTTCTTCCCAGCAGATTGATTCCATGGTGGACGAGATCGAGACACAGATATTCAATATGGAAGAGAAGGAAGTCTCCAGCTCCGCGATCGGAGAGCTTGTCATGAAAAAGCTGCAGGAGGTCGATGAGGTCGCATATGTCCGTTTCGCCTCCGTATATCGTGAGTTCAAGGACGTGAATACGTTCATGGAAGAGATCGGAAAATTATTGAAAAAGTAGGAAGATGTATGTTTAACAGATTTTATCCGGATGAAGACGTGGCCTCTGCGTATGACATTCCGTATGACGCCCTTTATAAAAAGGGAATCAGAGGCGTAATCTTTGATGTAGACAACACCCTGGTGCCCCATGACGCGCCGGCGGATGAGAGAGCGAAGAACTTGTTTTCTCATCTGCGGGCGCTTGGCATGGACACCTGCCTGCTTTCCAATAACAAAGAGCCGCGGGTGGCAGCTTTTGCAGAAGCTGTCGGCGGCTCTAACTATATCTATAAGGGCGGAAAGCCGGGCGTGAAGAATTATAAGAAGGCGATGGAGCTCATGGGGACGAGCTTAAACAGCACGATATTCGTGGGAGATCAGCTGTTTACCGACGTCTACGGGGCCAAACGGACGGGAATCAGGAGCTTTCTGGTGAAGCCGATCAATCCGAAGGAAGAGATTCAGATCGTATTAAAACGGTATCCGGAGGCACTTATCTTATTTTTTTATCGCAGGGACAAAAAGAGGAGACAGTATGATAAGCGGAAAAAGTAAAGTATGCGGAGTCATGGCGTATCCGGTGGAGCACTCCATGTCACCGCTCATGCATAATTATTACTCGGAAAAGACAGGAACAGATCTCGTCTATGTACCGTTTAAGGTGGAGCCGGGACGTGTGGAGGAAGCGGTAAAAGGAGCCTACGCCCTTAATTTTACCGGCATGAATGTCACGGTTCCTCACAAGCAGGAGGTCATGAAATACCTGGTGGATATTGACGAGGACGCAAAAGCCATCGGTGCCGTCAACACGCTGGTGCGGACCGACGGCGGCTACAAGGGCTATAACACGGACGCGGCAGGACTGAAACGAGCCATGACGGAGGCGGGAATCGAAATCCGGGACCGCACCTGCATTCTGTTCGGAGCGGGCGGCGCGGCCAGGGCGGCAGCCTGCGTGCTGGCGAAGGAAGGCGCGTCTGTGATTTATGTTCTGAACCGGAGTTTGGAAAAGGCGGAGGCCCTTTCTGAGATCGTCAATGAGCGGTTCGGCCGCAGAGTCATGCTTCCCATGGCCCTGGACGATTACGGAAAGCTGGAGTGCAGCTCCTGCCTGGCGGTTCAGACCACCAGCGTAGGGATGCATCCGAACGTGGATCACGCCCCGGTGGAGGATGCGGAATTCTATAAAAAGATCGATACGGCGGTAGACATTGTGTATACGCCGATGGAGACGAAATTTATGAAATACGTCCGGGCAGCCGGCGGCAAGGCCGTGGGAGGGCTCGATATGCTGATTTACCAGGGCGTTATCGCCTACGAGCTGTGGAATCCGGAGACCGTGTTTACCAGAGAGATGATCGACGGTGCGAGAGTGCTGATGCGGGAAGAACTGGAGGCGGCGCGATGAAGAACGTGATTTTGATCGGCTTCATGGGGGCCGGTAAGACAACGGTCGGAGAACGGTACGCAAAGAAGCACGGTCTCCCCATGGTGGATACGGACTGGCTGATCGAAGAGCGGGCCGGCATGACGATATCGGAGATATTTGCGCAGAAGGGCGAGGACGAGTTTCGGAGGACGGAGACGGCGGTTCTCCAGACGCTTCTTTCCGATACACAGGAAAAGGTCATTTCCGTCGGAGGCGGGCTTCCCCTGCGGGAAGAGAATAGAAGGCTGCTGAAACAGCTCGGGACCGTGATCTATCTGGAGGTGAATCCGGATACCGTGCTGAAACGGCTGAAGGGAGATACGACAAGGCCGCTGCTTCAGGGCGGAGACGTGACGCGGCGTGTGGAAGAGCTGATCGCGGCCCGCGGCCCCATATACCGGGAGGCCGCCGGACTGATCGTGGATGTGAATGGACGGAGTGTCGGTGAGATTGTGACGGAGCTGGAAGAAAGGATGGGATTTGAATGAAGCTGCTTCTTTTAAATGGACCGAATTTAAATTTTCTTGGAATCAGGGAAAAAGGTGTATACGGCACTGAGGATTACGGATATCTTGTCCGTATGATGAAAGAGAAGGCGGAGAGAGAAGGACATGAACTGGATATTTACCAGAGTAACTTCGAAGGCGGCTTAATCGATAAGATCCAGGAAGCGTATTATAACGGAACGGAAGGCATTATCATCAATCCGGGCGCGTTTACCCATTACAGCTACGCGTTGAGAGACGCCCTTTCCTCGGTGGAGATTCCGAAGGTGGAGGTACATATTTCCAACGTGCATAAAAGGGAAGAATTCAGGCATACTTCTGTTACGGCGCCTGTCTGCGACGGCCAGGTTCTGGGGCTGGGACTGAAGGGTTATGCCCTTGCCATGGACTATTTGACAGGCCGTGAATAACGGCGTGTATACAGAAAATGAAAAAAATAGTTGAAAAAGGTATTATTATAGTATAGAATAAAAAGGATTAAGAGAATTTCAAGGAGGAATATCATTTATGATATCAGCGGGTGATTTTAGAAACGGTATCACATTAGAGATTGATGGTAATGTTTATCAGATTATGGAGTTCCAGCATGTAAAACCTGGTAAGGGTGCTGCATTTGTCAGAACTAAAATTAAAGACGTAGTGAACGGCGGTGTAGTAGAGCGTACTTTCCGTCCTACAGAGAAGTTCCCGGCTGCCAGAATTGACCGTGTGGACATGCAGTATTTATATGCGGATGGCGATCTTCATAACTTTATGGATACGAACACTTACGAGCAGATCGCACTGAGCCCGGAAGTAATCGGAGACGCATTAAAGTTTGTGAAGGAGAACGACATTTTAAAGGTTTGTTCTTACAATGGAAAGGTGTTCTCTGTTGAGCCTCCGTTATTCGTAGAGCTGGAGATCACTGATACAGAGCCAGGCTTCAAGGGTGATACGGCACAGGGCGCTACAAAGCCGGCTACCGTAGAGACCGGAGCAGTTGTTTACGTTCCGCTGTTTGTGGATCAGGGCGATAAGATTAAGATTGATACACGTACTGGGGAGTATTTATCCAGAGTATAAGAACAGGATACGCCGCAGACTAAAGCAAAAGACGGTAAAAGAGTGTGGTAAATGTTGGCCTGGAGGCCAGCATTTACTACCCTCTTTTACCGTCTTTTTTGTATTGCCGAAGCATTGGTAACCGTTCAAACATTGACAAAGAGGGGGAAGACGCGGTAAGCTGGTAAGAAATGGAGATGGGAAAGGGAGGATTTTATGTTTCGGATTTTGCTGGTGGATGATGAGGCGCAGGAGAGGGATGGAATCCGGTTCCTGATTGAAAAATATAGGCTGCCGCTTTCGGTAGTGGAGGCGCAGAATGGGCAGAAGGCGCTGGAGTATTTGAAGGGGCATCCGGTGGATATTCTGTTTACCGATGTGAAGATGCCTTATAAGGATGGGCTGGAGCTGGCAAAGGAGACGTTTCAGTTTAATCCGGATATCCGGATAATTATCTTCAGCGCGTATGGGGAATTTGAGTATGCGAAGAGGGCGATGGAGGCCAACGCCGTGGATTATCTGCTGAAACCGATTGAACTGGACGAGTTCGAGAAGGTTATGAATAAGGTAATCGGGGATCTGGAGAGGCAGAGAGAGGAGTCAAAGCAGGAACAGGAGCAGAAGGAAGCTTCCATGAAGCGGGTGTTTTATAAGGTGTTTACAGGTGGGAGCGTGTCGGCGTCCGATCTGGGGATGCTGGAGGAGTATTTTCGGACGATTGGAAAGGACCGGAAGGTGCTTATAAGCCTGGAGAGCGGGCGGAATATTTTTGAACAGCAGGAGGAGGTCTTTTTGAAGCTGCTGCATACATATATCCGAATTCCATGCGAATATGTGAACCTGTATCCCGATTCGTCGGTGGTGCTTCTGGCCGATGAGAACCGGATCGTGGGAAGCGGGCTGCAGAAGCAGCTGGAGAAACTGGCCAGGGACGGCAGACAGCTTCTGGGGACTGAGATCTCTATCGTAGTCAGCAGGGAATTTACTACGGTGGAGGAGATGAACCGGCAGATGGAGGAGATCAGCCAGATTCGGAAGAATTTCTATGGGACGGGCGGTGAGATCACGTTTCTGTCTGAGATTGTATTAAATTCGGAGTATTATGCCGCGGAGGTGGAGCGGATTAAGGAACTGATGATCGGGGCGATTGGGGACAGGAACGACGATCTTGTGATCCTGTACGGAGATCAGCTGGTGGAGACGATGGTGGGCGGCCATGTGGTCAGCCGGATCTATGTGCATCACGTCTTTTACGATATTCTGTCGGCATTTTACAGCCAGTATGGAGTCAATGACAAGCCGCGGCTCTTTGAGAGCGTGGAACGGCTGCTGTCCTACAAAGATGGCGAGGAGCTGGAGGTGAATTTCCGGGCAGTCTTAAATGAGGTGCTGGCAAAACGGACGGACGCCGCGGGGGACAGCCCCAGGATCGTGGAACGGATCAAGAATATTGTCAGGGATGAATACAGGAGCGATATCGGGCTTGAAGATATCGCCGAGCGGGTCAATCTGGCTCCGGCCTATTTGAGCTATCTGTTTAAGAAGGAGACCGGGGCAAACCTGGTCAAATATATTACCGATTACCGCATGGAACAGGCCAGGAAGCTGCTGGAGGATGAGGAACTGAAGATCGTTCTGGTGGCAAAGGCCTGCGGATATGAGAATCAGCCGTATTTTAACCGGCTGTTTAAGAACTATTATGGAATGACGCCCCGGCAGTACCGGGAGAAGAATGGAAAGCAGCAGGGATGAGGATGAAACGATTGCTGAAGTGGTATTATGGAAGCGCCTCGATCCGGAAGAAACTGGTGATCAGCTATCTCCTGCTGATTACCGTCCCGATCCTGGTGCTGGGAGTGTACTCTTATTCGGTGTCGAAACGCAATATGGAGCGGCAGACGGAGGAGACCATCCGGAATAATGTACGGCTGATGGCCTCCGATTTGGAGACCTCGCTGAAGAGGGAAAATGACAACATCAAATACCTGTCTTATAACGCAAAATTCCGCCAGGTGCTGAAAAACAGCAGGGGAAACCAGGTGGAGGTGGCTCAGGTGCTCAACGAGGTGGTCGAGCCGATCTTCTGGTATTTTATCACCAGCGATCACAATATGAAGGGGATCGAGATCTACACGCCCTATGTGAGCCAGGAGGTGGGCAGCTTTTTAAAACCGGTGGGCGGCAGCTGTGAGGAATCGTGGTACCAGTATCATCAGAAGAATTTCGGGACGCTGTGGACGTATGAGGACGGCAGTATGTTCGCCACCAGGACGCTTCTGGACGCCCAGACGGCATCAGAGCCCATCGGTGTGCTGAAGCTGAGCGTCCATCCGGCGTCGGTCCTGGAGCCGATCTCCAGTAATACATTTTTAAACAACGGGATTCTCCTGGCGGATACGGAGGGAAGGCCCATATATTCCAGGCAGACGGGGACGGAGCAGGCGGATCAGTCCGTCTTAACCGGGGCAGAGGCGGGAACGCTTCACGACGGCGACCAGGGGGACTATATTCTGATGTCTGAGGAGATCACCACCAGCGGATGGCGCCTTTACTACTATGTGACGAAAAGCGAGATCACAGGGCGGCTGTATGAGATCCTGAAGTCCACGCTGCTGATCGTGGGACTGTGCCTGGCGGTCAGCCTGTTTCTGATCGGTATCCTGTCTAAGGTTTTAAGCCGCAGGATTCTGGAACTGAAGGAGAGCGCGGAGAAAGTGGCGGAGGGCAACTTTAATCTGGAACTGAACCACAACGATTCCGACGAGATCGGGATCGTGGCAAAGAGCCTGCAGACCATGTGCGACCGGCTGAATGAGATGATCAACCGGGTCTACAAGGCGGAACTGGAAAAGAAGGCCATGGAGCTTAAGGCGCTTCAGGCCATGATCAATCCCCATTTCCTGTATAACTGTCTTTCCAGCATCAAATGGAAGGCCATCCGTACCGGCAATGACGAGATCAGCGATCTCACGGGGCTGCTGGCTAAGTTTTACCGCACCAGCTTAAATGGAGGAAAACAGATTACCACCGTGGGAAGCGAACTGGAAAATGTGAAATCGTATGTGGAGCTTCAGCGCATGACCCATGAAAACAGCTTCGACGCAGAGTATGAGTTTGATGAGACGCTTCTCGGATATTCCATGCCGAACTTCCTTTTGCAGCCGATTGTGGAAAATGCCATTGAGCACGGCATTAACTATCAGGAGGAGATCGACGGAAAGGGGCGGCTGATCGTGCGGCTGGAGGAAGAGGACAGCCATCTCATCTTCAGTATTTTAAACAACGGCCCCCGGGTGGAGCTGGAACGGCTGGAGGAGATATTAAACACGCCGGGCAAGGGCTATGGAATTTATAACATTGAAGAGCGGATCCGGATTTACTACGGAGCCGGATGCGGTGTCTACGCATCCGTCACGGAAGACGGCTATACGAATTTTACGGTGAAGATATTAAAAGAACTGAAGGAGCTGTCCGTATAGATGGGAAGTTCTAAAAATAGTGCAAGGTTTCTAAAAAATTTGTTAAAAAGTCTTCCTCCGGGAGATGGTAAGATAGGGACATCAAAGGAATCATAACAAGGAGGAAGGTAACATGAAAAAGAAATTATTAAGCGTTCTCTTATGTACGGCGATGACTGCTTCTGCTTTGGCAGGCTGCGGGGGCTCTGGAGCTTCCGGCACGGAGGCGGCCAAAACAGAGGGGGGAGAGGCGAAGACAGAGGCTGCTGCCGATAAAACGGGGGCGGACAAGGTCAAGATTCGTATGACGTACTGGAACAGTGAGGACACCATGAAGGCGATGCTGGATTATCTGGCGGAGACGCTTCCGGAGATCGAGATTGAATACCAGTTCATCGACAATTCCAATTACGATACCATCGTAGATACCCAGCTGTCGGCGGGAGAAGGCCCGGACATCATCTGCGAATCACCGGGATCTTCCTTAAAGCACGCGAGACTGGGCTATTTAGAGCCGTTGAATGATTTGGGGGCCGAGTATTCCAGCGCCGGAACCAGCGTCTATTCCTATGACGGAAACATCTACGCGCTGCCGGGAATCAGCTGGTTCGAGGGAATCTATTACAATAAGGCCCTGTTTGAGGAGAATGGAATCGCACTGCCGACCACATTCGACGAGTATATCGCGGTCTGCAGGGCGTTTAAGGAGAAGGGGATCACCCCTCTGGCAGCAGGCTTAAAATCCTGGGAGCCAATGCTGAAAAACTCCATGGCGTTTGTGACTGCGGAATACTTATCCACCGACGCAGGGAAGAACTTTGGCTCCGATTACCGGGAAGGCAAAGCCAAAATGGAAGGGACATGGGACCCGTACGTGGAAAAATGGTCTGAGATGATCTCGGAGGGCGTCTACACCACAGACATGACGGGAATCGACCACGATCAGGCATTAGAGCAGTTCGCAACCGGAGGCGCGGCCATGTTCTGTTCCGGTCCCTGGGATTTGGATACCATCACCAGCAAGAACCCGGATCTCCAGATCGATATGATGCCATTCTACGGAACCGCCAAGAGCGATGGATGGCTGATCGGCGGCCCTGGATGCGGATTTGCCGTAAACAGCGCCTCTGCCAACAAGGAAGCGGCTATGAAGGTGGCCCGCGCGATCTCAACCGTGGAAGGCCAGAAGGCACTGTGGGAAAACAACCAGGGCGGCTCTTCCTACTTGGAAGGCGCATCCTTCGACTTACCGGCTGCCTACGAGGGCGTTTCGGGAACCCTGGCGGCCGGCAATGTATACTGCCCGTGGAATGAGTGGGGCGCGGCAGCCGGCGCTCATGAGACATACGGAACCGAGATGCAGAGCTATCTGTTAGGTTCCCAGGATTTAAAGACCACATTGTCGAATGTGGACGCGGCCGTGGCGGAGCTTTTGGAAAAGTAAGGCTGGCACTGACGAACGATACCGATGATGGGAGCGGCAATCCATGCTGAAAAGAATATTGGCGTACGCATGGAGGACGCTCCCTTTTTGCGCCCATTTTTGGGCGAATTGAAGAAAAGGAGGGGTATGAAATGGAACAGATTCAAAGAAAAAGGAGGCAGGCAGGAACGCTGGGAAAGTATTTCTATGTGTTCATCCTGCCGGCTTTCATCGTATATCTTCTGTTTTCCATCGTTCCGTTTTTATATACGTTTTACTACAGCTTCACCGATTACACGGATATGAATCCGGTCAACTTAAGCTTTGTAGGCCTGAAAAATTATATAAAGGTTTTCAACACGCCGCTGATGATGACGGCGATAAAAAACTCCGTAATTTATGCCATCATGCTGACGTCACTCCAGACCATTCTCGCGCTGCCGCTGGCGGT
Source organism: Hungatella sp. L36 (assembly GCF_014288035.1). Taxonomy (NCBI): domain Bacteria; kingdom Bacillati; phylum Bacillota; class Clostridia; order Lachnospirales; family Lachnospiraceae; genus Hungatella; species Hungatella sp. L36. Next base: position 210,625 of record NZ_JACOPC010000010.1, on the reverse strand, counting down.
GCTCCTGGATAAGAAGCTGAAGACCAGGAACCTACTGAGAGCCGTATTCTTCTTCCCGGCCGTATTCAGTTCCCTGATCATCGGCTATCTGTGGAACTTCATCATGTCGTCGTCGGATTACGGCCTGATCAACAACCTGCTGCATCAGCTGGGCTTTGGAACCTTTAATTTCTTTACGGCTAACCGGGCGCTGTTTTCCGTCATTTTAACCCAGGCATGGCAGTGGACCGGATGGGCCATGGTCATCTACCTGGCCAACTTACAGAGCATTTCACCGGATCTCTACGAGGCGGCGGACATCGACGGAGCCGGAGGAATCAAGAAGTTCTTTTACGTGACACTGCCGCTGATGTGTCCGTCGGTCAAGATCATCGTGGTGACCGGCTTAATCGGAGGCATGAAGGTCTTCGACATCATCTACTCCATGACATCGGGCGGTCCGGGCAATGCGACCGAGACAGTTATGACAGTCATGATGAAAAAGGGTATCTCGGACGGCTTTTACAGCACCGGATCAGCCTTCGGCGTGTGTTTCTTTGCTATCGTGCTGGTGATCAGCGCCGTAGTCACAAAATTAATGGGGAAATGGAGTGATTCGATACAATGACGAAGAGAAAAAGAAATATATATGTTCTGGAAGCAGTCATGCTCGTGATTGCGGTGATCTGGTTTATCCCGATTTACTATCTGATCGTAACGACGCTTAAGAATCCTCAGGAGGCCACGGCCAATCCCCTGGGACTGCCGGTTCACTTAGAAATCGGAAATTACATCAAAGCATGGACCAATATGCAGTTTCCGAGGGCGTTTGCCAATACGCTGTTCATCACGGCCACGGCGGTCGTTATCATCGTCGTGTTCGGCGCCATGGCCGGATACGCTCTGGCGAGAACGAAGACGAAAATGGGCAACCGCATGTTTCTGTTCTTCCTGGCGGGCCTGATCGTACCGTTTCAGATGAATATTGTCAGCTTATATAAGATCGTCAAGAGCCTTCACCTGATGAACACTCCGTTTGCAGTAATTCTCGTCAACGTGGCCATCAATACGCCGCAGGCGGTATTCCTGTTTAAGGAATTCATAGAGGGAACGGTGCCGAAGGAACTGGAGGAGGCCGCGGAGATCGACGGCTGTACCGTGTTCCGTAAGTTTTTCAGAGTGGTGCTGCCGCTTCTCACGCCGGTTATCTCGACGGTTGTTATCATCGTCACACTGAACGTGTGGAATGAATTCATGACGCCCCTTCTGTTCCTGCAGAGCCGCGAGAAGGACGTAATCCTTCAGGAGGTGTCCCGGAACATCGGGCAGTTTGCCACAGACTGGACCGCGCTGTTCCCCATGCTGATGCTGGGCGTGGCGCCGCTCATGATCTTTTACGTGTTCATGCAGAAATACATAATCGCCGGTGTGGCTGCCGGCGCGGTGAAAGGATAATGGAATATGGATAAGAGAGAGTCTGGAACATTTCCCGGGAGCCTGATGGTGATCGTACCGCATCAGGATGATGAAATACTCCTGTGCGCCGGTATCCTCTATGAGGCCGTCCGGAGAAAGCTTCCCGCCACTGTCGTGATGGTGACAAACGGCGATTACGGATGCCGCGATTATTCGATTGGGCGGAGCCGTTTAAGAGAGACGCTTGCCGGGCTTGCCATGCTGGGAATCGAGGAGGAGGATGTGGAGTTTTTAGGTTATGCCGACACGGGAATGCCGAAGGAAGAAAGCTTCATAAGCCGCCTCTATGAGGAGACGGATGAGAGGAGACGCCATAAGTCCCACTGCTCGGAGGAGACCTACGGCCTGGAAGAGAAGGAAGAGTACCATAAAAAGAGGTGGGGAACCCATGCGCCATACGACAGGGCCCATCTGGCCGCGGATCTCCGCGGTGTGATAGAGGAGCACCAGCCTGATATGATTTTTACCACTTCGGAGTTTGACACTCATGGGGATCACAGTGCGCTGTACTTATTTGTCCGTGATATCTTAGTGCAGATGAAGGCGGAGGCGGAGGCCGGGAAGGCGGACTGCAAGAGTCAGCCGGTAAGCGGGGAGAGGCACGCACTTCCCCGCCTGTACAGCGGAATCGTTCATTCCCTGGCGGGAGATGAGAACTGGCCTGTCAGGACCAGGGAGGTGGGGCCGTATACAGAGCCGGCCCAGTCCCGGGAGACCTCCTGTTTCCGCTGGGAGGACCGGATCCGCTTTCCGGTCCCCGCATGCATGAGGACGGAGGAGCGGGATGTGAACCTGAAGTATCAGGCGCTTTCCTGTCATGTCACGGCTCTGAAGCCGGATGCGGTGGACTTTTTGTATGCATTTATCAAGAATGAAGAACTTTTCTGGGAGATTAATTACTGAAGGAGCGAGACAGAATGGAGATTAACAAACAGCCGATCTATCCCGTCGAGCCGTGGACGGTGACGGAAACGGAATTTAAGATGGAGACAAATTACCGGAATGAGACGACATTTTCCCTGTCGAACGGATATCTGGGGACGAGAGGAACCCTGGAGGAGGGGTATGACTTCACGGTAGATGAGGGACTGGAAGGCAATTTTATCAATGGATTTTATGAAAGCGAGCCGATCCGCTACGGAGAATGGAACTATGGGTTCCCGACAGAGAGCCAGTCACTCCTGAATCTTCCTGATTTAAAGACGATCAGGCTCTTCCTCGATGGGGAAGAACTGGATATCAGAAAAGGGGAGGTGTCAGGCTGGCGCAGAACACTTCACATGGACCAGGGGACAGTCACCAGATCCTTTGACTGGACCTCCCCGGCGGGACGGACGGTTCACGTGGATACAGTCAGGCTTGTAAGCTTCGGGGTGAAGAACCTGATGGCCATGTCATACGAAGTGACACCGGTCAACTTTGACGGAGAAATCACGTTCCTGTCGGTTCTGGACGCGAATGTGGAGAATCATACACGGAAGACGAATCCGCTGGTGGATTACGGCCCCTTCGGCCGCTGTCTGCTCACCGACAGGATCACCGCAGATGAATCCATGCTGTTTTATCAGGGGACGACGGAGCACAGCGGCCTTACTATGGCCTGCGGCAGTGTGATGACGGTGAAGTCCCCGCTGACACAGGAGTGGAGCGTCACGGAGGACGGCCTTCACTGCCGCCATAAGATAGCCGTTCACGGAACGAAAGGTCAGACGATCACTGCGGAAAAGCAGATAGCCTACACCTCCTCTCTCGATCTGGAAAAGAACGCGATGAGAGATTTTATTCTTTCTATATTAAAGGAGGCAGTAAAAAAAGGCTTTAAGAGCGAGGCGGCCAGTCAGGAGGCCTGTATGAAAGCCATGTGGAATCAGGCGGATGTGGTGATCGAGGGAGATGACGCGCTCCTGCAGGGCATGCGGTTCAACCTGTTCCATATCCTTCAGTCTGCTTCCAGAGACGGGAAAAACGGTATGGGCGCCAAGGGTCTGTCGGGAGAGGGCTATGAGGGCCACTATTTCTGGGATACGGAAATGTACGTAATGCCGGCGCTGATTTATACCAACGCAGACCTGGCAAAGTCTCTTCTCGGCTATCGTTACCGGACGCTTGACGAGGCGAGAGACAGGGCCAGGGTTCTGGGGCATGAGAAGGGCGCTCTGTATCCCTGGCGTACTATCAATGGTCAGGAAGCCTCCACTTATTTCCCGCTGGGGACGGCGCAGTACCACATTAATGCGGATATTGCCTACGCCTTTAAGCTGTATCTCGATGTGACCGGAGATATGGAATTTTTAAAGGATCAGGCCGCGGAGGTGCTGGTGGAAACGGCCAGAGTCTGGGCGGATGTCGGCTGTTTCGCTGAGTCCAGGGGCGGTAAGTACTGCATCTGCGCCGTAACGGGGCCGGATGAGTACAATGCCATTGTGGACAACAATTTCTATACGAATCTCATGGCGAGGGAGAATATCCGCGATGCCGGGTGGGCGCTTGACACACTTCGCGCAATGGATGAGGCCGCCTGGGAGGCTCTTGTGGCGAAGCTGGGGGTTAAGGAAGAGGAACGGGCGCTCTGGAACCGGATCGTGGAGAACATGTATTTCCCCTACGATGAAGGCAGGAAGGTCTATCCGCTGGATGATGGCTTCATGATGCGCAAGCCGTGGGACGAATCGAAAATACCGCCGGAGAAGCGCCATCTGCTCTATGAAAACTACCACCCGCTCTTTATCTTCCGCCAGCGGATGTCGAAGCAGGCCGACGCCATACTCGGTATGGTGCTGCACAGCAATTACTTTACGGAAGAGGAACTAAGGCGCAACTACGATTTCTATCAGGAGGTGACGCTGCATCACTCGTCCCTTTCCACCTGTATCTTCGGGATTCTGGCCTGCCGGATCGGGTATGAGGAAGAGGCGTATACGTATTTCGCCCAGTCGGCCAGAATGGATCTGGATGATTACCACGACAATTTCTATGCGGGAATCCATGCGGCCAATATGGCGGGTACTTGGCAGGCGGTGGTCTTCGGTTTCGCCGGCCTGCGCGTGAACCGGGGATTCTTAGAGCTCCATCCCATCCTTCCGGAAAAGATGAAGGGGTACGAGTTCCGGTTCATGTACCGCGGCCGCCTGCTTCACGTGCGGACCGGACGGGAAGGAACAAGAGTGACGCTGCTGTCGGGAGACGGCGTCGTATTATGGCTGGGAGATACCCGGCATCAGCTTTTAAAGGAGGGAGACTATGTCTGTTGTTAAGCCACGGGCCGTATTCTTTGACTGGGATGGGACGGCGGTTTATTCCAGAAAAGCGCCGGCAGACGCGGCGTTATCCGCCATGAGACCGCTGCTGGCTCAGGGCGTCAAATTAGTGATCGTCAGCGGGACCACGATCGAAAACATTGCAGGAGGGCAGCTTGAGAAATGCTTCACCCCTGAAGAATTAAAAAATTTATACCTGGGGCTGGGAAGGGGCGCTTATAATTACGCGTTTGACGATGAAGGAAGACCGTATGTCTTTGCCGACCGGCTGCCGGACAGGGAAGGCCTTCTGGCAGTCCACAGCATCTGTTTCGATATCCATAAGGAGCTTTTAAAGAAGTACGATTTCCCTACCGATATCGTATTTTCCAGGCCGAATTACTGTAAGATTGATTTGATGGTGTCGAGCCAGAGAGGAGATCAGCTGTTTCTGCAGGAAAATGAGCTGCTGCTGTTAAAGGAGAGCTTAAAGCGTCACGGAATTGAGGGCGGGCTGTCAACGCTTCTGGAGATGGCAAAGACTATTGGGGCGTCGTATGGAATCACGGTGGCGCCCACCTGTGACGCGAAATATCTGGAAGTGGGACTCTCCAGCAAAAGTGATAATGTGGACACGATTCTCGGCAGGCTTTGGCAGGAATTCGGGATTCTGCCGGAGGAGTGCAGCTACTGGGGCGATGAATATGTGGGGATTGAGGAAGGTATCTTTGGAAGCGACAGCTTTATGATTACGGAGAAGTCGAAGCGGGGCCATTTCTTTGATGTTTCGGAGGTTCCGGGAGAACGGCCGCAGGAGGTAAGTGTGACCGGCGGCGGAGTAGAGCGTTTCCTGGAGTATTTAAAAGAAATAAACAAATAAGCAAGAAAAAGCGTACCGTTTGAGCCAACCGGACCGAAATAGGAGTCCTGGCAGGCTGAAACGGTACTTTTTATTTGATTTAAAGTACGTTTAAAATAGGTGATAAAAATATTTTTAAAACGAAGTTACAGAAATATTGATAAAATTCGATAAAAATGTTAAAATGTAACTTCAATGGAAAATAAAAGAAAAAAAGAGAATGATATCGCAGATAAGAGAGAACAGAACGGGATATCAAAAGTGAAACACAGAGGAGGAAAAACACGTATGAAGAGAGCAGCCGCATGTCTGCTTGCATTGTGCCTGGTCGTACAGGGACCGGCAAGTCTGATGACCAGCTTTGCTGATTTCGGGCAGAGAGGAGTAGCGTCACCGTCGAACAGCGTATCGGCGAGTCCTTCTGATGCCTGGAAAGAGAGTGACAGCGACAGTAAGAATGGGGAATTAAAGGTAGAAATTCGTGGAGTCCTTCCTGTGCAGAAGGCCGCGGAATGGGAATTGTTTCTGACAAAGGACGAGGAACTGACCGATCAGGGTTCGGTGCAGTATGAGGCCGTGGAATCGGCCGGGGTCTATTCCTCCGGCAGTTACACATTTACAGACCTTCCGAAGGGGAAGTATCAGCTTCAGGTGAAGGCGGTAAATGGCGGTTATGAGGACTACATACAGAAAAATATTTCAATTAACGGTGACCGGGCGTCGATTCTGCTTTTAAACGACTACCCGGACAAATACGGCTATGCCGGGGATAAAATGCCCGGTGTAATCCGGATGGGTGATGTGAATGGTGACGGAACGATCGACAGCGATGATATGGAGGCTTTCATTGACGCCATTGATGAAGCAGACGGTAATTTCGCAGATTCCAGGTTCGATTTTAATGGAGACGGGCAGATAGATCTTGTAGACCTTCAGTATTTTACCATCTTCTATAAAAATAAGAGCAATACAAAGGCGACTGTAACGAGGCAGGCCCTGGTGGATACCGCTGCTGTTGTTGCGTCATCCAGCAATGCGTCGTTCTCCGAGGAGACGCTGAAGGAAGTATTTGCCGGAAATGACAGCGAGGCGTTGACGCTTACAGCGGAGACGGCGATCACACCGGAAACGCCAATTGAGATCACCGCAGACTTGGGACAGAGCTTAAAGGCGGAAGGATTTACAATCCAGCCGGTTACAGGTTCCGGAAACACCATCAAAGACGGCTGGGTCACGGTTGAATTGGAAGGCGAAGAGAAGCCTGTCGTATTCAGGATTGAGAACGGCGTGGCGGAAAGACAGACAGGGACAAGGATGCGCGCGGCCTTTAGAAGCGCGCCTGAGGATTCCGCCGCTGGTAAGACCATTGTCATCAATTTGGGCAAACAGGTGGCGATCAAGAAGGTGACGATCAAAGTGACGGCTGCATTAGAAAAGGAGGCCACTCTGGTCGAGATATCCAAGGTGGAATTCTTAAATGATATGGAGAGCAGAATTCCGGAGCCGGAGATGAACATCCCGGAGGACTTAAAGGCTGTGGCAGGCAGCGAATCCTTTGATTTAACCTGGAAGCGCGCGGTAAATGTAACCGGCTATGAGGTCGAGATTACCGGTGAGGTAAAAGGCGGAGTCAAGTCTGAGGTGCTGTCGGTATCGGACAACCGTTTAAGCGTAAAGTCAATAAAAAATGAGGACCTGATAAACGGAAAAGAGTATACCGTGCGGGTGCAGTCTGTAAACGGGGCGTGGAGAAGCGGTTACAGCACGGCTGTGAAGGTGACGCCGGAAGCCTCCAAACGGCCTGATCCGCCGGAGGGAATTACGGTAAAGGGCAGTTACCGCAGCCTCGATGTGTCCTGGAAAAAGATGAAGGATACGGATACGTATTCTCTGTTTTACCGGGAATACGATGATGCCGACGGTAAATACACCAGAATCGACAACATTGAAAATACCAGCCAGATGATCCAGAATCTAAAGGATGAAACAAAGTACGATATCTATCTGACCGGTACGAACAAAATTGGGGAAAGTGCGCCTTCCATGCACTACAGCGGAACGACCGAGAGCGTCAATGCCCCCATAACGCCAAACTACAAACTGATCAATGTGGCAGGGGAGAATGGCGGAACCGAACATATCAAGGCGGTAAACAATCACGGCGGAAATGCCGACAGTGAGTTTGCGATTGTGGACAACGATATGGTATCTGCGTGGGTGCGCAACGACTGGGATGCGGGCTGCGTTTACCCGGGAGAATCAAAATCACCAACGGTGACCCTCGACGACAGCTATACGATGGACACCGTGGTCCTTATTCCGGATCCGGCTCAGAAGTTTGCATATACCAATGCGACCTTCTTCTACTGGCCGGAGGGAAGCAGCACACCGGTGCAGGCAGCAGGCACCTTCAGCAGAAAAACCAGCTCTAACGGAAAAGTATATTATGAATTCCAGACGAAACAGCCGGTAACGACAGACCGGGTTTCAGTCAGACTGAGGACAGGATACGGTGCGGCCAACAGAATCAGCATTGCGGAGATGAAATTCTATCACTACGATCCGATTGAGCATGAGGTATACGATCTGTTTGCAGACGATATGCACATTTCTTTGAAGGAAGGGGTGACTCAGGAGCTTATTAGCAGTCTGAGGGCGCGTCTGGATGAGAAGGATGAGGTAAGCGGGGAATTCCATCCGAAGAAAGAGATTCTGGAGAGAGAACTGGATACGGCAGAACAGCTTTTAACGGATGAGGCTCTGGCTGGAATTCTTACTATAGATAATCACGTAACGAAAAATGCGGACGGCAATATTACTTTTAAAGGCGGATTAAACGCCTGGCAGCCGCTTGGCATCACAGCCATGGCCGGAGACACGGTGCTGGTCTATGTGGGCAGCCCGTCCAGGAAGACTGGAGACAGCACGAATCTGCGCCTTATAGCGACTCAGTATCACGGGGAATCCAGCGCATGGTCGAACACGATCGGCACGCTGAAAGCGGGAATCAATGAGATAACCATCCCCCAGATCACTGCCCTCGACGTGGAGCAGGGCGGACAGCTTTACATCGAATATACCGGTGATCAGGATAAGGAGACCTACAGTGTGAGAGTCAGCGGAGGAAATCACATTCCAACGCTGGATATAACAAGAGCTTCCGATTCCAATGCGAAGAGAGCCCTGGTGACGAAGTATGTGGAAGATCTGGAGGCCAGCACAGCGGAGCTGGAAGCAGACCATGAGAACCATAAAAAAGCGCATGACGGAGACTGGAGCGCTGCGCGGAAAAACTGTATTCTGGGCGCCACGGATATCGTAACGAGATATATGATGTATTCCGTTTCCTCCCAGCAGATACTCGCCGGATTATCAGGCGGAACTACGGAGGAAAAGGCGGAGCAGCTGTATCAGGCACTGACGGCGGCCGATGAGATGGTAAATCTCTTCTACCAGCACAAGGGACTGAGCAGCGATCCCGATGCCGGAGTGAAAAATAAACTGCCGGTTAGCCGGCTGAATCTGCGCTACCAGAGGATGTTTGCAGGCGCATTTATGTATGCGGACGGACTGCATATCGGAATCGAGTGGGGATCCGTACCGGGCCTTACCAAGTCCGTACCGGTGAAGACAACGCCGGAAGGCAAATACGAAAGCGGCCAGTACTTTGGCTGGGGCATCGCTCATGAGATCGGCCATGAAATTAATGAAGGCGCATATGCCATAGCCGAAATCACCAATAACTACTTCTCTGTGCTGGCGCAGGCCCGTGATACGAATGACAGCGTGCGGTTCCAGTATCCGGAGGTTTATAAGAAGGTGACGTCGGGCGTAACGGGGCGGTCCTCCAATGTATTTACACAGCTGGGATTATACTGGCAGCTTCATCTTGCATACGATATGGGCGGTTATAACTACAAAACGTACGATACGTATAAGGAACAGTTCAACAATCTGTTCTTTGCCAGAGTAGATTCCTACGTAAGAAATCCGGGATCGGCGCCGAAGCCGGGCAACGTGGCGTTAAGCGTAAGCGGAGATGTGGACAACAAGCTCATGCGTCTGGCTTGTGCGGCGGCTGAAAAGAATATTCTGGAGTTTTTCGAACGCTGGGGTATGGTGCCGGATGAGAACACAAAGAAGTACGCGGAGCAGTTTGAGAAAGAGACAAGAGCGATCTGGTTTGTAAACGACGAGGCAAGGGCTTACGTGCTGGAGAACGGCAAAAATGGTTCTGTGGCAGCCAGCGCCACGGTCGAGGCTGACTTAAGCTACAGGCCGAATTCCAACGAGGTGACAATTCATCTCGGAAGCCAGTCGAAGCAGCCGGAGGCAATGCTGGGATACGAAATCTACCGTTCCGAAACCATCAAGAGCCATGTAGAGAAGAAACCGGTCGGCTTTGTGACCGCGGACCAGACAGAATTTGTCGATTCCATTTCTACTATTAACAACAGAGTTTTCACCTACGAAGTGGTAGGCTACGATAAGTACTTAAATGCCACAAAACCGGTGGTACTGGAGCCGGTTAAAGTCTCCCACGGCGGTGTGATTGATAAGTCAGACTGGACCGTGACCACAAACATGGTCTCGGCAGAGGACAAAGTGGATGAGGAGATAAATCCGGATGTGGTAACCATGGAGGCCATCGGAAAGGTCATCGACAACGATGCAGGAACCACCTATACAGGAAAGACGGTAGCCGGAAGTAACGGAAAAGTACCTGCGGCCTCTGTCACCATTCACTTAAACAGAGAAGAGACCATCACCGGTTTCACGTATAAGCTGAGTAAGGCGGATAACGCGGCCGGAAGTCCGATCGGCAATTTTAAAGTGGAGATCAGCGATACCGGCGCAGATGGTTCCTGGACCCAGGTCAAGGCCGGAACCTTCGCCGTAGCGCAGGGACAGCTGGCGAACGGCAGTCAGACCGTCTATTTTAACAAGAATGACGACACCTGGCTGTATGCCTATGACACCTCATACGTAAGGATTACGGCGGTGGACCAGAAGGGAACCGATATTTCCATTTCGGAGATTGATCTGCTGGGGCAGACCGGAGACGACATCGACTTTGGTCAGACGGATTCGATTGGCCTTTTGAAAGAGGATTACCATGCCGGACATGGAGAGAGCGGCGAGGCCGTTATTCCGGAGGGCTCCCTCCTGTTCACAGGAACGTATAAAGGGAATCCGGCGTACAATGTGGTCCTGCTGTATGATGAGCAGGGAAAGATTGTGGGCGGTACCGATGCAGAAGGAAATATATTGGCAGCACAGATGATCTTTGCGGAAGTGCCGGAGCACGGAGAACTGGGTGAGACCAGCAGCGGAACGTGGATCTATTACATCGAACCCGAAAACCTTAAAAATGCCGCTCTTCCAAAACGTGTGAGAGCGGAGCTCTACCGGGTAGACAACGCACATGACAACAAGGGAGAACGTCTTGTCAGCAACACTCTGTTTGTCGATGTGCCGGAGACACTGCCGGAGATCGAGATAAAAGCACAGGACTGAACGTACAGGAGGAGAAAATATGTTGCAGCGACTTATGAATAAGAAAGTAATAATTGGCCTGCTGGGAATCCTGATCCTGCTTGCAGCGTTTGGCCGTATTATGACAACACCGGCGGAGGAATACCGGTTTGTCACATGGGAAAAGGGAACCAATGATCATGAAGTAAAAGTGAGTATCATGCTTTCTGCACGGGAGGACGTGCAGAAAGCGAGAACCTTTCAGGTTCAGCTCGGCGTTGCCTCCGATGATTCGGATGGGATAGAGAGCATAGATTTTAAGTTCGACAGCGCTATAAAAAACAATTCTGATATTACGGTGCAGTCGTATCGCTATAACCGGGATAACGGAACATTTACGATCTACGTATCGGGGACAGCGGATGATATCCTGAAAAAGGGTACTGCGTTGAATCTTGGAACGATTGTGGTAACCGCGGACAGTGATGTGACGTTTTCGGTTAAGACGGAAGGCTGCAAAGTAGCCGATGAATCGTTTACGGAAAGAACGCTCACTGTGTTCGGAAGTCAGGACGATTATACGGTTAAGCGGGATGCGGCAGATGACGAGACGCCGGATGGCACGGCACCGGATGAGACGCCGGACGGAACGACGCCGGACGAGACGCCGGACGAAACGACGCCGGACGAGACACCGGATGGCACGGCACCGGACGAGACGCCGGACGGCAATGTACCGGAAGAAAAGCCAGAGCGGGAAGATTCCTCAAACAGTGTGTGGAAAGATCCGGAAGAAACGAGCGGAAGCTGGAAGGCAAAGGACGGAATCTGGAACTTCGAAAAGGAGGACGGTACCTATGCGCAGAGCGAGTGGATCAAAGTCGGCGGAGAATGGTACTGGATCGGTGCTGACGGCCGGATGATTACCGGCTGGATTCATTTAAACAATGTCTGGTATTTCTGTAGCCCGTCAGGGGCAATGAAGACCGGATGGGTCAATACCGGAGACCACTGGTTCTATTTCAACCCGTCCGGAGCGATGAAGACCGGCTGGGTTCAGGAAAAAGGCTATTGGTATTATATGGGAGAATCCGGAGCGATGAAGACCGGATGGGTTCAGACAGACGGAAAGTGGTACTACCTGGATGAATCCGGCCATATGCTGGCAGATACAGTGACACCGGACGGCGGCAGAGTCGATAAAAATGGTGTCAGGGTCGATTGAACAGCAGAATAAATGGAATAACAGAATAAAAAATGCGAGGGACTGTTTTAGGAGTATTCTTAAAACAGTCCCTCTTCTGGTATTAAACGCTTACAATTTTGAGCGCATCCGTTATCGCTGTTTCATTTTCCTGCACAAAATGAAACAGTTTTGTTGCATCCTCCGCGCACCGCACGTCGGAAATTCCAGTGTACCAGGTATCTTGTCTGCAATGCAGTGCTATGATGCCAGTATACCATATAAAGAAGTCGGGAGGCTGCTCATTCACTATTCTGCCAGGAAAATGATCACGGCTTCCCTCGGACTCCCCTGCTTGCTTATATACAAATAAACATAAGTTTGCCTGGTATGGAGTTTGATATTTCATTCAGGCCATGGTAAAATAGAAGCTAAATAAATGGATCGAATGAAAAAGGTGGTTGAGATATGATGGAGCAATTATCGCTTTTTGACGACCGGGCTGCCGTGGGGCCGCTGGCAAGCAGGTTGAGACCGAGTGGGCTGGAAGAGTTTGTAGGCCAGAAGCACCTCCTGGGAGAGGGGAAGGTGCTGCGCCGGATTATTGATCAGGACATGGTGTGTTCCATGATCTTCTGGGGACCGCCGGGAGTGGGAAAGACCACGCTGGCCAGAATTATCGCCAACCGGACCAGGGCTTCCTTCGTGGATTTTTCCGCCGTCACAAGCGGAATAAAGGAAATAAAGGAAGTGATGGCCCAGGCGGAGCGTGACCGTCATATAGGTCTGCGTACGCTCGTATTTGTGGACGAGATCCACCGTTTTAATAAGGCCCAGCAGGATGCGTTTCTTCCCTATGTGGAAAAGGGAAGTATCATCCTGATCGGAGCAACAACGGAGAATCCCTCGTTCGAGATTAACGCGGCTCTTCTTTCGAGATGCAAGGTTTTCGTACTCCAGGCACTCCAGACCGATGACCTGGTAATGCTTCTGCACCATGCCTTGACGAGTCCTCTCGGGCTGGGGGATCAGAGAATCGGGATTACGGAGGACATGCTCCGGATGATCGCTCAGTTTGCCAATGGTGACGCGAGAACGGCACTCAATACGCTGGAGATGGCAGTCTTAAACGGGGAGATCAGCGCGGAGGAAACCACGGTGACAGCCGAGGTGCTGGAGCAGTGCATCAGCCGTAAGTCCCTTCTGTACGATAAAAATGGCGAAGAGCACTACAACTTGATTTCCGCCCTTCACAAATCCATGAGAAACAGTGATCCGGACGCGGCGCTATACTGGCTCGCCCGTATGCTGGAGGCCGGAGAAGATCCGCTCTATGTGGCAAGGCGGCTGATCCGTTTTGCCAGCGAGGATATCGGCATGGCGGACAGTCAGGCGCTTACTCTGGCGGTATCTGCCTATCAGGCCTGCCATTTTAACGGGATGCCTGAATGCAACGTCAATCTGGCACACACGGTGATCTACCTGTCCATGGCACCGAAATCCAACTCCGCCTACGCGGGTTACGAACACTGCAAGGAGGACGCCCTGCATACGCTGGCAGAGCCGGTTCCCTTAGTGATCCGCAACGCGCCGACGGGACTGATGAAGAAGCTGCATTACGGAGAAGGCTACCAGTACGCCCACCAGACAGAGGACAAGATCGCCGCCATGCAGTGTATGCCTGACTCCCTGAAAGACAGGAGGTATTATGTCCCCACGGAAGAGGGGAATGAGAAGGCGGCGAAGAAGCGGCTGGAGGAAGTGAAGGCATGGAGAGAGGCGCATGGGATGTAAGGGCAGGCAGTAAAGAATTATTTTCTGCGGATTGAAGCTGGGGTTGTGGTAAGCTGGCTGAGTGAAATTACTGATTATTTGGTGATTTCACTCAGCTTTTTTAATTCATTTCCTGCAAAAATAATGCCTGAGAGCTGCCAGTACAAAATTTAAAAAAAAAGATCGTTTCATTATAGATACTACAAACGACTGACTTATAAGCAGGTGAGCGTTTAAAACGTCTAATTAATTGAAAATAAGCGTTATAAACGCTCGGAAATACTTTTGTCGTGAATTATGATTATTATTAGGAGGTATTATAATGAATGAGCAATTTATACGTAGTCGGCTTTCCGGATTACGAGAAGAAAAACAGGTCTCAGAGCGAAAGATGAGCTTGGATTTAGGACACAGTACCAGCTATATTCGTAGTATCACCTCTGGCAGAACGCTTCCGTCAATGAGTGAGTTCCTTTATATATGTGAGTATCTTGGAATTACGCCAATGGAATTTTTTAATGATAGAAATAACACTTCGCTAATGCAGCAAAAAGCAATTGATTATATTTATTCAATGCCGGAAAAAGATGTATGGCTGATGCTTGAATTTATTGAGAGAGTAAAAGATAAGGATCTATAGCTTACCGGGCAGGAGGGTATGGAGGATTACCATATTTCTTTGTAAAGGGGAGAGTAAAAGATATGATTTCAATTGCCATTTGTGATGATGATAATGATTTCCGATTGTTACTTAGGGATGCAGTTTATAAAATGATAGAGAGTCATGGAGAGGATGCTGATATTGAAGACTTTTCAGATGGCCAGACATGCCTTTCACAGCTTGGGAGCAGAAAATTTAACATTCTCTTTCTGGATATAGAGATGCCGGGAATGGACGGCTTTTCCATGGCCGGGAAAATGCAAAAGAGTTATCCAAACATAGTATTGATTTTCGTCTCTTCCCATGAAAGCCTGGTTTTCCAGTCATATGAATACGATACATTCTGGTTTATGCGTAAGAGTGCGTTGATAACCGATTTGAAAAAAGCAATTGATAAGTATTTTGCGCGTATCGTTTATAATGAATTATATTATGTGGTAAATGCACAAAAAGTCTATTATAAAGACATTCTGTATATCGAATGCAATGGGCATTTGATTACAATTAAAACAGCAGACAGAACTTATAGCATGTGCGGCAGCCTTAAAAAATTGGAGGAAGAATTAACGCGTTATCAATTTATTCGTGTACATAAGAGTTTTTTAGTAAATATGAAGCAGATCAATGTGATTCATAATGATAAAATAATCCTTACCGATAACAGCAGTGTATTACTTAGCAAATCTCGGAGAGCAGAAGTTAGAAAACTGTATTTTAGAGGAGGCGCTTAAACATGGGGTGATGATCGAACTGATTGCAAATGCTGCGACATCTATAATTGGGATTCATTTTATTAGCCGGTATTGTCAGCCAAAGTATGCGGGGAGAACCAGAATCCTTTACAAAATGTCCGGTGTCCTTGCTTATTTTACAACCGTATCGGTTTTGAATTTTCTTATGCCCTTTGAGGGGGTACTGGGACTGGCATATCTTCTCGTAATGCTTTTGTATGCCCGCATCGCCTGTAAAGGGAGTATAGTTGAACATGCCCTTGGAACCATGATATGGGCGTGCATTATTCTCTTCTCCACAGTACCGGTGTTTGAAGTTACAACTCTCATTACGAACCATAATATTAATAATTTATTGATGTCCAATTATTATCTGAGGACAGAGATGCTGACTGCAGTAACAATTCTGAAATTCATATTATGCAATTTCATGTTAATGATTAAGAAAAACAAAGGCCTTTTTCTGAATAAAAATGAAGGTTACGTTCTCATTGGCTTTTGTTTCCTTATTCTGTTTCTGACATTAGGTTTTTTTACGATGGAACTGACCTGGGAAAATGAAGTAATACGTCACTTTACGTCTCTATTTCTCCTGTTTGGCACGATGCTTATGATTTTGCTTATTTATAACGTGTTTAACAGCTTGAGCAGTCACAATTTGAAGGAGATTTCCCGGAGCTATACCAATAAGGCGATTGGAATGCAGGGAGAATACGTGAAGGATATTGAAAACTTAAATAAGAGATTACAGATTCAGAGACATGATACCCGGGGGCATTACGTTGCTTTACATATGTTTTTACAGTCTGGCTTGTATGAGGAGGCTGCAAGATATCTGGAAGAGCTGGAAGACAATGAGAAGAAGTATAATGAATTGCCGGATCTGACGGATAATGATGGACTGAATGCTATCTTGTATAAGTCCTGTTTGGACTGTGAATCAATGGGGATTACATTAACCTGCATCATTCATGCGGATGTAAAGAGAATAAAGAACAGTGATATGGGGATTCTGATGTATAATTTGATGACAAATGCAATAGAGGCCACTTCCATGGCGGATAAAAAAGAAATTGATTTGGAGATTGGAAACTATCACGGATATTTGAAATGTAAAATGAGCAACACTGTACAGGAGTCCGTACTTAAGAAAAATCCAAAGCTTAAAACAAGTAAAAGGGATAAAGAATACCATGGATTTGGGATGGAAAGCATTCACCAGGTAATAGAAAAATACAACGGTCACTATGATCATTGGGAAGCCGATGGAAAATTCATTCAGGAATTATATCTGGAATATCCTTCATAAAGAAGAAAAAAATGACAGCAAAGCAGGTGAGACTGTTGATCTGTAAGCTTTCGGTCATGCTGGCTGGTATGCTGGAACGAGAAAAGATTATTAGAGCTGAAGACAGGGCTGTGTATGAATATGGTTTTCAAATAACCATTGCAAATATTACGAATGCCTTAATCGTATTGTTAATTGGTCTTATAACGCATTCGATTGTGAGGGTTCTTATATTCTATACAGTTTTTCTTAGTATGCGGATGTTTTGCGGCGGATTCCATGCAAAAACATATACCCAGTGTTTCTGTCTGTTTGGTACAACCTGCCTGTTATGTACGGTTGCGGGCTATGGAGTTATGGAATTTACTAATGTACTGTCAGCTGCAGTGATATCTGTAGTTTTGCAGGGACTGTGTCTGTATCAGATGGCGCCGGTTGAAAATGAGAATCATCCACTCAGTAAAGCGGAAAAAAAGAAGTTTCGAAGTTACAGTATGATTGTGTTTGTATTTTGGGTTCTGATTATGTTCTTGATGTATACAAACAAGTATTACATGATCGCAGCGGTTATCTCAGTCACGCTGCTATCTGTATCAATACTAATGTTAATAGCAAAACAAAAGCGGGGAGGTAAAACAGATGGGTATGAAGAAGAAAGGTTTTGAGATATTAGCAAAGATTGCGTCCAATGCTGCGAAACGAGCAGAAGGAAGAGCATCCGAGTGGGGCGGCTACCAGCCAAAACGTCCGGTAAGAAAGTAAATTAAATATGACAAGGGCCAGTGAAGAGAGCTGCCGCACGGATCAAATTATCGTGTGGCAGCTCTCTTTTTATATCCGTAAACAGGAATGAAATTTACCACCGGTATTAATAAAAATCCCGTTTATGCAATATTTGTCCCGTTTATGCAAGACGTATTGAAATATTTTATGTTCGTGTTTTAATAGTAGCAAAGAGACGTGATTCTAGAAGAGAAGGGGGGAGAACTATGAGAAAAAACTGAAATGATAAGTGTTGTAAAATGTTGGCTTAATTTTGTACCAATCCGCTCAATAATAAAATCTTTCAATGGGAATGAAGGGGAAAAGTTATGAATCGAAAATACAAAAGATTATATGGCCAGTTCAGCCGGCGCTTTTTAAGCTTCCTGCTGATTTTTACCATGGTTGCACCGGACATGATGCCTATGGTATCCTACGCAGCCGAGTATCTGAATAACCAGCCGCGATATGTCAATTTTGAACGTCCGGAGAAGCTTTCCATAGAGGATTTGGAGCTTGCCAGTGATTCAGATGCAACAAAGGAAGAGACAAAAACGCAGAATGATTCTGGGGCTGATAACTCCAAAGATATAAGTGAAGTAAAACCAGCCACTCCATCCAATGCGGACTTAAGAGAACCGGAGAATTTCTATGAGCCGCTTGAGATTGAGGAACCGGAGGGCAAGCTCGTTCAGTTCAACGACAATTTCCGTACCTATGAGGTAGGGGAGCGCAGCTACGTTACCGTGATGGGAGGATACTCCGGCCTTTACAAGGATGAAGATGGGAAGATATCGCGTGTAGACAACACACTGGTTTCTTCCGAAACAAAAATACAGATGGAACGGTCTGCCGCCTATATACTCGAAGGAGATGACCCCTCCGGTATGGAGGAGGATTCTGCTCTGTTCTATGAGGAGGAAAGCGAAGAGATCCCGTCTGTCTACAAAAATGCTTCCGGCGCGATTGATGTGACCATCCCGTCAAAACCGACCTCCTCCAGGGGCATTAAGGTGGCGCTGGCCTCCAGCTCTGATGCGATTGAGATGATTCCCTCTGGCGGCATTTTTAAAAAGAGTGCTGCAGCAGGAAATGCGATTCGCTATAATAATGTCTATCCCGGCATAGATATTCAATATACCCTGCGCGGAGATACGGTAAAAGAAGATATTATTCTTCTGGAACCTACGGATCAGAATACATTTTCCTACGAGGTAAGGACCTCCGGGTTAAAGGCCGCACAGTCCGGAAAGAATATTATATTTTACAGGACAAGCAGGAAATCGCCTGTATTTCTCTTAGAGGCGCCTTATATGATCGATGCCGCCGGCGAGACGAGCACCGATTTATCTATGAAGCTGGGACGTGGGTCGAATGGCAGCTACGAGATATCCGTCACTGCAGATAAAAAATGGCTGGATGCAGAAGAGCGGCAGTATCCGGTACGGATTGATCCGGCCACCGCAGTTCCGTCAAATGAGTTTATCTTTGCAATGGCATCACAGGGCCAGCCGAATGCCATATTTAACTGGGATGGAAATGCATATGTTGGCTATGTAGACAGCAATTTAAAGAATTGCCGCCAATACGTTGCATTTAATGAAAATGACTGCGAAAGCATTACCTCTATGCTGCAGGATGCGAACGCGGTCTGCAGCAGTGCGATATTTACCGTCACAGCCAGGACCAACAACAGCAGCAATGCAAATGTATTTACCGTCGGTACGCCCACCGTGGGCTGGGATGCCCATAAAATCAACTGGAATGGAGCTCCGCCCTTTACAGAGACCGGAATCAGACAGTCAGCGCCGGGCGAGAACATGGCTATGGACTTTGATATTACAGAGACCATGAACAGCTGGATCACAGGGAAGACACCACAGGCCGGATTTGTCATTAAGGCAGACCAGGAACCCGGGGCTGATACGCCGCAGGAACTGCGCGTTCCCGGTGAGATTCTGTATAACAGAAAAGACGCCATGGGTCCGAAGATCACCGTGGAATGGGAGGGGGATAACCCTGGAGGCAATCCGGAAGACTTTCCGGTAGCAGACACGACTATTACCGTGACGCCATCTGTCAGAAAAACCGATATCGAGGGCGGCTCTGCCACCGGTGTCCTGGCTCATGGAAAAACTACCGGTGATGCTGAGGTAACCTGGGAACTGATTGACACATCAACCGGTGAGAATGTGACTGGCAGCAAGGCCACCGGTGAGGATACCGTCCTGTATCCCAAATTCGATCTGGCGGGTCTGGAGCATGATTTTACCGTGATCCCGAAATCGAACTGGCAAAGCGACGGCATTGATTTAGAATCGCTTAAGACAAACACAGTCTACCAGTTTAAAGCAGAAGCTGAGGCGGAGATAAAGGATGAATCTGGAGAACCTGCCGGAGAGACAGAAAAATCCGGAGAGAAGCTCTCGGATACCTTTCTGATCTATCATGTTCAGCAGGATGATCTTGTTCAGCGAATTGCGAGGCATTATAAAGTAAATCCCAATACGATTGCAAAGGACAATCATATCTACTTAAATCAGTTGACAGAGATGGATACGTATCTTTTTATCCGCAATCCTGATCCCGATGCGGGAGAGTACAACTTTGAGAATCTGACGCCATGGGAAGAACTGGTATTATCAGGGCTGCTGCAGGGGGCGGGCGTATACTGTCCCTTTGGTTTCGAGCCTGTCAACTTAAATACCGGAAACTTCTATATGTCACAGGCAGATGCGCTGCTTACAGAGCTTGGCGGGGATTTCGAAGTACAGAGAGCCTACAACTCCTTACTGCCGGACAACCGTTCTGAATTTGGCCGGGGGTGGAGCGGCTCCTTTGGCGAACATTTAACCATGCTTCCGGATGGAAGAATATTGTACCGCCAGAACGATGGCGCGATGCTGCCATTTACCAGGGAAGGCGATATTTACAAAGGGCCGGAGGGGTATGATCTCGTATTAAAGCCTCTGGATTCCTTCGACGTAGTTCTTCCGGAAATTCCAAAACCGCCGGTAGCGACTGCCTCTGAGGCATCCTACGCAGCAGAGAAACCGATGCTCCTGGCAGACGATGAAACTGCAAATGACGAAAATGAGACAGAGCCTGGAACACCGGAAGAACCGGAAAATCCAGAGGATTCTGAAAATTCCGGAAACTCAAAGCCCAGTGTTGCCGGCTGGGAACTCAGCTATCTGGATGGCTCCAGCCTCCTGTTTGATAATGCAGGTTTCCTGCACTATAAGAAGGACAGAAAAGGAAATACCACGACTTATACCTATGATAATGATTACAGACTGACAGAGGTAAGGACTGCGTCAGGAAAAATCTTTGATGTGGAGATGGATGACCACGACCGGATTACCTCCATTACGCTGCCGGATGGGGAGGCAGTTTCTTACGAATACGATGAAGATGGCCGGTTGATTTCTGTGACTGATCCGGAAGGCGGAATCCGCCGTTATGAGTATGACGATGAGAACCGCATGACTGCGTGGTATGATGAGAATGGAAACAGGGTCATTCAGAATACGTATGATGATGAGAACCGTGTAATCGCCCAGGTGGATGGCAGTGGAAATACGGCAGCGCTGGAATATTTTGACGACCACACCATCGCCACTGATAATAAGGGAAATGGAACGGTATACTGGTTCGATGAGCAGAAGCGTACCACAAAGATCGTGTATCCGGATGGTTCTTCGATAGCCAGAGAATATGATGCGTCGGGCCATCTTGCTTCTGAAACGGATGAACTGGGGGTTACGATCTCCTATGCCTACGATGATAATGGAAACGTTCTGACCATCACCAGAGAAGACGGCAGCCAGGCTTCCTACACCTACAACGAACAGAATCAGCCGCTGACTGCCACGGATTATGAAGGGAATACTACTTCATTTATCTACGATGAACAGGGAAATCTGCTCTCTATGACAGATGCGGAAGGGAACACTGTCTCCTGGAGCTACGATGAAGTAAACCGCATGATCTCCATGACAGACGGAAATGGCGGAACCAGTACGTATACGTATGACGGAGCCGTCCCTGTGAGCTATACCGACGGAGAGGGAAATACGTATACCTTCACCTATGATGAGATGAACCGTCAGCTGACAGCCGGCGACCCGCTGGGCAGCTCCGAGGTATTTGTCTATGATCGGAAAGGCCGGCGTGTCTCAGAGACTGCGAAAGATGGTGGAACGACCAGTTACGAGTTCGATCCTGCCGGCTGTGTTCTGTCGATTACGGACGCCATGGGTGTGAAAACAGATTTCACCTATGACCGGATGTATAACATTCTGTCCGGTACGGATGCCATGGGAAATACCCTGACCTATGAGTACGATGAAAACTATAACAAAGTGAGAGAAACCGATGCCAAAGGCAATGTCACTTCCTACGCTTATGACAGCCGCGACCGCCTGATAAAAGTAACCGATGCCCTCGGAAATGATATGACCTACACATTAGACGGCAAAGGACATACAACTGCAGCAACAGACCGTCTGGGAAATACGGTAAAAGCAGGATATCACAAGCTCCTTGGCGTTCCCGTTACGATGGAAGATGCTCTGGGAAATACCGTGTATTACTGGTATGACAGGAATGGAAATGTGAAGAAGACCATCTATCCGGACGGAAGTGAAGTTTCCTACACGTATGACCGTGCCGGCCATATCGTCAGCACGACCGCACAGAATGGCCTTGTAACGGCGATGTCCTATGATGGAAACGGCAATATCATTCGGATCACTGATGATGAAACCCGCGTCTATACATTTGAGTATGACCGCAGCAATCGTCTGGTGAGAAGTGTGGATCCGCTGGGCGGTGTTACGGAATATACGTATGATGCGGCCGGAAACCAGACCGGGACAACCGATGGCAACGGCCACAATACCGAATACGCTTATGACGCGGCCGGAAGACTGAAGGAGATCACCGACGCTCTGGGGCAGACCACCGGCAGCGATTACGATTTGAATGGAAGGTTATTAAAGACAACAGACGCGTTGGGAAACAGCAGTACATACCATTATGACGTTCTTGGCCAGATGCGGGCCGTCACCGACGCGGCCGGAAGCGTGACCGCCATGGATTACGATTCTCTCGGCAACGTCTTAAAGATGACCGATGCATTAAAGGGTGAGACCTCCATGGAGTACGACGCGTTAAGCCGTACCGTTAAGATGACTGACGCCATGAGCGGGGCATATGCCTATGAGTATGACGCGGAAGGCAATCTGATCAGCATGACCATGCCGGATGGAGACAAGGTTTCCATGGAACATGATGCAAAGGGCCAGATGAGTGCCAGCACCGACGAGGCAGGGGTGGAGACCACCTATGAATACGATTCCATGGGGCGGATAGTAAAAGCTTCTGATAATACCGGAAATACCATGGTCTACGAATATGACCTTGCCGGAAATCTGATCAAACAGACGGATACGATCGGAAGAGCTGCGGTCTATGAATATGACAAGTTTAACCGCCTGATCCGCGCGACCGGAACCGACGGGGCGGCGACAGCGTATGAATATGACGCCCTCGACCGCCTGATCCGTGTCACTGAGGCCGATGGCACGGCGACATCCTACGAATACGACAAGGTAGGAAACGTGATCGGGATCACAGAGCCGGGCGAAGCTGTCTATACCTACGCATACGACGCCATCAACCGGATTACCGGAAAGGTTGACCCGCTGGGAGCAGCGACTGCATTTGCCTACGATGCAAACGGTAATCTGACGGAGGCTACAGATGGAAACGGAGTAAAAAACGCATATTCGTATGATGTCCTGAACCGCATGACTGCACTGCAGGATGGAAATGGCAATAGTACCGGTTATGAGTACGATGAACTGTCCCGCCTTCTTTCCATTACAACACCGGAGGGAAGTAAGCAGGAGTACCGTTACGATGCGTTAAGCCGCATGACAAAGGCAAAGGATGCCAATGGACTGATTACGGAATATCAGTACGATGTGATGGGCAATCTGGTAAAGGAAATATCGCCGAAGGGGGCGGAGACCAGCTATACCTACGATAAGCACGACGAATTAACGAGTATCACCGACGCCATGGGGAATGTAACCGCCTATGAGGTGGACTTAAACCGCATGGTAACGAAGATGACACAGAAAAATGGCGGAGAGTATGCATATACATATGACGCTGTCCACCGCCTGACTGGAATTACAACACCACTGGGACTAAATCGCCGCTTTACGTATGATAATGGTGACAATATCACAAAGGATACAGACAGCCTTGGCCGTACCACGGCCTTTGAATACGATATTATGCACCGGATGACGAAGGCAGTCAACGCAAAGGGCGGAGTGGAGACCTACGAGTATGACATACGCGGTAATTTAAATGCGGTGACGAATGCCATGGGCCATAAGAACACCTACGTCTATGACCTGATTGACCAGATGAAGGAAAGCGTGGATCCGGAAGGAAAGGCGACGAAGTTTACCTATGACATGGTAGGAAATGTAACTTCTGTAACGAGGCCGGGAGACCGCACCACCAGCTACGCGTATGATAACAACTACAATATAACGGCGCTGACAGACCCGAAGGGCTATATTTACAGGAATACTTACGATAAGGACAACCGGCAGATTACGGCAGCTGACCCGCTGAACCAGACACAGTCTGTTACCTATGATGCGGGAAGCAGAATTACAGCCCTGACCGATAAGATGGGCCTGAGCCAGGAGTTTACGTATGATAACCATGGTAATGTGACGGCCGCGAAGGCGACGGATGGCCTGATCACCCATTTCCAGTACGATATTCTGGATCGTCTGACTATGGTTACCGACCCGATGGGAAATGACACTCTGTATGCGTACGACGTGATGGGAAATATCACAGCAATGACTAATGCTGAGAAGAATGTAACGAAGTATGCGTATGACCTGGAAGGCAACATGACCTCTTTAACCAGCCCGATGGGCAGGAAAGAGCAGTTCGCTTATGATGCCGGCGGCCGGATGACAGAGCGGATGACAGCGAAGGGCGACACGATCCGCTACGATTACGATGTCCTGAACGGGCTTGTGGAAAAGACGTACGAAGACCAGAACGGCGCTGAAGCCGATCACCCGGTCCAGATGGGCTATAATGTGATGGGGCAGAGAATCTCCATGGAGGACATTACCGGAGAAAGCAGCTATACGTACGATGCGCTCGGCAGACTGAAGACCGCCGCGAATGGCTCCGGGAAGACCGTGGAATATTTCTATGATGAAGCGGACAACCTGCAGAAGATCCTGTATCCGGATGGGTACGCGGTAGTCTATACCTACGACAAGAATGATAATATCACAAAAATCGTGGATCGTGACGGCCGGGAGACATTTTACAGCTACGATCCCTTAAACCGGCTTACGAGGGTGAAGAGGGCGGATGGAAGCACCAGCACTTACACGTACAATGCGAGAGACCAGATCGTGGAAGCAGAGAATTTATGTTCCTGCGGCTTCCTGATTTCCGATTATCAGTACATGTATAATGACGCTGGCCTGATTACCAATGAGACGGCCAAAGAGTGCCTGTTTGCTTCGAATAAGGATTTCGGCCACAAGGGCGGCCCGGATGGAGAGTGCGTCCATGTTTCTGATAACCCGTGGCAGAACCAGAATCCGGAGTGGCAGACGACAAAGCGGACATTCAGGTACGATGATAACGGCCAGCTCATCGAGTGCAAAGAAGATAAGGGAATGTTCGACAAGACTACCTATACGTATGAGTATGACAGCGTCGGAAACCGAACAATGGCAAAGAAGCAGAAAGCATTTACGTATGCAAACCCGGATAAGACGACGTATACCTACAATGCGGATAACCAGATGGTAAGCGCGGTGGTCTGCGAAGGGAATCTGACGAAACGCTACACGTACAAATACGATGCCAATGGAAATCTGACCCAGGAATGCCTGATGAATTATGCGGAGACGACGTACCAGTACGATACGGAGAACCGGTTAAAAGCGGTAAAGGATGGACAGAAGCTTCTGATGGCAGCCGCCTATGACGGAGACGGGAACCGGACGTTCCAGCTGAATTACAATCCGGAAGCGGAATGCGGTTACGGAAAGAATGTGAGCGGTGAAATCTTCATGCCGGAGAATCATGAGAATGAAGATGGAAGCTTGACGGCGGAAGGCGATTTGTTCAGCTATATCTGTTCTGCAACGGGAAGAGCCTATGACCTGACGGAATATGTGAATGACACGAACCGGCAGTATACGGAGGTGCTGACCGCTTATACGGTGAACAGCGGGGCGACGGAGAGCTACAGCTATAAAGGAAGGCAGCGGCTGTCACGGAATAATATCTGGAATGAAGCGCGCGGAGTGGACCATAATGAGACGAGCTATTACTTATATGACGGCCGGGGAAGCGTGACGGCGAATACGTGGTATAATGGAATGGTGACGAGCGTGTACCAGTATGATCCATATGGGAAGGTGACGCTGGGAAGTACAGAGCATACAGACTTCTATGGGTATAATGCAGAGAGCTATAATCCGAATACCGGACTTGAGTATTTGCGGGCGAGGTATTATAATGCAGATAAGGGAAGATTCTTCCAGGAGGATACGTATCTGGGGGATATCACAGACCCGCTGACGCTGAACCGGTATGCTTATACGAAGAACAGTCCGCTGAATTATGTTGATCCGAGTGGACATAAAACAGAAGGAATCCTTTCACCTGGTATAAGCAAAATGCCAAAAGAAAATAAAATCCAGCGTGATTTATCCATAAAATATGCAGAAGCAAAAGACAAAGAAAGTTTTGTTAAGAAACTGATTAGAGAAGCAATGAAACATGAATCAGTTCAGAATTGTGCTGTGTTTATGAAGGGGGTCCAGTTTGGAATAGAAAATTTTGGCGTTGCAATGGACGTTATAATAAAAGATACAGGGAATTACATAATGGGTAATTATCTGTATATCAATAATGAGTTGGCAGAATTATATAACGAAAAGTTCATTGAAACGGTTAATGAAACAGGAGCGTCCGGTGATTCAAGAGGAGCATTTGAAGCCGGAATACAATTGGGGTATAATATAGCATTTCTTTCAATAGTTGAGGCCTTGATGCCAAAGCCGAATAAGCTGGTTGATACACAAAGTAAGCTGGTGGCTGTCCAGGATATTTATGGAAATACGTATGAGATATTAATACCAGCAGATGTATCCGGCGATATATCCGGTAGTCTTGGAGCAGGGATTACAATACTTCCAATTGAGGGGGATTCTGATACTCCAGAAGTTAATCCACACAATTTAAAAAATCAAGGACAATTAAGTGAGGATTATTTTGATTCATTAACTGATAACGGCTCTTTATCAACAGGTGGACGTTCAGGGGGAAAGATTCCGACTAAAGCAGCACCAAACAGTTATTATACTACAAAGGATGGCCACGTTATTATCTATGATGAAAATGGAATTCGAGTGATGGATATCTCATCTGAGAGAATCAAAATTGAGCAATACAATACAAATCCTAATGATCCAACAAAAGGTAGTTGGTCAAGCTATAAGTTGAAAAATAGTAGCGGCGCAGTTAGTAGCACAGAGCAGTGGATATTGGATTATTTTGGTATTAATTAAAGGAGAGGATATAAATGGCATGGAATGAAGTTAAAACTACAGATGATATTGAAAAGCTTCAACAATTATATAATAATTTTCGAGATTCTACGTTAGTGGGATATAGGTTTGAAAGTGGAAATTTTGTGGATAAGAATCGTGTTAGTCATGAATATAATGATAATAATTTATATTTGCTGTTTCAACGATTGGATGATAATCCTTTTTCCATTGAAATCCTTTTTCAATATACAACACGCTTTAATTTTTTAGCACCAATAGGAGGTCAGAGTTCTCAGAGAACAGAAATAAACTTTGCAAAGATTGAAAAAAATAGTGAGTACTTTTATTGGACGGAATGGGAAGGGTTTGATCCGTATAATGAAGCACATTTAAAGTACAATGATTTTATTCTAATTGAAGCAGAGCGAGTTAAATGGAGAATTATCGAGTGATTTTTGAGGCTTGTGTTCGCCCGGCTTTGCCGGGCGATGTACCACGGTTGAGGTGGCGCAATGCCACCCGACCTTTAACCCGCACACATTGCGACCCGGAGATTTTTCCTTGAATTCCAGGGAAATAGCCCTATTTCAAATTGGGGCAACGGGCCGATTCACCTGCTTTTTGGTACATCTTTCCGATCCCGCTTCCAAATCGGCAACACGGGCGGTCAAGGCACGTCACAGGGGCAAGAGGATGATGGGAGCGGACCAATGGAAACCGGATAAAAGAAAACCGCTGGATCGGGACTCAAAAAAAGTTGACTGCCTAGTATAGTGATTTTATAGCTTTGCCACCCAGAAAAAGCCTTTTATGTGGGCTACTGAAGCATTTTGGGTGGCAAAATTCTGGAAATGAAAAAAGCTGGGTGCTGCCAAGCCACCAACAGATTATTTTTCAACCCTTGAGATACGTGTTGCCAGTAAGGAACCATTAAGAAAAACACAAGGAAAAGGAAATTGATCTGCGGGTTGGTTCCATGGTAAAATGGCGCACATCAGGGAGGATTAAGGGGAAAAGATGCCGATTGTATCTGCCAGAAAAACATAGTGATGAACCAGTAGTCAGATGATATTGACTGCTGGTTCCTTTTCTTTTCTGGCGATACGACTATGTCACAAATCAGCCCGCCATTTTTGTATCACATTTCACAAACATTCAGAACTGCTCCCAAATGACTTGCGGATGTTCCTTTTCAGAGTTAACATACGACAACTCCGACAGGAGAAAAAGGATGGATTCAGACGAGAAAAGAAAACATCATCTATGTGGGGATTGACCTGCATAAGGAAACACACACGGCGGTTATGCTTGATTGTTGGAACCAAAAGCTGGGTGAAATCACCTTTGAAAACAAACCGTCAGAGTTCCATAAGCTGACAAGGAAAGTAAGTCGCTTTTAACAGAAGAAAAGACAGCGGCATACGGATTAGAGAATGCCTACGGCGATGGCCATGCGCTTGCAGTGTGGCTGATTGAAAAAGGCTGTATGGTGAAAGACGTGAATACAGCGTTGTTCTATGCCAAGAGAAAAAGCGTTCCAATGTATCAAAAAAACGACAGCTATGATGCGGAAGCTGTTGCGCTCGTATTAATCAATATGCTGGATAAACTGCCGGATGCCATACTGGCTGATGTTTACTGGACACTAGGCCAGTTGGTAAAAAAGATATTGGAACTGGTGCGTACTGACGGTCAGACCACCAGGGAACACCAGGAGAGCCGGGATGCCGTAACACAAAGTATTACTGGTGATTTGGAGCATTACGGGGAACAGCTTAAGATTGTGGAAACAGCGATAGAAACTATGCTGTCTTCATTTAACTGTACCTTAATGACTATGCCGGGTGTTGACATGACAACTGCTGCGAATATGCTGTCAGAGATAGGAGATATCAACAGCTTTCCCAATGTCAATAAACTGGCGAAATTCGCCGGGATATGCCCAATCAACTTTTCATCTGCTGGAAAAGGGAAAGATATGTGTCCAAAACAGGGAAACCGGCGATTTTTTACTTTCTGGCAATCTAGATGATTCAGATTTCCACGAATGGAACGCCGAGGAATAAGGTATTCCGGGAGTATTACTTAAAGAGAGTGGCAGAAGGGAAGAATATACAGCAGGCGTTGATCTGTATCGCCCGCAGATTAGTGAATATCGTGTATGGAATGCTGAAAAACCATACAGAATACCGGGAACCAGAGCAATAATGGTTGTCGGTTACGAACACTTTGTGTTAGGATAAAAAACAGAAACATAGAGATTGGTTTGCCGTCTTTTCCAAAAGAACAGAGAAAAAGGCGTAAAAGTTATGAGGGCTCAGCGTCAGTGCCAAGGGGGATTCTAAAGCTAAATTCAAAACTGGTGATTTGTATGAGGATTCTATAGATGTTGATGGACATAGAATAGATGCATTGGCAGAGGTGGAAGTGGAGGGAGACCGATTAATTTTGAAGGATTTAGCAATTTATTCGAATGAAGGAGATATTCCAAATCAAATCGGTGCTAGTGAATTTAAAACTTGGTTAAATACTGTAAAGGAGCAAGCAAAAAATCAAGGATTTAAGGAATTACAGATAATTGCTCAAAGAGCAGAACATTCTACATCAGCTAATCCAGGGCATGTAATAAATAAAATTATACAGCTTAAGTGAGGTAAGTATGAAAATAGTAATGGATGAACAGCAGTATCAAGAATTAGAGGATTTAATTGGCATCTTTGATGGAATGTTTTTTGATGATGAAGAGGTGCAATGCTTTAAATTTATTAAAGATATTGTAGATAGCGAATTTGATACAGATTATATTAAAAAAGAGAGAAAAGAACTTGTGGGAAAACAGTTGAATGAGTCATTTGAATGGTTAGAGAGTTTAAATGTAAATATAAAAAATAAGGATAAATTTCTATCTTGTTTTTTGTATTGATAGTAAAGATTCGCCCGGCTTTGCCGGGCGATGTCCTCTGGTCTGGGTGGCGTCAAGCCACCCAACCTTTAACCCGCACACTTTTTGACCCTGCGATTTTCCCTAGAAACCTGCTTTTTGGTACATCTTTCCGATCCCGTTTCCAAATCAAATCGGCAACACGGGAGGTCACGGCGCGTCACAGGGGAAAGAGGATGATGGGAGCGGACCAATGGAAACCGGATGAAAGAAAATCGCTGGATTGGGACTCGAAAAAAGTTGACTGCCTGATATAGTGATTTTGTAGCTTTGCCACCCCCAAAAGCCTTTAATGTGGGCGATTCAAGCATTTTGGGTGGCAAAATTCTGGAAATGAGAAAAGCTGGGTGCCGCCAAGTCACCCAGCAGATTATTTTTCGACCTTTGAATTGAATACCGATAGTAAAGAACCGGTAAGAAAAACGCAAGGAAAAGGAAATTGACCTGTGGGTTGGTTCTATGGTAAAATGGCGCACACCAGGGGGGATAAGGGGGAAAGAAAAGAGGCTGATTGTAGCTGCCAGAATAACATAGTGATGAACCAGTAGTCAGATGATATTGGCTGCTGGTTCATTTTCTTTTCTGGAGATACTACTATGTCACAAATCAGCCTGCCATTTCTGCATCACATTTCACAAACATTCAGAACTGCTTCCAAATGACTTGCGGATGTTCCTATTCAGAGTTAACATACGACAACTCCGACAGGAGAATAACCTGTGAAATCCGAGGTTAGGGAAGCAGACAGGCTTAATCCCCCTTGCGATGGCCGTTGCCGTAGGGCGTAATTCGGCACATAACGCTTATCAGCTGAGGTTGCCGGTGATTTTTTGATTACGGATGGAGACAGGATGAAAAGGAAGGATTCAGACGAGAAATGAAAACATCATCTATGTGGGGATTGACCTGCATAACGAAACACACACGGCGGTCATGCTTGACTGCTGGAATCAGAAATTAGGCGAGATTACCTTTGAGAACAAACCATCAGAATTCCATAAGCTGGCGAGAAAAGTCAGTCGGTTTGTGACGGAAGAAAAGACAGCGGTATATGGATTGGAGAATGCATACGGCTATGGCCGTGCGCTGGCGGTTTGGCTTTTAGAGAAAGGCTACACTGTGAAAGACGTAAACACAGCATTGTCCTACGCCCAGAGAAAAAGCGTTCCGATGTATCAGAAAAATGACAGCTATGACGCAGAAGCGGTTGCACTTGTGCTGATTAATATGTTGGACAAACTGCCCAACGCCGTGCGGGACGATGCTTACTGGACGTTGGGTCAGTTGGTGAACCGCCGGGATAACATCTGCTCTCATCAGCAGAGATTAAAGAAACAACTGCATGAGCAGCTTTGTGTGCTTTATTCCAGCTACAAAGGCTTCTTCGGAGATATCAGCCGGGCTACGGCCTTGCATTTCTGGCTCAAATACCCATCGCCGAAATGCTTGCAGGGAAAGACAGCGGAAGAACTGGCGGCAGAACTGCGCCCGGTCAGCCACAATAACTGCTCCATCAAACGGGCAGAGAAAATATTAGAACTGGTACGTATGGACGGTCAGACCACAAGGGAGCATCAGGAGAGTCGGGATGCCATCACGCGAAGTATTGCGGGAGACTTGGAGCATTACCGGGAACAGCTTGAGGTTGTGGAAAAAGCGATAGAAACTATGCTGCCGTCATTTAACTGTACTTTGACGACCATGCCGGGAGTGGATGTGACAACAGCGGCAAATATGCAGTCAGAGATCGGAGATATCAACCGTTTCCCCAATGCCAATAAGCTGGCGAAGTTCGCCGGAATATGCCCAATCAATTTTTCGTCTGCCGGGAAAGGGAAAGATATGTGTCCAAAGCAGGGAAACAGGCGGTTACAGGTGATTTTTTACTTTCTGGCAATCCAGATGATTCAAGTTTCTACGAATGGAACGCCGAGGAATAAAGCGTTTCGAGAGTATTACTTAAAGAGAGTGGCAGAAGGTAAGAATAAACAGCAGGCGCTGATTTGCATTGCCAGACGTCTGGTGAATATCGTGTACGGAATGTTAAAGAACCACACAGAATACCGGGAACCGGAGCAATAACGGTTGTCGGTTGCGAACAGTTTGTGCTAAGATGAAAGCAATAGAAACACAGTAATTGGTTTACCGCCTTTTCCAAAAGAACAGAGAAAAAGGCGTAAAAGTTATGGGGGTTCAGCGTCAGTGCCAAGGGGGATTCTGAGTCAATAAAGTGGTCCTCTAAGACTGTAAAAGATGCTGCTGATCAATTAACTAATGGCGCAAAGTCGGTAACTGTAAATAGTAAATCTGAGGCGGAAGAGTTATTTTTAAATTTATATCAGAGTGATGGATACACAAATACAACTGGTATGGATGCAATGGATGTAAAAAATATGTATGGTACAAAAGCGAATACATACCATTGGGATACAGAAGCTGGAAATGATGGCTGGCTTTTAGGTCACAGTTTGGATAATCCTGACGGAGCTATGCCACATTTACAAATTTATCCTGCAAGTGGTAAAGAAATTAGAATATTTTTTAATATGGATTAGAGGTGATATAACGTGAAATTATCTATTAAACAGATTAATGATCTAATAACTGGCTGTACGCTGGCAGCGGAACTAAAGCCTACGGATTCAAGACTTAGACATTTTATAACAGTTTTTGGTTATGAGCTGAGTACAGAAGGACATTATAGAGAAATCACAAAAACTATTAGTGAACAAAAAGTTCAAAGTACTTATTTCCAAATCCGTGATTATGAAATACCAGTGGAATACTATGATAATGGATTGGAAATTTCTGATTCAATTTTGGAAAGTGACAGAATATTAGAAGGTATTTGTGGAATTTATAACCTCGAAGAAGAGCTAACTAGATATTTAAGTGATTTTTCTCTGCTAATACCAGAGTGGAAATGTGGTAATCCTTTATAATTATTATTTTTTATTTGCCCGGCTTTGCCGGGCAATGTCCTTCGACTGGGTGGCGTTAAGCCACCCCAGACTTTAACCTGCACACTTTTCGACCCTGCGATTTGTCATGATTCTCGGAAAAGTGAGGCTGTTTCACATTGGGCCAACGAGCCGAGATACTTGGTACATGGTACATCTTTTCCGAGTCCTGCCAGAAAAAGGCAACACGGGCGGTCACGGCGTGTCACAGAGGCAAGAAAAATCATTAATTAGAGACCTCCCTGCTAAGGGTGTTACTTTACCGCAAAAACTGCTATTAGCCGGAAGTATTTCTGAGCCACCCCATAATCCTTTGATTTTGTGGTGTTTCGGGCGTTTTGGGTGGCAGAATCAGATTTATTACAAAACTTGGGTGCCGCCAAGCCACCCAACAGATTATTTTTCGACCTTTGAAATGAATACCAAAAGTAAGGAACCGGTAAGAAAAATGCAAGGAAAAGGAAATTGACCTGCGGTTTGGCTCCATGGTAAAATGGCGCACACCAGGGGGTATAAGGGGGAAAGAAAAGAGGCTGATTGTAGCTGCCAGAAAAACATAGTGATGAACCAGTA
Source organism: Hungatella sp. L36 (assembly GCF_014288035.1). Classification (NCBI taxonomy): domain Bacteria; kingdom Bacillati; phylum Bacillota; class Clostridia; order Lachnospirales; family Lachnospiraceae; genus Hungatella; species Hungatella sp. L36. The sequence goes on along the minus strand of NZ_JACOPC010000010.1, from coordinate 177,102 downwards.
GTCAGATGATATTGGCTGCTGGTTCCTTTTCTTTTCCAGAGATACTACTATGTCACAAATCTGCCTGCCATTTCTGCATCACATTTCACAAACATTCAGAGCTGCTCCCAAATGACTTGCGGATGCTCCTTTTCAGAGTTAACATACGACAACTCCGAAAAGCTGGGGGAGATCACCTTTGAAAACAAACCATCAGAGTTCCATAAGCTGACAAGGAAAGTAAGCCGCTTTTTAACAGAAGAAAAGACAGCGGCATACGGATTAGAGAATGCCTACGGCTATGGCTGCGCGCTGGCGGTGTGGCTGATTGAAAAAGGCTGTATGGTGAAAGACGTGAATACCGCGTTGTCATATGCCCAGAGAAAAAGCGTACCGAAGTATCAAAAAAATGACAGTTACGACGCAGAAGCGGTCGCACTTGTACTAATCAATATGCTGGACAAACTGCCGGATGCCGTGCCGGCTGATGCTTATTGGACTTTAAGCCAGTTGGTGAATCGCCGGGACAACATCTGTTCCCATCAGCAGAGATTAAAGAATCAATTATATGAACAGCTTTGCGTAGCGTACCCGAGCTACAAACAATTCTTTGGTGATATCAGCCGAAGGACAGCGCTTTATTTCTGGCTTAGATATCCGTCACAGGAACACCTAAAAGGGAAGACCGCGGAAGAACTGGTGGCAGAACTGCGCCCAATCAGCCACAATAACTGCTCCATCAAACGGGCAGGGAAAATATTAGAACTGGTACGTATGGACGGTCAGACCACAAGGGAGCATCAGGAGAGTCGGGATGCCATCACGCGAAATATTACAGGAGACTTGGAGCATTACCGGGAACAGCTTGAGATTGTGGAGACAGCGATAGAAACTATGCTGCCGTCATTTAACTGTACATTGATGACCATGCCAGGTGTTGACGTGACAACCGCTGCGAATATGTTGTCAGAGATAGGAGACATCAACCGTTTTCCCAACGCCAATAAGCTGGCAAAGTTCGCAGGAATATGCCCGATCAACTTTTCGTCAGCGGGAAAAGGAAAGGATATGTACCCGAAGCAGGGAAACAGGCGGCTACAAGCAATTTTTTACTTTCTGGCAATTCAGATGATTCAGATTTCCACGAATGGAACGCCGAGGAATAAGGTGTTTCGGGAGTATTACCTTAAAAGAGTGGCAGAATGATAGAATAAACAGCAGGCGTTAATCTGTATTGCCAGACGACTGGTGAATATCGTGTACGGAATGTTGAAAAATCACACAGAATACCGGGAACCAGAGCAATAATGGTTGTCGGTTACGAATACTTTGTGCTAAGATGAAAGAAGCATAAAACACAGTAATTGGTTTACTGCCTTTTCCAAAAGAACAGATAAAAGGGCGCAAAAGTTATGAGGGTTCAGCGTCAGTGCCAAGGGGGATTCTAAGACTAAGGAACCACCTTCAGCAGATGAATTAGCTGAATTAGCAAAGAACTCTGAGGAAATTGATGGACTATCCGGAACAAATGTAGATGTGAATACAGTAATGGAAGCAGGTCAGAAATTTGTCGGAAAAGGATATAAAACGACAATGGAAAATGGTTTGATTAAATACACGAGTAAAGATGGTACAAAGTCTTTCAGAATTATGACTAAAAAAACGAAGGGGGTTTACGAGGCAAACTTTGAAATGTTTGATTCAGCGGGAAATAAATTAACAAATTATCATGTGGGCATTATTGAAGACTGATATTTTTCTAGGAGGTTTAAATGGTTATACCAATTTTAGATTGTATTTTAGATGTTGAGGAACCAGAGGATATAGAAGACTTTGTTATGCATTTAGAAGCATGTATAAATACTGAAGGTGATAAAGGTGCAGATTGCTTTTCTTTTAGAATAATGACTCCGAAGCGATTAGAGAAATTATCCAAGGGGATAGGGGCAATGTTAATAAGATCAGTATTTATTGTTAAGGGTTCTAATATGGAGGAAAATATAAATTATATTACAGAAGAAATAAAAAAGTTACTGGAAGGATGCGCAAGAGAATCGTGGGAAGAAACTGCATTGGCAATTAACTATTATTTAAATTGGGAGTATTATGATCCCCAAAAGGGAATATGCGATTTTTACAAGAATACTCGGAATCTAACATAAATAGTATTTGGCCCGGCTTTGCCGGGCAATGTCCCACGGCTGGGTGGCGTCAAAGCCACCCAGCTTTTAACCAGCACACATTTCGACCCTGCAATTTTTCTTGATTTTCGGAAAATGACGGTTGTTTCACATCGGGTCAACGAGCTGATATACATGGTTCATGGTACATCTTTCCGAAGTCGGTCGGAAAAGGGCAACACGGGCGGTCATGGCGCGCCACAGGGGCAGGAAAAATCATGAATCAGAGACATCCCCGCTAAGGGTGCCGCTTTGCCGAAAAACTGTTATTAGCCGGGAGTATTTCTGAGCCACCCCATAATCCTTTGATTTTGTGGTGTTTCGGGCGTTTTGGGTGGGAGAATCCGATTTATTACAAAATTTGGGTGCCGCAAAGCCACCCAGCAGATTATTTTTCGACCTTTGAAATGAATACCAAAAGTAAGGAACCAGCAAGAAAAACACAAGGAAAAGGAAATTGACATGCGGGTTGGTTCCATGGTAAAATGGCGCACACCAAGGGGTATAAGGGAGAGAAAAGTGGCTGATTGAAACTGCCAGAAAAACATAGTAATGAACCAGCGGTTATATGATATTGGCTGCTAGTTCCTTTTCTTTTCTGGCGATACCACTATGACACAAATCAGTCCGCCATTTTTGTATCACATTTCACAAACATTCAGTACTGATCCCAAATGACTTGCGGATACTCCTTTTCAGAGTTAAAATACGACAACTCCGAAAGGAGAATAACTTGTGAAATCCGAGGTTAGGGAAGCAGACAGGCTTAATCCCCCTTGCGATGGCCGTTGCCGTAGGGCGTAATTCGGTACATAACGCTTATCGACATTCAACTGCACACGGATGACCATGCCTGGAATGGAGGTAATAACAGCGGCAAATATGCTGTCAGAAATTGGAGACATCAACCGATTTCCCAAAGCCAATAAGCAGGCGAAATTAGCAGGGATATGCCCGATTAACTTTTCTTCGGCGGAAAAAAAGGGAGGGATATGTGCCCGTAGCAGGGAAACAGACTGTTGCAGTCTATTTTACTTTTTAGCCATCCGAATGATTCAGATATCCACCAACGGAACGCCGAGGAATAAAGTATTCCAGGAGTATTATCTGAAAAGAGTAGCGGAAGGAAAGAATAAACAGCAGGCGCTGATCTGCATCGCCCGCAGGTTGGTCAATATCGTGTAGGGGATGCTGAAAAATCATACGGAATACCGGGAGCCGGAGTAATAAAGGCTGTCATTTGATAAAGGCTTGTGATAAGATGAAAGAAATAAAAACACAGTAATTGATTTACCGCCTTTTTCCAGAAGAACAGAGAAAAAGGCGTAAAAGTTATGAGGGTTCAGCGTCAGTGCTAAGGGGATTCTGAGAGTGAGGAACGAGAATATAAGAAGCCTAAATCAGGATCAGGGAAAGAAAAGACTTTAGAGGTTCCTAAATGGGCCAAAGGCAGTCGACCGTATAAAGGAGAGCGTGGCAAAGATTTCGCCAAACGGTTAAATGGATGAAAAATATGGTGCAGGAAATTACAAAACTGGTCCAGGTAGTGAATACAACCAAATAAAAAAATGGGGTGTTCGTGATTTTGAATAAAGAGGAAATAATAGAATTTTATCCTATAAAGTTTAAAGTCAATCAAACAGAATATTGCACACTTTGGTATACAGATGAAATTGATGGCTTTTTACAAGATGAGGACAAAAAGATAAAATTTTTTGCAAATGTTGGAGAGGCTAAGGCTTTTACAGAAAGTAAAGGATATAGTATTGATTCTGAAGTTCTGCAGATAACAGACGATATATTAAAAAAGTTAGACATGCAAATTTTAGACTGTAATGTAATTATAACATGTTGGAATATTCTATCAGATATGGCAAAATCGATAGACTGTGATTTTTTAGGAGACAGTAAATCGGAAGAAATTCAAAATATTTATGATAAATTATTTTACGGTTGTAATTTGCCGTCACTAAAGAAGAGTGGTGAAGATTTTTTGCCAAAATGGGCAGATGATGAGAAGAATTTAATAAAAAAAGTACTTAAAAATGGCTTTGAAGTTTTACAGAGAGCATTAAAATTGAGTCTATAGGTATTCGCCCGGTTTTGTCGGGCGATGTCCTCCAATCGGGTGGCGTCAAGCCACTTGGCCTTTAACCTACACACTTTTTGCCCCTGAGATTTTTTATAATTCCCGGAAAAGTGAGGTTGTTTCACATCGGGCCAACGAGCCGATATAACTGGCTCATGGCGCATCCTTATGCGCCCTTTACCTAGACCATGCCGAATCTATATTTATGGGTGGATTGTTCATCGGGGGTGGCAGAATACCGCTAAGAAGGGTTATCAAAAGCAGTGCTTGTAGCTTGTTTGGATTATTGTATTGAAAGACATACTTTGAAGTCTTGTTGAACTGCCATTTGTAAAAGGTATATAATGATGGGGAGAGGGGGGAGATATAATCTTCCCTGCTCGACTCCATTTTTAACGGACTGCCTCATGCAATGTAAGTATTTAGAAAGACAGGAACTGGTAAAAACGAAATTAAGGTGAAAGAAGAAAAAAAGTTTTAATTATTTTTGGTATAGTCATTGCCATTGTAATAGCAGTAACTCTGTATTGTATCAAAAGAATACCCACGGAAACAATAACACTTGAGGAATTTCAAAAGAATACCCAAAATTGTGGTTATGAGTATGTTGATAATTGTATTACCATACCTGTGGAAGAGTTGGGAAAAAGTGGTACTGCATACATTAAGGATCAGATTGGAGTTGAGTTTACAGAGTGGATATTCTGAAAATTTTCTCAGCCTAAAGTATTATGGAACGTATACATTGGAAACATGCACATAACTAGAATAAAAAATACGGTTATGAATGTTCAGGTACCCATAGAGGAAAAACCCATTGTCGTAAAATTTATGAAGGATCTAAAGTATTTGAACTAAATATGGTGAATACCAGTGAAAGAAGTTGCCGCATGATGATATTATCTGAATGCAGCAGCTTTTTTCAGGATTGAATTTGTTGAGGATGTTGGAGTTTCAGAAAAGAAAAAATACAAAACAAAAAAAGAAAATAAACTGTCGGGCGGAAAATTTCCGGAGACGCTGACTACTAGACTGGATCTGGATATTTATATAAGCCTTCTGGGAAAATACTACTATTCGTTTGTGAGCGAAAGCATAAGAAAAAACAACGGAAAGCTGACCTTTGCATGTTATCCGGATGATCGTTTCACACCAGCCGAATCACAACTGCTAATGAAATGAATGAAACAACATGGCCGCTGTCGGCTGGACAGCAGGACGGTCCACCGGCGGAGTGTTTCGCCGGTATTTTCTCTTGGGAGTGTTTTAGAGGTATTCTTAAAACACTCCCTCTTCAGGTATTAAACGCTTACAATTTTAGCGTATCCGTTATCGCTGTTTCATTTTCCTGCACAAAATGAAACAGCTTTGCCGCATCCTCCGCGCACCGTAAGTCGGAAATTCCGGTGAACCAGGAGGCGAAGAGAAGCTCGATATTTTCCATTACCCAGGGAAATGCCTCCTTTTCCACGGCTGTCAGTGTAATCTGGCTCTCATATCCGGCCACTGTTTCAGCGATCATCAGAAGCCATTCATTTGTGCTGGGGCGGAGACCTTCCTCCCCTGCCAGCAGTCCCATCAAGAAATAGCAGAGATCAAAAATCCTGATATTTTTCTGGCTTAAGTCGAAATCGATGTAACCGGTAAATTCGCCTTCCTGGAAAAGGAAGTTTCCAAAATGGACGTCTCTGTGAATCAGCTGGAATGGAAGCCTGTCATACACGTGTTCCAGGCTGGAAACGGCGTTCTCATAATCAGACTGTGCAATTACCGTCCAGCCATTTTTGTTCAGTTCATCCTTTACCCAGCCCTTCATCTCGCTTAACAGGCTGTTGTCCCAGAAGTCCAGCTCCTCCTCACATGTCTGGAAGGCCAGATGAAGCCTGCCGATTATTTGACCCATCTGACAGGCGAGCTTTTTCACCTCTTTGATATCCTTTACTGGTGCTCCGGGAAGCTTCCTTGTCACCATATAACAGCGCTCAGCGCTGCATAAGTAATCCGTGCCCTCGCTGGTGGAAATTACTTCGGCTGCCGGTATGTCCATGGAGCGCAGCACCTTCATAATCTGTACATTCCGCTCCAAATCACTGAGCCTTTCATATGCCTTTAAGATATAGGTTCCTGAGACTTCCCATACGCAGTCCTGGATCTGCCGGATTTCCCCGGATTCCAGACCCCAGTGTCCGATCAATGCAGATAGTTTCATTTTCTCCTCCTCAAATCGTTTTCGTTCTCCGGCGATAATCCGGTAAATCAGGTATCTTGTCTGCAATGCAGTGCTATGATGCCAGTATACCATATAAAGAAGTCGGGAGGCTGCTCATTCACTATTCTGCAAGGAAAATGATCACGGCTTCCCTTGGACTCCCCTGCTTGCTTATATACAAATAAGCATGAGTTTGCCTGGTATGGAGTTTGATATTTCATTCAGGCCATGGTAAAATAGAAGCTAAATAAATGGATCGAATAAAAAAGGTGGCTGAGTTATGATGGAACAATTATCGCTTTTTGACGACCGGGCTGCCGTGGGGCCGCTGGCAAGCAGGGATCCCTTAGTGATCCGCAACGCGCCGACGGGACTGATGAAGGAGCTGCATTACGGAGAAGGCTACCAGTACGCCCACCAGACAGAGGACAAGATCGCCGCCATGCAGTGTATGCCTGACTCCCTGAAAGACCGGACGTATTATGTCCCCACGGAAGAGGGGAATGAGAAGGCGGCGAAGAAGCGGCTGGAGGAAGTGAAGGCATGGAGAGAGGCGCATGGGATGGGAATATGACCGGATGGCTTTTTGCTGCATAAACGGCGATTCTTGAGAGAAAGAACGGGAGTAATGGCAGGGGAGGAAACTGGGGAATGGAGCGGCATAACAGAAAAATAAAGATAACCCTGATTTTGTTTTTAAGCATTTTTTCACTTCTTGTAAATACAGCTGCTTTCTACATTCTGACAGACTATAACACCAGGCATTACACGGCATTGTCCAGATCTCACATGGAGCAGCAGTATCAGAATTATCAGCAGAAATTGGCGGTGCTGGGGGAACAGATTAGACTGTTTGGGGATAACCCACAGTTTACCAATGCGATTGAAAGACACGACTGGACTGCTGTAAATGAAAAAATAAGTGATTTTATACGCAGTTCAGGAAACATTGTTTCTTTGAGAATTTATTGTATTGAGGATGGGGTCCTGAAACGCGCCAGAGGGGACAGCAATGTGCGCTATGCGGAACTGGAACCTGAAAGAATAGCAGAGATGTGGAACGAGACGAAGCAAAAGGGGGACAGCGCCCTCTGGTTTTTGCGGGAAGGAACAGCACGCAGCTATGAATGTCTGAGTTACCTGATGCCTGTGTCCGATGAGGGAAAGCAGATCGCCTATCTGACTGCGGATCTGGATGTTTCTTCCTTTATGCAGGACTCCATTAAGGAAGAAAACGTGATTTCATGGCAGGAGACTGTGGCCATAGTCTCACCGGACCGAGCCTGGTTTGGAATCGGGCGGCGCAGCGAAGAACTGCAGCCTTTTCTGGAAGCAGAAAATACCGAGTTTGATATACTGGCGGGTAGAACTATATCCATCCGTGAACTCCCTCAGTCGCGCGATCGGCTGATCCAGGTAATTCATCTGCAGATGGATAAATTGCTCTGGCAGGTTGGCGGTATGTTTGCTGTTCTGTTTCTAATTAGCATTTTGTTAATCTTTCTGGGAGTGCGTTTTGTTTCTGACAGTATTATGGTTCCTCTGAATAAACTGAAGCACCGAATGCATTCCGGTTTGGAAGGAAGATAGAGAAGTATGGGTTGAAATGCATTCGGCAGGTTTTATCCTGAATGATCCTTATGATTGCTCAAAGCTGATATGTATCTGCACAGTAGTGCCTTCACCTTCAATGCTCTGCACAGAAATACCGTATTCGCTGCCATATTCCAGCTGAATACGTTCATTTACATTTCTCAGACCGTATCCGCTTCCGTGTATATGACTGCTCTTTTGACGGAATCCGCAGCCATTATCTGATACCTCAAGGTAAACGTCATCTCCCTTCCGATATCCCCTGACAGTGATCATGCCATGGCGTCGGACCTGGGAGACACCGTGCTTGATAGCATTCTCGACAATAGGCTGCAGAATGATCTTGGGTACCAGTAACCCTGTGATTTCCGGTTCAATCTCATATTTGATATCAAATTTTCCAGGATTTCTGAGCTGTTCAATGGTTACATAGCTGATGACGATACCCATCTCATCCTCGATCGTAATTTTTTTATCCCCTTTGTGTAAACTGAGCCGGAAAAAACGGGAAAGTTCCATCACCATCTGTTCTATTTCATTCTGTCCCTTCATAACTGCGATCCAGCCTATGGCATCCAGTGTATTATACAGAAAGTGCGGATTAATCTGAGCCTGTAGGGCGGTGAGTTCCAGTTCCCTTTTTTTCTCCTGCTCTAATCTGTTTTTTTCCAACAACTCACAAATCTGCTGCACCATCTCATTGTATCCCTGCTCCAGATCCCAGAGTTCGTCCCTGGGATTGCTGTCCAAAAAGGAATCCAGGTTTCCGCTGCCCAAATCTTTTAGTCTGGTCTGCAGTCTTTTTAAAGAACGGGTCAAATGGCCAGTAAGGAAGAAGGAGAGAAAAACAGCAAGTATGATCATGGTAAAGCATGCGGTCAAAAGCGCATCCAGGATTTGATTCAGCACATGAAACAGATCATCATAGGGAAGAATACTTACCAGGCGCCATGAAAAACCGATCAAGCTGCTTCTGGGACTGAAGGCAGTTGATATAATGATGGATTTTTCACCGTCTATCTTTGCAGTGGATACCAAAAAGGGGGCATCGGTTTCCGAAAAAATAAGATTGTCAGGCCGTGTACCCAATTGTGAAGCATCGTTGTGTGACAGAATCATACCACTGCTGTCTGTAACGAAGGTGGAACCGTTCAGGCTGCCGGTTTCTTCGCCGGAAGCCAGCAGTCCGGCATACAGGACAGAGATAGGGTCCTGAGGAAGATAGAAGACCAGTCCGCCAGCCGTCTGCATGGTATTATAATTGTGGAGCTGCATATACATAGGCAGCCATGCACGGCCGTCTGAAGACCGGACCAGTTTTCCAATATGGTAATAGGGAGTATCTCCAAGCGCTCTCCACTCAGAAAGGTCCGGCAGAGGAACACCGGTAGCTTGAACTGCGATCTGGTAGACAGTCTCCTGTTTGTCTATTAAATAAACATTTCCGATGGAACTGGAAACAGGGGGCTGTATGCCTTCCGCTGCTTCCTGCAGGGCTCTCTCCTTCTGAAATACGGTTAAGTCAGGTTTCTGGAGGATATCATAAAAGGCATTCGTATTTTTATATCGAAGGGAAACCATAATAATCTCTTCCATATAGAGTTCCATACTGTTGATGATCCGTTTATGCTCTGTTCTGAGATAGTCGTAGACATATTGGTCTGCGATAGTTTTGGCATAATAGCGAGAAAAAATGACCGCGCCGGTGGCAATAATCATAAGCATTGTAATGAGAAAAATCAGGATACGGGTTCCGACCTGAAATTTGCGGATTAGAGTATAAAGAAAACGTTTAATTTTTTGCATAATGAATCCTTATAAAATCACTGGGGGTCAGTCCTGTGTGCTTTTTAAAAAGTTTATTGAAGTACTTTACATCGGAATATCCGACCTGCCGGGCGATTTCATAGATTTTACAGCCAGGTATTTGCAGCAGTTCCTTTGCTGTTTCCATGCGAAAATCTGTCAGGAAGGTGTTGAAGGTCTTGCCGATATCGCTTTTGAAAATATGCATCAGATAGTAGGGACTTAAGTAAAGGGCATCTGCAATTTGCTGAATCGTGATCTCCTCCCGGTAATGCTCTTTGATAAAGCGTAGGGCCTCCTGCACCTCAGCACGGATGCTGCCCCCTTCCTCCTTATCCGCCCAGGTCGTACTGTTGGCACAGGGAAGATACTTCTTGTTAGCCAGCCGGGCTTCCAGGCAAATGGCCGGAAGGTCTGTTACCAGCTCACAAAGGCGGCTGATACTGACGGAGACAGTATGGCTGGTGCGCTCTTCAATCGCTTTAAAAAAATCACTCATATTACTCCGCAGTTCAGCCTCCTTCTCCAGGGACGTCGCGGTATTTAAATGGGTAAGTATTACGGCCCATTCTTCCAGGGAGATATCTGTGATCATACCCATAGAGCTTTTGCTTAATAGAAAGAAATTAGAAAGGCAGGTGAATACGCAGTCCCGCAGATCAGCCAGCTCCTCGGGCGGCAGCTGCCTCTCCAGCAGGCTATAGTCATCAAGTTTGACACAGATTACCTGAAAAGGACCATCTGAGAGGGGAAGATGCAGCTCCTGAATCCGGGAGTCGGCAAAAGTTTCGTCTGTAATCGTGCCGCAGATGAAGTCTCTTAAAAATTGAGCCCTGATAGCAGTCTGCTCCTTGTTTACCAGCTGCTGATAGTGTTGAACACTGCGCCTTTTCCGGATTGCAATACCTGCATTCATGGCTGTTTCTTTTAATTTATTTTTATCGATTGGCTTGAGCAGGTAATCCAGAACACCGTACTTAATAGCCCTCTGAGCGTACTCAAATTCATCATAGCCGCTAAGTACAATGACACCGCAGTCCAAATGACGGGCTGCGATTTCTTCCAGTAGCTCCAGACCATCCAAAAATGGCATACGGATATCTATAAGGAGCAGGTCTGGTTCCAACTCCAGAGCCATGGCTAGTCCTTGTTCGCCGTCTTCCGCTTCCCCCACGATTTCTATGCCGATAGACTTCCAGTCAATAGCATTTTTAATACCAAGCCTGATATAGTATTCATCATCTACGATAAGCAGACGGATCATGGATGTCCTCCTTTTAACAATTTGTAATATATATATTATAGATCAACTAAAGTACTTTCTAAAGTATTTTAACAGAAAAGAGCAGATTTGTCCCCGTTTTCGCAGGATTATCAAATAGATCAATCCAGGTAGTGTGTGATAAGCTGATGATATCAAAAAACAAAGCAAACAGGGAGGATTACAGATGAAGAAAAAAATAATGTGTTGTATGCTGGTATGTGCTATGTCCGTAACAATGCTGGCCGGCTGTGGAAACAAAAACAGAAGTGAGGATCAGACAGGCGCGACTCCTGCAAGCACGGAAAACGCGGTATCGGGAGACAGCAGTGCCGCCCAGTCGGAAGCAGAGCCTGTGACCATAACCATCGGCGGTTGGCCGACACCTGAAAATGAGCAGTATGAGTTGTACGAAGGTTACAAGAAAACCATGAACGAACTTTATCCCTATATCACAATTGAGCAGGATGAGTATCTTTACGAAGTTGATACCTTCCTGCCAAAAGCTGCCAGCGGTCAGTTGCCCAACCTGTATATGACCTGGTTCACGGAAATCGAGAAGATTGTGAATGCAGGATATGCTGAGGATATCACGGACACCATCCAGAACAATGGTGTAGTGGCGGCCATCAATCCGGAGCTGCTGGCTCAGGTGGAGAAGAACGGAAAATATTATGGAATCCCTGTCAGTGCTTATTCCATGAGCATGATGTATAATGTGGAAGTATTTAAAGAGGCTGGACTTGTAGATGCGGAGGGACTGCCTGTTTTACCTAAAACATGGGATGAGGTTGCCCAGACGGCTGTTACCATCAAAGAAAAAACCGGAAAGCCCGGTTTCTTCTACCCGACTACATCGAACCATGGTGGCTGGATGTTTACCAATCTGGCATGGAGTTACGGTGCGGAGTTTGAGGAGCAGGTGGATGGAAAGTGGAAGGCCGTGTTTGACAGTCAGGAGGCTGTGGCTGCACTCCAGTTCTTAAAGGATCTTCGCTGGAAATATAATGTTCTGCCAGATAATACATTAGGCGATTTGAATGACTTTAAAAATATCTACGGTGCGGATCAGGTCGGCATGGGGCTCTGCCATCTGAACATGGTGAAGGGAATTGTACAGAGTACCGGTATGAGTAAGGATAACTTTGCAGTTTCCACTACACCTGAGGGGCCAGCCGGTGGTGCGGCACAACTAGGCGGAAATGTATATATGGTGGCGCCTGGAACCACACCTGCCCAGCAGGAGGCTATCCTGAAATGGCTTACGGTACTGGGAGAATCTCCTGTATTTACGGAGGAAGCAATGCAGGGCTTTGAGAAGAGATACGCTGAATTTGAGGAACAGGGTATTCCGGTAGGTCCTTTGGGCGTGCGGATCTGGACATCAGGAGACCGAATCGAGAAAGAAAATGAAATTTTAAACAAGCACACCAATGTGGATATGCGTCTTTGGAATTCATACTGTGAACACAGTTCGGAGAATCTGAGATCAGAGCCTCCTGTTAATGCACAGGAGCTATACAAGGCACTGGATTCTGTAATACAGGAGATATTTACTAAAGAGAATGCGGATCCTCAGCAGCTTTTGACTAAGGCAGCAGCAGATTTTCAAAAGGATTATTTGGATAAGGTAAGTAATTAATTCTTTTTGAAATATTGTATAACCTGCAGAGACATTTTGGGGAAAGGTGGAGGAAAGTGAGCAGAGAGAGACGTGCAACAAGGAAAAGTAAAGGAAGGGGGAAGTTTCTGAATGTGATCAGGAAGGACATTGGCTCATGGGTTCTTTTAGTACCGTCTGTAATCATGTTTATCGTGGTTTTGTGGCAGCCGCTTGTATCGGGGGTGGTGCTTTCATTTTTCGAAACCAAAGGATATGACGCGGTAGCGTTTATCGGACTTCAGAATTACAGTGATATTATAACGAACTCGGAATTTTTGGCATCACTTACCAATACGTTTGCCTATACTTTCTGGTCCCTGTTAATCGGATTTCTGATTCCCGTTGTAGTGGCGGTTATGCTGAACGAGATGATTCATCTGAAGGCAGTATTTCGATTTCTGTTTTACTTCCCTGCCATGATACCTGGGATGGCCACTGCCCTGTTGTGGTACTTCATTTTTGATCCGGGAAAGGGCGGCATATTAAATATACTTCTGGGAGCGTTGGGGCTGGAACCGTCACAGTGGCTTCAGAATCCCAAGCTCTCTATACCGCTTATTGTCATTACCATGACCTGGCGCGGCTTCGGAAGCGCCATGCTGATCTATCTGGCGGCACTGCAGGGGATTAACAGGGATCTCTACGAGGCAGCCAGCATAGATGGCGCCGGATTTTTTCGTAAGATATGGTATGTACAGGTGCCTTGCATCAAGAGTCTGATGGGTCTGATGCTGATCCGGCAGATTATCAGTGTTTTTCAGGTTATGCAGGAACCGCTGGCGATGACATCCGGCGGACCCAATAATGCTTCTATGAGTTTAATGCTTAGCAGTTACTATTACGGTTTCCGATATTTTGAGGCAGGACGCTCTATGGCTGTGGGCACGATCACATTCCTGATTTTGGCAGTTCTTACCGTGATCTACCAGATTGCGTCGAGAGAGAAAGACTAATGGGTGAGTGGAAAATGAACAGAATAAGACAAGCGCTGGAAAATACAAAACAGGTAAGAAGTTTCAGATTTAGCAGCGGCAAGATGTTTAAAAACAAGGATACCGGTACACTGTCCTCCATGGATATGAATCAAACAGGCAATAAGATGATTTACTGGGCGATTTTTGCAGTTCTTCTTGGGGTAGCTCTAATCTGCCTTCTGCCGCCGCTTTGGATTCTGCTGTCCAGCTTTAAAACACACAAGGAACTGATGGAAATTCCGCCCAGACTTCTGCCAACAGCTTACGATTTTGGAAAGTTTGCAGATGTTTGGAATAAGTTGAAATTCGGTCAGTACTACTTAAACACAATTATTCTGGCAGCAGGCTGTGTAATATTCTCTGTGGTATTTAACGGGATCACAGGTTATGTGGTGAGCTGCTTAAAGCCAAGAGGATCGGCTTTCATTATCACCTTAATTATATGGACAATGCTGCTGCCTAACACGCTGAGTATGGTCCCGTTGTTCAAGAATATGATTAAATTGCCGCTGCTGGGGCTTAATCTTACAGATACTTACTGGCCCATGTGGTTGTGTGCAGGCGCAAATGCCTTCAATATCCTGCTGTTCAAAAATTCCTTTGACAGTCTCCCTGTTTCCCTGGTGGAGGCTGCGCGTCTGGACGGTTGTGGAAGGATTAAGGTATTCAGCAGGATTATTCTGCCACTAAGTAAGCCAATTATTGCAGTGGTGGCCATATTTACGGTCAACAGCGCCTGGGGGGATTTTCTCCTGCCCTATCTGGTGCTGCCCAGCCGAAGCAGGCAGACGGTGATGCTGCAGCTCTATAATGCCCAGTCCAGCTATAGCTTCCCTCTGGACCAGCAGTTGGTGAGTATTGTGTTTGCCATTTTCCCACCGATTATCATCTTCTTTATTTTTCAAAAGTATATTATGGGCGGGGCAACTCTGGGAGGGGTCAAGGAATGATGCTTCAGGGAGACTGGGAAGAGGACATCTGGATGCGCGATCCTGCAGTTTGCTATTATAATGGCAGTTATCACTGCTTTTATACGCATATTGACAGTAAACAGGCGCTGCAGGAGGGGATCACACTCTCCCTGGCCAGAATTATTAGCAATGATCTTAGAAAGTGGTCTGCGCCAGAGATTTTATTCGATTCTCCGTTAGGATTTTCCAGTCCAGGCAACTGTATTTGGAATGAAAAAGAATTTGTGTTATGTATGCAGAGCTATCCCATCGATAGAGGAGAGCAATATGGAAATGGAAACTGTCGCCTCTGGACGTCAGTAAGCAGAGATTTGAAGGTGTTCTCCAGGCCGGTTGCGATGGATCCGGCAGGCTGTAAGGCACCATGGGCAGTTACGCCCAGACAGATAGATCCTTATTTGGTGAAGGGAGAGGGCAGCTTCCATGTTCTGTACAAGACGGACGGCTGTCTGGGCCTTCTGAAATCCCTGGATCTGGTGCATTATGAGGAGGCTTCAGAGGCTGAGCCTATTTTGCGCCAGGAACAGACGCCGGACGGTTCTACTGTGGAAAATCCATGCGTAATCAGAGTGGGAGAAAGATATAGAATGTATTTTGCCCCCTGCAGACCAGGTCGGGGGATTGGTACTGCGGAATCAAATGATTTAATACATTGGGAAGGGATTCGGTATCTGGATTTTCCGAAGGTGCCATGGGCACCGGGGGGACCCACTGCGCCTATGGTACTGGATGACAGAGCGAGGAGCGGCAAATGGCTGATGTTCTTTCATGGAGATACACTGAGGGAACACGGTGGCGCTTTGGGACTGGCATTTAGCAGTGATCTGGAGCATTGGGAAATGTAGGCAGTGCTGGACAGAGAATAATGGAGCATAGAACGATACAGGAGATTTATTGGACATGACTGTTGAGCGTATGATATTAAATGAGAAGCGCCACGTGATTTTGACTGCTTATCTGCAGCCTGTGGGTGGAGAGTTCTTTCATATCAGAAGAAGACCCGGAATTCTAATTCTGCCGGGAGGAGGATACAGGAAGTGCTCTGAGCGAGAGGCTGATCCGGTGGCATACGTCTATCTGAAGGCTGGGTTTCAGGTTTTTATTCTGGAATATTCAGTGGGGGAGGAGAGTGTTTGGCCTGCCCCACTGCAGGACTATGAACAGTCTATGGAGTTGATCAGAACAAATGCAGACAGATGGCATCTGTACAGTAATCGAATTGCAGTGGTGGGGTTCTCAGCAGGCGGGCATCTCGCTGGCTGTGCAGCCTCACTGGCAGTCAACAAACCCAATGCTGCCATATTGGGGTATGCTGTGACCGGAGGGGTAAAAGCGGTGGAACGGTACCCGGAGGCTCCGGATGTTGCTGCATCTATAGACAAGGATACCTGCCCTTGCTTCATTTTTGCCACGCGAAATGACCATGTAGTACCGGTGGAGAGTACAGTTTCTCTAGTTACAGCTTTGACAGCGGCGGGGGTGGCGTATGAGAGTCATATATATGCTTTTGGCCCCCATGGTGTATCCATCGGAGGGCCTGCGCTTATGCACCCGTCTGCAGAGGTCTGTGGGCGAGTGCTGCGCTGGCCAGAGGATAGTATCGAATGGCTGATGGAAGTGTTTGGCATGTAATAATAAAGTGAATAGTTGAGGCTCTACTCCCCATCCCTTTCGTCATTCCCATCTTTCCCCTGATCAACCATCGGCCCATCTGTGTCTTCCGGTGCCGTTGCCCCTTTCGTTTGGGCGTCATCCGTCTGCTCTAATTCCTCCCGGGATTTCCGGAGCTGTTCTCCCTGACGAAGCGCCAGCTCCGATGCTTTGTCATGCAGCTGTCCGGCTTCCTGCTCGGAACGTCCGATGGAGTCCATCTCATTTTCTATGAGGGCGCCTACCGTGTCGCCGCCGAGTCCCTTGCTCACTAAGGCGTCGACGTGAACCGCTCCAAGATCAATTTCCGATTCTTTGATTCTGGCTTCGCCCTCTATGTGGCTCTGAACTGCGGAAATCTTTTCCGCATGGCGGAGATCCTGGGAGACAGCGGCCAGAGTTGTAAGGTGTTCGGTCGTCAGCTGATCGTCGGTTTTACTCTTGTCTGTTTTGTCAGAACTCTTTTTGTCTTCCGG
Source organism: Hungatella sp. L36 (assembly GCF_014288035.1). Lineage (NCBI taxonomy): Bacteria > Bacillati > Bacillota > Clostridia > Lachnospirales > Lachnospiraceae > Hungatella > Hungatella sp. L36. Next base: position 160,251 of record NZ_JACOPC010000010.1, on the reverse strand, counting down.
CTCTATGCACTGTTTGGCCTGCTGGGTGTAGGCGTTAGAGATCTGTTTATCAATGGCTTCGATCTGCTTCTTGTACGATTTGAGCTGATCCTTGATGTCCTCCATCTTTCCGCCGTCGCCTAAGGTCGTTTCCACCAGACTGTTTCTTTGATCCACAAGCGCCTGTTTCTGCTTGGTCAGATTCTCAATCATGTTTATTAATTTACCCTGAGGGGAGAGGGTGAAACGGTCGTTTTTCGGACGGTTTCCCAGTATGCCCCCGCTCTTCTTATCCTGCCCTGACTGGTATTTGGCGAATGATGCATTTACCCGTGCGGTATTGATAAGCGTATTCTTATGCAGGTTGAAATTCAGATTTACTCTCATTCCATTTCCTCCGATCTTTGATGTCCGTTACTATCCTTATCGTACAGGCGGTGAAAATGTTTAGCTTTTTCAAAAAAAACTTTCTGTATTCGTTTTCTGCTGTGAACTGCAGCCCGGTGTGTTTTTGGATTTCAGGAGATCTGGAAAAAATGTTGATTTTTCAACCTGGTTGTAATATAATTAACTTTTAGCTTGGAAGTATTTTGAAATTAGTGAAATGGGAATGCATAGGAAAAAGAGAAACAGGAAGAATATTCAAAAAGGAGAACAGGAACCGATGAAAAAGATTCTTGATTTAATCACATCAGAGGTAAAAGAGGCATTCGCAGCCTGTGGTTACGATGAGAGCTTTGCGAAGGTTACACTGTCCAACCGGCCGGACCTCTGTGAGTACCAGTGTAATGGTGCCATGGCAGCCGCGAAGGCATATAAGAAGAAACCGATCGACATTGCGAACGAAGTTGTGGAGAAGCTGGCTGGCGGCGATATGTTTTCAGAAGTAAACGCCGTGATGCCGGGTTTCATTAATATAAAACTGGAAGCCGGATATCTGGCAACCTACATGAACAACATGAGAGAGGGAGACCACTGCGGCTGTGAAAAGGCAAAAACGCCTCTCACGATCATTGTGGATTACGGCGGAGCCAATGTGGCAAAGCCGCTGCACGTGGGCCATCTCCGTTCTGCTGTGATTGGGGAGAGCATTAAGCGGATGGGACGTTTCCTGGGACATAAGGTGATCGGCGACGTTCATCTGGGAGACTGGGGACTTCAGATGGGCCTGATCATTGAGGAACTCCGCGACAGAAAGCCGGAGCTTGCCTATTTTGAGGAGTCCTATACCGGAGAGTATCCGAAGGAGGCGCCGTTTACCATCGGTGAGCTGGAAGAGATCTACCCGGCGGCCAGTGCAAAGTCTAAGACAGACGAGGAATTCAGCGCGCGAGCCCACGAGGCGACACTGAAGCTGCAGAACGGATACGCACCTTACCGCGCGATCTGGAATCATATTATCGATGTTTCCGTAACGGATTTAAAGAAGAATTACGGTAACTTAAATGTAACCTTCGATTTATGGAAGGGAGAGAGCGACGCGCAGGACTATATTCCGGGTCTGATTAAGGAGCTGAAAGACAGGAAGCTGGCGTATGAGAGCCAGGGAGCGCTGGTGGTCGATATCGCCGAGCCTGGCGATTCCAAGGAACTTCCGCCCTGCATCATCCGTAAATCCGACGGCGCGGCCCTCTATTCTACCTCAGATCTGGGAACCATTCTGGAGCGTGAGAAGGAATACTGCCCGGACTGGTATATTTATATAACAGACAAGCGTCAGGAGCTTCATTTTACCCAGGTGTTCCGCGTGGCCAAGAAGGCCGGATTCGTACCGGAAGAGCGCAAGATGTCCCATTTAGGCTTCGGCACCATGAATGGAAAGGACGGCAAGCCGTTTAAGACAAGAGACGGCGGTGTGATGCGTCTGGAGACCCTGATTTCCGATATTGACACAGCGGCATATGATAAGATCATGGAGAACCGCTCCGTGTCCGAGGAAGAGGCGTTAAAGACCTCGAAGATCGTCGGTATGGCGGCTCTCAAGTACGGCGACTTATCGAATCAGGCTTCCAAGGACTACATTTTCGATATGGACCGTTTCGTCTCCTTTGAGGGAAACACAGGTCCCTATATCCTGTATACGATTGTGCGTATCAAGTCCATCCTTGCTAAGGCTTCCGAGCTGGAAGTGCAGAGCGTGTGCACGGGAGATATCCTTCCGGCCGCCTCCGGTGTGGAAAAAGATTTGATGCTTCAGCTTTCGAAATATAATGAGGTGATCGAGACCAGTTTTCTGGAACTGGCTCCCCATAAGATCTGCCAGTACGTATATGAACTGGCTAACGCGTTCAACCGGTTCTATCACGACACGAAGATCATTGCCGAGGAAAACGAAAAACAGCGTGCTTCCTGGCTCAGTCTGATCAGTCTGGCGAAGGATGTACTTACCGCCTGTATCGATCTGCTTGGAATTGAGGCTCCGGAACGTATGTAATGTGTGAACGGATGTGAAAAACTTATGAAAGTATCACAGATGACAACAAGCGCCTTCTGGAAAGGCGAATCGGGCGTAAAAGGCCTGGTTGAAGACCAGGGAAAACAGTATAAAGCTAATTTATATATCAAGGGTAGTCAGGTTTATGACTACTCTTGTTCCTGTGTGCAGGGAAATTCCTATAAGGGGATGTGTCCGCACTGTCAGGAGCTCTACAGGGAGTACCGGGAAAAGGCGGCTGAGAATTCGGGACGGCCCGTCACCACCTCCCAGCAGGCCAGAACCATGATCCGGGAGTACACCAACCGGGAAGTGGCTCAGATCATTATTGAGGGAGAAGAAAAGCAGGTGCAGCTGGCTGTCCGTATCATTGCGGACCGGAGCGATGTGAAGCTGGAATTCCGTCTGGGGCGGGAACGTTTCTATGTGCTTAAGGATCTTGTGGCGTTTACGAGAGCGGTAGAGAGCGGTTCACTGGTGGAATATGGGAAGAACCTGGCCTTCCACCACAATCTGTCCGTCTTTGCAAAGGAGAGCAGGCCGCTGGTGGAATTCATCATGGAGCTGGTCAACACTTACTGTGAGCACTATGAACAGTTTCAGAAGAGCTCTTTTTCGAACCTGCCGACTCTGCGGGGCTTAAATTTGAGCCGGGGCAACCGGGACCGCTTCTTCAGCCTGATGATGGGCGAGACGCTGGAACTGGAGGACTACCGTGCCCACAAGAGAATGGTGACGGTGACGGATCATAATCCCGATCTGGCGGTCAAAGTCAGAAGAAAGGGACGGGATGGCATCCTGGTATCCATCGACAAGGGTCTTCTGATCTTCGAGGGGGAGCGCCATCTCTATGTGGTGGACAAGGAACGGATCTTTCGCTGTGACGAAGCATGCAGTGCCACACTGCACGTCTTCCTGGAGCAGATGATAAAGAGCTTTGGCTCCAACTGTGAGGCGGAAGTGAATGACAAGGATATGCCGCTTTTCTATGAGCGCGTGCTGAAAAAGATCGCTGCGTACAGTACGATCGACGCAGGCGACGTGGAACTGGAGGCATACAAGCCGGAGGAACTGAAAGCGAGATTCGAGTTCGACAGCCAGGGACCGAACGACCTGGTCTTAAAGCCGGTTCTGTCTTATGGGGAATACTCGTTTCAGCCGGTGGAGGATGAGAAGCTTCCCAGAACCGTATGCCGGGATGTGCCGGGAGAATTCCGGGTCAGCCAGCTGATTACAAAGTACTTTAAATACAAGGAACACGATACCGAATATCCGGCGATCCGCGACGACGAGGAGGCCATCTACCGCCTTTTAACGGAGGGCATGAGCGAGTTCATGGCTCAGGGTGAGGTATATTTGTCGGAGTCCTTTAAAAAACTGAAGGTTCTTCCGCCTCCGAAGATTTCCATCGGTGTGAAGAGCAGCGGCAGCTGGCTGGAGCTGACGGTGGACACGGACGGAATGTCGGGGGCCGAGCTCACGAGGCTGCTCTCGGAGTACAGCCAGAAAAAACGGTACTACCGCATGAAAAACGGCGAGTTTCTGGCTCTGGACGATAACGGCCTGATGACGGTGGCGAAGCTGGTGGAGGGCCTCGCAGTCAACAAGTCGGATTTACAGAGTCAGAAAATCCGTCTTCCCAAATACCGGGCGCTCTATCTGGATGGCATTTTAAAAGAGGGCACAGGCATTACGCTTTACCGCGATGCGCTGTTTAAGGCTGTGGTCCGCGGCATGAAATCCGTGGAAGACAGTGATTTTGAGATACCGCTGACGCTCCGTCCTGTTCTGAGAGAATACCAGAAAACGGGCTTCCGGTGGCTTAAGACCCTGGATTCCTACGGGTTTGGCGGAATTCTGGCGGATGATATGGGCCTTGGAAAGACGATTCAGGTTATCGCGCTCCTGCTGGATGAGAGGAACCGCGAGCCGGATACGTCCGCGCTGATCGTCTGCCCGGCGTCCCTGGTGTACAACTGGGAAAATGAGATTCATCAGTTCGCACCGACCCTGAAAGTCCGTACAATAAACGGTACCGCACAGGAGCGGGAAGAACTTCTGAATGCGGCCTCGGAGGGGGAGATCTTAGTTACCTCCTACGATTTGCTGAAGCGGGATATCGCCTTTTACGAGGAAAAGGAATTCCGTTTTCAGATCATCGACGAGGCGCAGTATATCAAGAACGCCTCGACCCAGAGCGCGAAGGCGGTTAAATCGGTGAATGCCAGAACGAGATTCGCCCTGACGGGAACGCCGATTGAAAACCGGCTCAGCGAGCTGTGGAGTATATTTGACTTCCTCATGCCCGGCTTCCTGTTTTCCTATCAGAGATTCAAGAAGGAGTATGAGCTTCCCATCGTGCGGGATCAGGATGAAGCCTGTCTAAAGGGGCTGCACCGTATGATCGGTCCGTTTATCATGCGCCGCTTAAAGAAGGATGTGCTGAAGGAACTTCCCGATAAGCTGGAGAATGTTATCTATTCCGGCTTCGAGAAGGAACAGAAGGATTTGTACACCGCCAATGCATGGCAGGTCAGACAGCAGCTGGAGCAGGCCGGAGACGGCGGCTCTGACAGGATTCAGATCCTGGCTCAGCTGACGAAGCTGCGCCAGATCTGCTGCGATCCGCATCTCTGCTACAGCAACTATAACGGCAGCTCCGCCAAGCTCGAGACGTGTATCGATCTGATCCGGAACGGCGTGGAGGGCGGCCATAAGATTCTGCTCTTTTCCCAGTTTACATCGATGCTGGAAATCATCGAAAAGCGGCTGAAAAAAGAGGGGATGGCATATTATATTCTGACGGGTGCGACACCCAAGGAAGAGCGCCTTCACATGGTCAACTCCTTTAAGGACGACGGCGTGCCGGTATTCCTGATCTCCCTGAAAGCCGGAGGAACGGGATTAAACCTAACGGCCGCGGATGTGGTCATCCATTACGATCCATGGTGGAACGTGGCGGCGCAGAATCAGGCGACGGACCGCACCCACCGGATCGGCCAGGAAAAGCAGGTGACCGTGTTTAAGCTGATTACGAAGGGAACTATTGAAGAAAATATCTTAAAGCTTCAGGAATCAAAGAAGAATCTGGCGGAACAGATCATAACAGAAGGCACCGTCTCGTTAGGCAGCCTGACGAAGGATGATCTCATCGGCCTGCTAGTGCCTCCCGGCGCAAATACGCCACTATAGAGTGCCTGATATCCGCTGGGGGCACTAGATTAGGGTGTGCCGGAAAAATGCTTTCTGTCACACCCTGGCCGGGATGCTTATTTTTAGTTGAAAAAGAAAGGATGGATTAAGATGAAAGTACTGCTGTTAAACGGAAGCCCTCACGAAAAGGGCTGTACATACCGTGCGCTCACGGAAGTGGCGGGAGCTCTTACGAAAGAGGGAATCGAGGCGGAGATCGTCCATATCGGCAATCAGGCCGTTCATGGATGTATCGGATGCGGCAAATGCGCCGCGACGGGCCGCTGTGTCTTCAAGGGAGATCCGGTCAATGCATTTTTGGATAAGATGGAGCACGCGGATGGACTGATCGTCGGATCTCCGGTCTACTATGCGTCGGCTAACGGCTCCCTCTATTCCTTCCTGGACCGTCTGTTCTACGCGGGAAGCTGTTTTGCGTTCAAGCCGGCTGCTGCGGTGGCCTCTGCACGGCGCGCGGGAACGACGGCTACGCTCGATACCCTGAACAAATACTTTACGATTTCCCAGATGCCGGTCGTATCGTCCCAGTACTGGAACATGGTTCACGGCAATTCGCCGGAGGACGTGGAGCAGGATTTGGAGGGGCTGCAGATCATGCGCACGTTGGGGAAGAATATGGCGTGGATGCTTCGCTGCATCGAGGCGGGTAAGGCGGCAGGAATCACGACGCCGGAAGCGGAGCAGAAGCTTAAGACAAACTTTATCCGTTAAAACTGGAGGCTATGCCGGAGAACCGGCGGGCGGCGGAAGGAGCAATCCTTTCACCACCCGCTGGTTCTTCGGCTGTGTACTGACTCCGCTGAGAAAAAAATTAATGTCCCGGAAACGGCCTGCGGAGAGCGCTGATGTGTTTTTTCAGGGCTTTAGAGAGAAAGAAAAAGAGAAAAAGGCCTTTACTTTTGCCATATCTGTTGTATAATGGAAAAGCACTATATATGGTGAAGAAATAATTACATACGCAAAATGTAGAAGATTTCACGGCAAATTGACAGCTGCTGTGTTATTTTTTAGCAGTATTATAAAGTAGAATATGGATTAAAGGAAATAAGGAGACAGCGATGATTAAGGTACAGAAACGTGACGGCAGAATTGTAAATTATGACAGAGAGAAGATTGTAAGGGCTATTCAGAAGGCGAATGCGGAAGTGGACGCGGCGGAACGCGCCGGGGAGGCATTGATTGACGGAATTCTGGATGATGTGGAGAAAGAATGTGAGGATGTTGTCCATGTCGAGAGCATTCAGGATATGATTGAGAGCCGCCTGGTTAAGCAGAACAAGTACACTCTCTCGAAAAAATATATGATTTACCGGTATCAGAGGGCGCTTCTGAGAAAAGCGAACACGACGGATGAATCGATCCTGAAGCTGATCCGGAATGAAAACAAGGAGCTGGCGGAGGAAAATTCCAATAAGAATACGATTCTGGCATCCACACAGAGGGATTACATTGCCGGAGAGGTATCCAGGGATTTGACGAAGCGTATGCTTCTGCCGGAACGCATTTCCATGGCCCATGAACAGGGAGCGATTCATTTCCATGACGCGGATTACTTTGTTCAGCCGATCTTTAACTGCTGTCTCATCAATATCGCGGACATGCTGGATAACGGCACTGTGATGAACGAGAAGATGATCGAGAGCCCTAAGAGCTTTCAGGTAGCCTGTACGGTTATGACCCAGATCATCGCGGCGGTGGCCAGCAACCAGTATGGCGGCCAGTCCGTGGATATGAGACATCTTGGAAAGTATTTAAGGAAGAGCAGCAATAAATTCCACAGACAGATCCGGGAAGAGTTTGGCGACAGCCTGGATAACGAGGCGGTGGAGAAGATGGCGCGGATTCGTCTGAGAGATGAACTGAAATCAGGCGTTCAGACGATCCAGTATCAGATCAACACCCTGATGACGACCAACGGCCAGGCGCCGTTTGTGACGCTGTTCCTTCGCCTGGACGACGAGGATGAGTACATCGATGAGAACGCGCTGATCGTGGAAGAGATTCTGCGCCAGAGACTGGAAGGGATCAAGAATGAGGCGGGCGTCTATGTGACACCGGCATTTCCAAAGCTCATCTACGTTCTGGACGAGAATAACTGTTTAAAGGGCGGAAAATACGATTATATCACGAAGCTTGCGGTGCGCTGCTCTTCAAAGCGCATGTATCCCGATTATATTTCCGCGAAGAAGATGAAGGAAAACTATGAGGGCAATGTGTTCAGCTGTATGGGCTGCCGCAGCTTCTTATCGACCTGGAAGGATGAGAACGGGGAATATAAGTTTGAAGGCCGTTTCAATCAGGGCGTTGTGAGCCTGAACCTTCCGCAGATCGGAATCCTGGCAAAGGGCGACGAGGAGGTATTCTGGAAGCTATTAGACGAACGTCTTGCCATCTGCTTCGAGGCTCTTATGTGCAGGCATAAGGCACTGGAAGGCACATTATCCGATGTGAGCCCGATTCACTGGCAGTACGGAGCGATCGCCAGACTCCCGAAGGGGGCGAAGATCGATCCGCTGCTTCATGACGGATACTCCACGATCTCTTTAGGATACATCGGTATCTACGAGATGACGAAGCTGATGAAAGGGGTCAGCCACACGGACCCGGCGGGAGAGGAGTTTGCCCTCCGCGTTATGAACCGCATGAAAGAGGCAGTTGAGTGCTGGAAAGAGGAGACCGGTCTTGGATTCGGCCTTTACGGAACTCCGGCTGAGTCCCTCTGCTACCGTTTTGCCAAAATCGACAGAGAGCGTTTCGGCCTGATCGAAAATGTGACGGACAAAGGCTACTATACGAATTCCTACCACGTGGACGTGAGAGAGAAGATCGACGCGTTCAGCAAGTTTACATTTGAGAGCCAGTTCCAGAAGATTTCTTCCGGCGGCGCCATCTCTTATGTGGAGGTTCCGAACATGGCGAAGAATCTGGAGGCCATGGAAGACGTGGTCAAATACATCTATGACAATATCCAGTACGCGGAGTTCAATACCAAATCCGACTACTGCCAGGAATGCGGCTTCGACGGTGAGATCATCATCAATGAGGACATGGAGTGGGAATGCCCGCAGTGTCATAATAAGGACAAGGATAAGATGAACGTGACCAGAAGAACCTGCGGTTACCTGGGCGAGAATTTCTGGAATGCCGGAAAGACAAAGGAAATCAAGGCCAGAGTGCTTCATCTGTAGTCTGAGGAGCGATAATATCATGAAATACGCCGATATCAAACATTGCGACGTTGCCAACGGCACCGGAGTGCGGACGAGCCTTTTTGTGTCCGGCTGCACTCACCGGTGCCGGGGCTGTTTTAATGAGATCGCATGGGATTTTAATTATGGAAATGAGTTCACGGACGAGGCGGTACAGGAGATCCTCGATTCCTGTGGAAAAAGCTATATATCCGGTCTGTCCCTGCTGGGCGGAGAGCCGATGGAGCCGCAGAACCAGCGGGCGCTTCTGCCTCTGGTTCTCCGGTTTAAGGAGCTGTATCCGGAGAAGACAATCTGGTGCTACACCGGTTATACGTATGAGACGGATCTATTGGCGCCGGAGGGACGGGCACACTGCGAGGTGACGCCCGAATTTCTTGCGTGCATCGATATCCTGGTGGATGGCGAATTCGACCAGGAGCTTTACGATCTCAAACTGAAATTCCGGGGCAGCAGCAATCAGCGCGTGCTGCAGATTCACGAGCCGGGCTGCCCGGAGCTGTTTGTGGAAAAGGATAGGTAAAGGGGGAATACGGCCGATGAAACGGGAGATCAGCCTGGAAGAGATATCAGATGGGAAACTGTATGGCAGCGGCGACATGGTGAAGGTGGGCTGTGACGACTGCCGCGGCTGTTCCGCCTGCTGCCGGGGCATGGGAAGTTCCATTGTTTTAGATCCCTATGACGTCTTTCGGCTGGAGACGGGCCTTGGCCTGTCCTTTGAGGGGCTGCTGGCGGAGTCAGTGGAGTTGAATCTGGTGGATGGCATAATTCTGCCAAACCTGAAGATGTCCGGAGAGGGGGAGGCCTGCACCTTTTTAAACGAGGAGGGGCGCTGCCGGATTCATCCCTTCAGACCGGGAATCTGCCGGATGTTTCCGCTTGGACGAATCTATGAGGATCACGGCTTCCGGTATTTTAACCAGATTCACGAATGCCGGAAAGAGCAGAAGACGAAGGTCAAGATCCGCAAGTGGATGGATACTCCGGATATGGGCCGTTATGAGAGCTATATTGTGGAGTGGCATTACTTCCTTAAGGAGCTGGAAGAAAGGCTGGAGCAGAAACCGGAGCAGAAACTGGAGCAGAAACAGGAAGAGGGTTCAGAACCGACCGGTGGGGAAGATGCGAGGAAGCGGACTGCTATGGGGGTGCTTAAGCATTTCTATCTGATTCCGTTTCAGAAGGAGTTGGATTTCTATCAGCAGTTTGAGGCGCGCATGGCGGCTGCGCGGGAGGAATTTATTAATTTTCTGTAAAAATACTTACGGTTCCCAAATCCCTGTTTGCCTGCCGGCGGTCTCTGTGATATACTTATAGCAATGGAATCGGCAAGGCATAAACAGGTGTAAAGTATCAGGACGGTTGTCCGAAGGGGAGGAATACCTTTATGGCGAAGGTAAAGAGGTTTAGCACAAAAATTAACAGTTTTTTCGTGGAGTGGAGTGCGCTGAATCATTATTTGTCATCCTATGAATGTGAGAAAAACGGCGTTCCCTACATCGGTTTTAAGGACCCGAGGGTTCAGAAGCTCTGGAACAGCTTAAGTTCCGCGGAAAAGCGGGATCTGATGAAGCATTATGGGAAGAAGAACGAGGCGGAGCTGGGCGACTATCTGGGATGAGGGGCATGAATCATGATTCTTTCGGGAAAAGAAATATTAAAGCACATGGGGAAAGAGATCATCATTACTCCATTTGATGAAAAGAGAATTAATCCTAACAGCTATAACCTGTCTCTGGCGGATGAACTTCTGGTTTACGAGCAGGATGAGCTGGATATGAAAAAGCCCAATCCGACTAAGCAGATCGTGATTCCGGAGGAAGGGCTTCTTCTGGAACCAAACAGGCTGTATCTGGGAAGGACCAACGAGTTTACGAAGACGGATCGGTACGTCCCCATGCTGGAGGGCCGTTCTTCCACGGGCAGGCTGGGACTCTTTATCCATGTGACCGCGGGCTTTGGAGATATCGGCTTCGCCGGGTACTGGACGCTGGAGATTTTCTGTGTGCAGCCGGTCAGAATATATCCGAATGTGGAGATCTGCCAGATCTATTACCACGATATTGATGGGGAATACGATCTCTACAGCAGTGGAAAGTATCAGAATAACAGCGGGATTCAGGCCAGTCTCATGTATAAGGACTTTGAGTGAGAGCGGTCTTCTGATAAGAGAACGGTATAAGAGATGATGTAAGAGATAATATAAGAAAACCGGATAATAAAAAGAGGAAGATGCAGAGTCAGGAGTCCCTGAAGCTGTATCTTCCTTTTTTATGGTCACAACCGCTTATTCCCTATGCCCCGCCGCGTATTCCCCGGGACAGATGTCCATGACCACCCGGACTGGCTGGATTAAGGCGTCCTCGTACTGGCATCTCCACTGTACCTCCCGGCTCATCCGGCCGTCTGCGATTCCGTCGATGGTCTCGCCGGACTTGACCGGCGCGTCGGCCGCGTAGAGATAGGAGGCCACATTGTATGCATGGTTTACGACGGCCTGCGGCTCCAGACCCCGGAAATGGTACTGGACGTCAGGGAGTCCAATTGCATAGAGCCCCAGGGTATCCACAACCTTGTCGTCGCTGCCGGAGATGTTGAAAAGGCGGGCGTTGACGCCAAAGTATATGAAACGGTCTTCACGCGGTATTTTGTGTTCCCTGATCTGATCTGCGGTAAACAGTTTCCCGGCCGGCTTGATCCAGACCGCAGTGCAGTCAGGAAACAGTCTGACCGCTGTCTCCATCCAGTCCATCATCATCTCACAGCGCTCCTTGTATTCCAACACGGCAGCCATCATGTCAAAAAGAAAAATCTCATACCGGCACCGCTCCAAAAGAGCGTCTCCGTCGGCCACATCCCAGAGCTGGCTCCGGGAAAATGCGTCAATGGAGTCCTGCTTGAATTCCTGAACGTCCCCCATGACGACCTGGGGCGGCAGGGCGCCGTCTTTAAACTGTGCCAGATATTTTTTTACGGCAAAAGAGGTCAGAGCCGGTGATGGGGACACGATGTCGATCGCGCCGAAGGTTTCTTCCAGAGCCGTGTGTATGATCCCGGCCTCCGGCTTGACCGGTTTTTCTTCAAACAGAAGGTAGATCTGATAAAGGTTCTGAAATTCTGCTTTTTCCTCAAGATTCTGCTTCAGCTCTTCTTTCGGTTCTCTTTTCTTTTTAAATAATCCCATATGCGTTCTCCTTTGTATCTGTCGGCAGGAGGCGGATTCCTCCGCCGTTACCTCCAGTATACCGTATTTTGAAAAAAAGGCCATTACGATTTGCTTAAGATTTCCCCCAGGCTTTCTGAAAACCGGAGAAAGGAAATGGGGCAGACAGTGGGATTTCGTAACGGCGGCAGATACGCACAATCTCATACACACCGATGATTAAGGCGAAGACGCCGGTGGCAATGTTGCTGACGGCCATGACGACCCCGACGCTTAAGCTTCCCATAGAAGTAAAACTCTGCAGAAACCAGAGCACGGGAACCCGGAAGACGAAGACGCGGCAGAAGTTGATGGCCAGCGTCAGTTTCGTCTTTCCGAAGCCATACAACAGGGCCATGACGGACGCGGTGACGCCCAGCGGAATCGCCCCCAGCGCCTCGAAGCGGTAGATGGAGATAATCATCTTTTGAAACGACGGATCATTGCCGGCAAAGAGACGGCTGAGCGCATCCAGAAAATACAGCGAGCAGGACATGAGCACGATACCGATCACCAGGTTGACAGCGAGAACGCATCCAAAGGCCTTCAGCGCGCGGCGGGGCTTTCCTGCGCCCACACTTTGGCTGATAATGGCCGATCCGCCTTCCTGGAAGCCATTCTGGGGCATGGTGGTGATGCCGCCGATGTTGTTGGAGATTCCCAGCGCTCCCACGGTCAGCGCGCTGTAGATCGTACTCATGGAATTGATGATAACCTTGCCGAAGGAGAAGGCCATCTTCTCTGCAATGACCGGAATGGAAATTCCGATCATGGGAAATGTGACAGCGGGCTTTAAGGAGACCGCTTTCATGGAAAAGCCGAATGCGTTGTCCTTTTGATTCATGTTTCGCACAGCCGCAGCCAGCAAAAACAGCTGGGAAAGGATTGTAGCCGTGGAAATCATGCTGATTCCGCACTGAAATCCGTAGACGAACAGGGCGGTAGAGGACATCTTGATGGCGATAACGGCCATATTCAGGCGGAGAATTCTGCCGGAATTTCCACGGGCCCGCTCAATGGCGATATAAATGTTGTTAAAGAAGCTGATGACCATGCCAAAGAGCTCCAGCCGAAAGTACAGAGTCCCTTCCGAGATAAAGGCATCCGGCGTCCGGGCAAGCCTTAGAAACCACGGTGTGAAGGGAACCAGCAGAGCCAGAATGACGGCGCCTAAGACCGCGCACATGGCGAACAGCGTGCTGACCCGTTTCTTTACCAGATCGAAATCACCGGCACCGTAGGCTTCGCTTATTTTCAGACTGGACCCGATGGCGAGGCCGCCTCCCAGGGCTGACAGCATCAGGCTGATCTGGGATAAATAGGCCACGGCAGACACGGAACCGGCGCTGATATGGGCCGCCATCATAGAGTCAAAGATTTTAAAGAGCTGATTTAAACTCTGGTACAGGGCCAGCGGCGTTCCGACGTAGAGAACGACCTTCCACATGTTGTCGTGGAGGGCAAATTCCCGGAAATGCTGGTCTTTTGCGGAGAGCACCGCCTTTGGTAACAATTGCCTGGACATGAATCGTTCCTCCTTTGATGTATATGCCATTGCTTCCGATGGATCTGTATATAAGCATATAGCCGGGAGCTTTGGAAATCTACGAATTTCATGACCAATCATCAAAATAGTACGGTTTTTTTGACATGACCGGTTCCTTTGTGCTATAGTATAGGCCGAAGGGATGGTGATGTCTGGATGAAACGACATGGTCAAATGTCGGAAGCGATGTCGACCGGTATCTTTCTGACTCTGTCCGGTGGATTTCAGGATGCTTATACGTATTACACCCGCGGGAAGGTTTTTGCCAACGCCCAGACGGGGAATATCATTTTACTGGGACACAATGCGATGAACGGAGACTTTACGGATGCCTTCCGGTACCTGGTGCCGGTGCTGGCCTTTGCGGGCGGAATCTACATATCGGAGGTCATACGCGGTATCTACCGGGAGTACGGGAAGCTGCACTGGCGCCAGATCGTGGTGGTGCTGGAGATACTGCTCCTGTTTGTGGTGGGATTTCTTCCGCAGTCCATGAACATGGCGGCCAATATTCTGGTGTCCTTTGTCTGCGCCATGCAGGTGGAGGCGTTCCGGAAGATGAAGGGAAGCGCCTATGCCAGCACGATGTGCATCGGCAATCTGCGCAGCGCGACGGAGATGCTGTACCGCTACCGCCATACGAAGGAAAAGGGCTGTCTGGAAAAATGTCTCCGGTATTACGGCGTAATTCTCGTCTTTGGTATCGGCGCAGCGCTTGGAAGCTTCATGACTTCCCTGTTTGAGGAGCGGACGATCTGGATATCCTGCGGTTTTCTGTTTGTCTGCTTCTGTATTATGTTTATTAAAGAAGACATCGAGGGCGAGCGAGGTCTGGATTGACAGCGGAGCGGATTCCCTCTTACAACCGGATGAATGGCAGGAGGTGCTGTGATGAAGGGATATTTGGATACTTCGGAGGAGGTTCTGAAAAAACTGAATACGAAACGGACAGGCCTGAGTGCAGAGGAAGCGGCCGGCAGACTTATGGCAGATGGAAAGAATAAGCTGAAGGAGGCGAAGCCGGTTCCGCTTTGGAGGCGTTTTTTGAGTCAGCTGGCCGATCCGATGATCATCATTCTGATTGCGGCAGCGGTGGTCTCTGGAATGACGGCGGTCTATGCGGGGGAGTCGTTTGCGGATGTGATCATTATTATGATCGTCGTTCTCATCAATGCGGTGCTGGGAGTGGCGCAGGAGAGCAAGGCTGAGAAAGCCATAGCTGCCCTGCAGGAGATCGCGGCGGCCACTTCCAAAGTAATGAGGGACGGTAAGCAGCAGACGATCCGGAGCGAGGAGCTTGTGCGAGGCGATATCATCGTCCTGGAGGCCGGAGATGCGGTGCCGGCAGACGGCAGGATTCTGGAATGCGCCAGCATGAAGGTGGAAGAAGCCGCTCTGACCGGGGAGTCGGTGCCGGTTCTCAAGACGGAACGCGTTCTTTCCCAGGAGGAGGGGACGAAGGACGTTCCACTGGGCGACAGGAAGAACATGGTCTACATGGGAAGCACGGTCGTATATGGCCGCGGAGCCGCGGTCGTGACAGGCACCGGCATGGATACGGAGATGGGGAAGATCGCGGATGCCCTGACTCAGGCAAAGGATAATGAGACGCCGCTTCAGGGAAAGCTTTCCCAGCTGAGCCGAATTCTCAGCGTGCTGGTGCTCGCCATCTGCGTGATTATATTTGCAGTCAGCTTACTGCGTGCCTATCCGGCCATTTCCGGGCATACGGTCATGGATACGTTTATGATCGCCGTGAGCCTGGCGGTGGCAGCCATACCGGAAGGACTGGCGGCCGTTGTCACCATCGTGCTCTCCATCGGCGTCACCAATATGTCCAGGAAACATGCTATCATCCGGAAGCTGACGGCCGTGGAGACTCTTGGGTGCACCCAGATCATCTGTTCCGACAAAACGGGAACGCTGACGCAGAACCGGATGACCGTCGTAGAACACACCGGATCCGACGAGACGGCACTGGCGGCGGCCATGGCACTCTGCAACGACGCTCATTTAAACGATAAGAATGAGGCGGAGGGAGAACCCACCGAGGCGGCTCTCGCAGCCTACGCATGGTCCGCAGGACTTAACCAGAACCTCTTAAAACAGAAGTATGTGCGGATCGGTGAGGCACCCTTCGATTCCATGCGGAAGATGATGTCAACCGTACACGAAAAGGCGGATGGAACCGTGATTCAGTTCACGAAAGGCGCTCCGGATGAGGTTCTGAAACGCTGTACTCACATACTGTCGGATGGAAAGGCCGTTCCACTGCGTGAGGAGGACAGGGAAAGAATTCTCCTCGCCAATAAATCGCTGGCCGACCGGGCTCTCCGTGTCCTTGCGGCTGCTGCGAGAGAGTACACAGCCCGCCCCGCCGGCTGGGAGGCCGGAGAGCTGGAGCAGAAGCTCTGTTTCCTCGGTCTCACCGGGATGATTGACCCGGTGCGCCCCGAGGTGCTGCCTGCCATCGAAGAGTGCCGCAGAGCCGGAATCCGTCCTATTATGATTACCGGCGATCATAAAGACACGGCGGTGGCCATCGCCATGCAGCTTGGCATCATCACATCACCGGAACAGGCCATCACAGGCGCTGGTCTCGACGAGATATCTGATGAGGACTTCGGCAATGAGATTGAAAAGTATTCCGTTTACGCCAGGGTCCAGCCGGAGCACAAGGTGAGAATCGTAAATGGGTGGAGAGAGAAAGGCTGTATTACCGCCATGACGGGAGACGGAGTCAATGACGCGCCTTCCATCAAGAATGCCGATATCGGTGTGGGAATGGGAATTACAGGAACCGATGTGACGAAGAATGTGGCGGATATGGTGCTGGCGGACGATAATTTTGCCACGATTGTCTCAGCGGTGGGAGAGGGGCGGAGAATATACGATAACATTCGAAAGTCCATACAGTTTCTCCTGTCCTCCAACTTATCAGAGGTGCTGTCCATCTTTTTTGCGACGCTTCTCGGCTTCGTCATCCTGAAGCCGGTCCACCTCCTCTGGATCAATCTGATTACCGACTGCTTTCCTGCGCTGGCACTGGGCATGGAGGAGCCGGAAAAGGACGTTATGAACCGGCCGCCCCGCAGCCCGAAGGAAGGGATTTTCTCAGGCGGGGTCGGACTGAATGTGGTGGTTCAGGGAATTGCGGTGACCGTAATCACCCTGGCTTCGTATCTGATCGGCCATTATCTGGAGGCGGGCGTGTGGGAGATTAGGAACAGTGCGGATGGCATGACCATGGCGTTTCTGACTCTGTCCATGACGGAGATATTTCACTCCTTCAACATGCGGTCTCTAAATCAGTCGGTATTTACGTTAAAACATCATAATCCGTGGCTGTGGCTGTCCATGGCGGCTTCCTTTCTGTGCACGACCGTGGTTATCTACGTCCCGTTCCTGTCCGATGCGTTTGAATTTGAACACATTTCTCTTACCGAGTATGCGGTGGCAATCGGACTGGCCTTCTGCATTGTTCCGTTTGTGGAAGGGACGAAATGGCTTTAGAGGAGGCGGAAATGAGGAACATCCTCTGCAAATGCCTCCGCTTCGGACTGCAGGGTTTCCAGAAAGCGATTGATATGGTATCCGTCAGTCGCCGCGTGATGGCAGGTAATGGAGAGAGGCATCATAATTCTGCAGTCTTTTTCATAGAATCTGCCTGCCTCAACGGACGGAAGATAGTACGGCTTATTCTCATAGGAGTGAACCGAAAAATGCTTAAATGACACCCAGGGAACACAGGAAATGGTATAGGCATTGGCGGGAGGTGTCTGCCCGGCCTGAGCCAGGACGCCGTGACTGCCGCCGTACCTCCTCTGGTTGTCCAGGTAGGACTGATAAAACGCCATGAAATCATCTGTGTACTCCGTCCACATAAAGGAAAAGGTCTTATCATCCTCATGAAAGGCCGCGTAAAGCGGTGTGAGTGTGTCGAAGCAGCCAACCTGCCCGTCCAGTTCGGCTATTTTGAATTCCTTCTGCATTTGAAGCGTCCTGGTGACGAGCCATAAGTAAGCCGGGAAGAATTTGATACCAGCATGCTTCAGAGCCGTTCTCATCGCCGTAACATCGAGATCGACGGTCAGGGAATATCCGGTCGGAGCCATTTTCGAGAAATAGTAAAACATCTGCCCCCTCGGCCATTTCTGCATGTCGAGCGGCGTAAATTTAACAGTTTGATCCATTGTGATACCTCCTTTTCCTCTATTATAGGGACTTCCAATGAAAATACAATCAACGCTCCGTAGACTGCCGCTGTTGTCCCTGTTCCATTTGAAAAAATTAGTGTTTTATGGTAGGATGAAGAAAACCCTGCACACAAAAGAAGTCAGACACTCACGGCAGTCGCCAAATGGACATGGCCGCATGCCCGCTTAGCCTGCTGCCTTCGTGTGAATAAACGATACAGGAGCATAGAATGACGGCTTATGTAAGTAAGAATGAGAAAACAAAATACCGGCTGGCAGACTCTGTCAAGCAGTGCATGATGACGACGCCAGTGGACAAAATCACGGTTCAGAACATCGTGGATGGCTGTGATATGACGCGCCAGACCTTTTACAGGAATTTTAAGGACAAGTATGACTTGATCAACTGGTACTTCGATAAGCTGGTGCTGGAATCCTTTGCCCGGATCGGCGTGGAGAAGACGGTCTGCCAGAGCCTGGAGGAGAAGTTTGAATTTATCAAGAAGGAGAAGGTGTTCTTCACCGAGGCCTTCCGTTCGGATGATTACAACTCCCTGAAGGAACACGATTTTGAACTGATTATGGGGTTCTACAGGTCACTGATTACGCGTAAGACCCATAAGCCTCTGGAGGAGGAGATTCAGTTTTTGCTGGAGATGTACTGCCGCGGATCCGTCTATATGACTGTGAAATGGGTCCTGGGCGGCATGAAGCAGACCCCGGGAGAGATGGCGGCCAGCCTGGTGGAAGCCATGCCGCCGCGGCTTTCGGCTGTGTTTCAGGAGGCCGGGCTCGTATAATGCGGATCGGAGGGCGTTGCCTGGCTGTTGGTACAGGAAGTATTGATATTGTATAGAAATAAAGTTACAGTTTGCGGGATTTGTAACATTTGTTACAAACGAAGGGGATTGTAACTTTATTTTTTTGATTGGTTTTGTTAAAATAATAACAGAAAGTAAATGGTATCCATAAGACCCATAAAAGATAGGAAAAGGAGAGATTATCATGGCAAACAGAATCGTTTTGAATGAAACATCGTATCACGGTGCAGGTGCAATCAATGAAATTCCGGGAGAGGTAACAAAGAGAGGGTTCCATAAGGCATTTGTTGCATCCGATCCTGATCTGGTAAAATTCGGCGTAACAGCGAAGGTGACAAAGATTCTGGAAGAGAATGGAATGGACTACGAGGTTTATTCCAATATCAAACCAAACCCAACCATAGAAAACGTACAGACCGGTGTTGAGGCATTTAAGAAATCCGGTGCAGACTATATTATCGCTATCGGCGGCGGTTCCTCCATGGATACCTCCAAGGCCGTAGGCATCATCATCACGAATCCAGAGTTTGCCGATGTCAGAAGCTTAGAGGGCGTGGCTCCGACCAAGAATCCGTGTGTTCCGATTCTGGCTGTTCCGACGACAGCGGGTACGGCGGCAGAAGTTACCATCAACTACGTAATTACCGACGTTGAGAAGAAACGCAAATTCGTCTGTGTTGATACACACGATATTCCGGTTGTCGCTTTCGTTGATCCGGAGATGATGTCCAGCATGCCGAAGGGATTAACTGCTTCCACAGGTATGGATGCGCTGACCCATGCGATCGAGGGCTATACCACAAAGGGAGCCAATGAGATCACAGACATGTTCAACTTAAAGGCGATTGAAAAGATCGCTTCCAGCTTAAGAGATGCGGTTGAGAATAAGCCGGAAGGCCGTGAAGGCATGGCTCTGGGCCAGTACTTAACCGGTATGGGATTCTCTAACTGCGGACTTGGCATCGTTCATTCCATGGCTCACGCCCTGGGCGCCGTATACGACACACCGCACGGTGTTGCCAATGCCATCCTGCTTCCGACCATTATGGAATACAATGCAGATGCTACGGGTGAGAAGTTCCGCGCCATCGCTAAGGCCATGGGTGTAGAGGGAACCGAGACCATGACCGTGGAAGAGTACCGCAAAGCGGCAGTTGAGGCAGTTAAGAAGCTGTCCCAGGACGTTGGAATTCCAGCTGACTTAACGGCTATCGTTAAGGAAGAGGATATTCAGTTCCTGGCTGAGTCCGCTGTGGCAGATGCATGCGCACCTGGAAATCCTAAGGATGCGAGTCTGGAAGACATTATTGCGCTGTATAAGAGCCTGATGTAAGATCGGTCGGACGGGAGTTCGGACAAACTGCAGTGTAAGAGACGATTAATAGAGTAGAGACGCCGTTTCATCGATGAAAAGTCATTGATGAAACGGCTCTTTTTATGGATTGTATGTTAGTTTTGTGTCTGCTTTGAAAAAATGGTGTAATAGTTTATGGCCTCTTCTTCCATTAACGAAAAATTGGCCTGCAGCTTTTGAATAATACGCTGTTTCGGGATGTTTTCGGAAACATTATCCTGAATAAAGACCTGGATGCCTTTTTCCATTCCTTTTTCCATTCCCCGTTGATACCCTTCCTCCATCAACATCTGTCCGACTAATGTCATCTGCATCTCCTCCTCCAGTTTTTTCGCGTATACCCGGTCAATGATTTTGTCTGTAAAGGTCAGGATTCCGGCTATTACCTTCAGCTGGCCCTCCCTGTCAGGCAGTCGTTTACCGAGATTTACGGCTTTTTCAATCGTTTCCTGCTTGCGCTTTTTTTCAGGGATAATTTTCTGATGTTGTTTGAGATATTCAGAACATCACCATCTTCCGGCAGAATGCGGAAATGGGATAGGATAATCATATGACAAATGCACAGATAAGTCAAGTGTTATTTACCTGAATAAATGGTAATTTTGTTTGCCCGGCATTTTAGAGTTTACCGCAGCATATGAAAAACCAGGTTTCCCAGATCAGGCAAGTACACAGTTTCAGCACGCATCTTCACAATAATGCTTCTATGCATCATGGCGATGGAAATTCTTAAATTCCCGCGGCGATATGCCATACTCCTTCTTAAAGGAACGGTAGAAGGAAGAATAGTCTGGAAAACCGCAGCTCTCCCATATTTCCTGGAGCGGGACTCCGGACAGGATTCCGTTTTTGGCTGCGATCAGACGGCGCTGGATCACGCAGTGATGAAAGGACACCTGCATGTTCTTCTGAAAGGTGTGGGAGATGGTGGAGGGGCTTACGAGAAAATGCTTCGCCGTCCCTTCCAACGTGATCTTCTCCCTTAAGTGTTCGTCAATGTAGCGGAATAAATCATCCACCAGAACGCTTTTTTCCGCAGCCGGCATCTGCAGATCCTGATAGTAATAGGTGCGGCTTATGTGGGCCATGAGGCTGATGACTGCAGTCCGGGTGCAGTATCCCCAGCCCAGCTTTCGCTCCTCCGTCTCCTTTAAGGCAGCGGAAGCAGCGGAAAAAAGCCCTGACCACGTCGCCCGGGTGGAGCGCAGAAGATAGCTCCCGCGCTTCTGACACTGTTCAAAGGCAAAATTCAGATCCGGAAATTCCTCGCACTGCTGATGCCAGTAGGCGGCGTTGATCCAGATGACGTATCGGGAATACGGTTCCTTAAGCGGCTCCGGAAAGAGCGGCTGGTGACTGACTCCGGGCGGAATGAGCAGAATATCCCCCTGTTGGATGCGAAAGCGCTTATCCCCTAAAAGATACTGGATATTGCCGCTTTTGCAAAGCAGGATCTCATAAAATGTATGGCTGTGCAGGAAAACATGGCCGGTATTGTCTGTATTGGTCTGAATGCGGATTTC
The DNA here is from genome assembly GCF_014288035.1 of Hungatella sp. L36. Classification (NCBI taxonomy): domain Bacteria; kingdom Bacillati; phylum Bacillota; class Clostridia; order Lachnospirales; family Lachnospiraceae; genus Hungatella; species Hungatella sp. L36. The sequence goes on along the minus strand of NZ_JACOPC010000010.1, from coordinate 138,771 downwards.
CGTACAGGAATCCTCCATCTGTATTTCTTTCCAGAAATTAATCATAGGACCTCCATGGTTAAAATGCATAAAAAGTTGAAAGAATATTATTGAAAATAAATAAAACCTCATAACTTATTTGCAAGAATTACAATGTATAATGCAAGATGCGCAATTTAAATTGCTAAAACTACACAATATAATAGAACTATAACAAATGAACATAAGAATTTCAAGTCTTATGGGAAGAAAAGGAGAGGTTTTATGAAAGAGATACGAAAATTTGGAATCAGAGACCAGATCGGATATGTATGCGGTGATATGGCGGGCAGCTTTGTGAACCTGTATGTCGATGCATTTTTCCTCACATTCTGTACGTATGTGCTGGGAATCAAGGCAGCATGGATGGGAAGTATGTTCCTGTTTGCAAGGCTGTGGGATGCATTTAACGATCCGATGATCGGTTCCTTTCCGGACAGATGGCAGATAGGCAAGAGCGGGGACAAATTCAAACCCTACATTAAGATTGCAATGATTCCGCTGGCTATATCCGGCCTGCTGTGTTTTGCTGATGTCAGCAGCTGGGGTTCCCTGGCGAAACATGTCTGGGTCGTATTCGCTTACATCGTATACGGAATGAGCTATACCGGAACTTCCATGCCATTTGGCTCCATGGCCTCTGTTGTGACCAATGACCCGATCGAGAGAACGAAGCTTTCCAGAGCCCGTTCCATCGGCGGCACAATCGTCGGAATCGGAGCCATTTCACTGGTTCCTCAGTTCGTATTCAACAAAGCGGGCGAAGTCGTGCCGAGTGGTTTCTTCAAGGTAGCGGTGGTATTCGGGATCTTATCCATGATCTGCTACTGCCTGCTGCTGCATTTTACCACAGAGCGCGTTCGTCAGCCGAAGGTGGAAGGCGAGAAGTTCAATTACGGCAAGGTGTTAAAGAGTGTATTTAAGAACCGTCCAATGCTGGGCGTTATGCTGGCAACGGTAGGAAGCCTTCTGTTCATCACCGGCAACAGCCAGCTGGGAAGTTACCTTTACAAAGAATTCTATCATGCGCCGCAGGTGCTGACGCTGGTGTCCTTAATCAGTATTCCGATTATGCTGGTATTCTTCCCGCTGATCCCGAAGCTGAGCCAGAAATATGGAAAACGCAACGTCATTTTAGTATGCTCCGGCTACAACCTTGTGATTTCCCTGATTCTGTTTATGATGCCGATTCAGAACGTGTACTTATTCCTGGTGATCAACACCCTGGCGACCAGCGGACAGACGGCATTTACCATGCTGATCTGGGCGTTTGTTACGGACTGCATCGATTACCATGAGTACCAGACCGGAGAGCGCAGCGACGGAAGCCTTTACTCCATCTACACATTCTCCAGAAAGATCGGTTCCACGCTGGCATCCACCATCGCTTCCTTCTCACTGGGCGCGATCGGCTATATTTCCGGTATTGAGGCACAGACTGCCGCTGTCGCCGGTCATATTCGTTCCCTCTGCACCTTTATTCCGGTAGCGACCTGCGTGCTGGAGCTTCTGGGCATCGGACTCGTATACAACCTGACCAACAAGAAGACGACGGAAATGTACGCGGTGCTGAAGAAACGGAGAGATGAGGGCGAGAAACAGGCATAGGTGTGAGGAGATGCGGAATGGAAAAAAAGATCGATATTCATCTTCATTTGAGTGAACATCCGATTCCCGACGGTCTGGGAATGAAGATATCCAGCGGGGCGGAAATGCTGCCGCATCTGGATGAGCTTGGAATCGGGTTTGGAATCATCATGTCGTCGGGCGAGAAACAGGCGATGTTCGGCTCCAACGCTTCGTGCAGAAGAATCGCGGAACAGTATCCGGACCGGTATGCCTGGATGTGCGGCCTGGATGAGATGGAACCGGAGACGGTATACGAGAGGTTAAAGCAGTACCGGGAAGAGGGCGCCGTCGGTGTCGGAGAACTGGCTGTCAACCACAGATTGGATCATCCGTTTTTAGAGGCGGTATTTCAGGCGGCGGAAGCCCTTGGCCTGCCGGTGTTGTTTCATATGAGCCCGGAGGAAGGCTTCCAGTACGGTGTGGTGGATGAGCCGGGGCTGCCCCTTCTGGAACGGGCTTTAAATAAGTACCCAAAATTGATATTTATCGGCCACAGCCAGCCATTCTGGCACGAGATATCGGGCGGCGCGGGGAAATCCCGGGAAGAGCGGTATGAGTGGGGAAAAGGGCCGGTGACGCCCGGCGGCCGGCTGGGTCAGCTGTTTGAAAAATATCCGAATTTGTATGGAGATTTGTCGGCCAACAGCGGAGGATGCGCCATGATGCGGGATGAGGCATTCGGCCTGGCGTTTCTGGAGGCCTGGAAGGACCGGCTGATGTTTGGAACGGACATGGTAAATGTGGACATGGAATTTCCGCTGGGCGGATGGCTGGATCAGAAGGTGGAGGAGGGAGCGCTCTCCATCTCCGCCTGTCAGGCCATTGTGAGCGGCAATGCAAAACGTATCTTTGGGCTGGGCCGGAAGCTGGCTGTAAATGCAGAAGAAAAGACCGATGAGAAAACAGAAGAGAAGATGGTGAAAGGAGATTAGGGATGGAGGAAATGAGAACGAGGATTCTGCCCCGGATGCTGAATGACGAGGCAGAAACGTATCTGACACGCAATGATGTCATTATTGTTCCGGTGGGAACGGTGGAACTCCACGGGGGACTGCCCCTTGACAGCGAAACGGTAATCAGCGAGGCTTTCGCCCTCCGGATGGCGGAGGCGGCTGACGGGCTGGTGCTGACGGGACTGCCGTATTTCTACGCCGGGGCCACGGCCATCGGACGCGGCACGACTCAGGTCAGCGTGCGGGAAGGCATCGACTATCTGGGAGCGATTGCGAGAAGTCTTCTCCGTCAGGGCTTCAAGCGCCAGATTTACGTCAGCTTTCACGGCCCCGCCCATATGACCTGCTGTCCGATGATCCGGGATTTTTTCGATGAGACCGGCGTCCCGATTCTGTATATGGATCTGACGATGCAGATGTTCCAGAGTGCGCGGGATTTATTCAAGACAATGGACAGTTTTCATGCCATCACAGTCGGCGCGTACCAGATGATGGGCCGTCTGGAGGATGTTCCGTTTACCACGGAATACTGCCATCAGGAGCCGCAGACGACGAAGCCGTTTGACCATCTGTTCAGCCTGGCTTACCAGAGCGGCAGCATCGGCTACTGCTTTGGCGACGCAAAGGATCATATGAGTACGCCTGCGATCCCTGACGCGGCCAGGAGAAAAGAACTGGCGGACGAAGGGGAGATGCTGATCAATGAGATCGTAAAGCGCCTGGATATGAGAACCATTACAGAGGAAATGAGGTCTTTGGAAGCCTTTGAGCAGGAGGTTATGGAGCGGTATCCCTGGATTCCGGCCGCAGGCGGGCAGAAGAGATGACGGACGAAATCGGGAAAGAAACAGAGAAGGAAATCGGGAAAGAAATGAAACAGGAAATGATGAAATCAGAAATACAGCCGGAGTCCGGCGAATCGTCGAAACTGATCGGGACACCGTGCGGAGCTGTGCGAGGAACTGTCTCCGCAAAGGGAGACTGCATTGTCTATAAAGGAATCCGCTATGCAAATGCCAAACGTTTCCAGTACCCTGAAGAGGTGACGCACTGGGACGGCATCTATGAGGCAGACAGGTTCGGAAACTGTTCTTATCAGCCGAGAGCGTTCTATGATGAGGCAAAGGTGCCGGAAAAGGCATTTTATTACCATGAATTCCGGGAGGGAGAGTCCTACACCTACAGCGAGGACTGCCTGTTCCTAAACATCTGGACGCCGCTGGAGCCGGAGAACGCACCGGTTCTGTTTTACATTCACGGAGGCGGATTCAAGGGCGGATGCGGCCATGAGAAACATTTTGACGGCGCGGCCTACTGCCGTCAGGGAATCCTTGTGGTGACGATCAACTACCGCCTGGGACCTCTCGGATTTGCCTGCATGGAGGAGTGGAAGGATGAGGCGGGGCATGCCGGCAATTATGCCATGTACGACCAGATGGCGGCCTTATCATGGGTCCGCCGCAATATCGCCGCGTTTGGCGGCAATCCGGACCGGATCACCCTGATGGGACAGTCGGCCGGCGCCATGAGCGTGCAGCAGCACTGCCTCTCCCCGCTGACGAAAGGCAGTATCTGCGGAGCCATTATGATGAGCGGTGGCGGTGTGAGGGAAGGATTTGCCGCCGCAGCGTCCCTGAAGGATGTGGAACCATTCTGGCGTGAGCTGGACCTTCGGGTGACCGAGGCGTGCGGAAAGGGGCTGAGGGAAGCAGAGCCCTCTGTAATCTTTGAAGCATTTAATGCACTGTCGAAGGAGCGCCCCGACGCGGCCATGGTCTGCGGCCCGATTGTGGACGGTGCGTTTTTGCCGGAGCCGGCCATGGAAATCGTCAGAAACGGCGGGGCACACGAGATCCCTTATCTCATGGGCTCTACCAGTGAGGATATCGTTCCTCCGATTGTACATAAGATGGCAAAGGGATGGGCAAGACTGCAGTCTGACCTGGGAAGATGCCCTTCCTATGCATTCTTCTTTGACAGGCAGCTGCCGGGGGATGACCGGGGCGCCTGGCATTCCGCGGATTTGTGGTATGAATTCGGTACGCTGGAAAACAGCTGGCGTCCGTTTGAGGCCTGGGACCGCGAGCTTTCGGACTGTATGGTGCGCTGCTTTTCCAATTTTATCCGCACCGGAGATCCCAACGGCGGCGGCCTTCCCCAATGGCTGCCTATGAAAAAGGACCAGAACCGCGTCATGCGTTTCGGTGATAAAACTGTGGCAATGGGATACGTCTCCATTGCAAAGCTGAACCATACCATGCGAACGAAACCTTCGGTTGGTGAATAAATAACCCAAAAATTGTCCGGATTCCCGTCAAAACTGTCCTAGCAGTGTTGGCGGGAAATCTGTTATACTGATAACAGAATAATAAAAGGAGTGTATGGGACATGTTATATCCGATTTTAACGCAGTCGAGGGGACTGATGGATTTAAGCGGCGTCTGGGCATTTAAGCTGGATGACGGCCGGGGATTTGAGGAAAAATGGTATGAACGGCCACTGGAGTCAGCGATGACCATGCCGGTTCCGGCGTCTTACAATGATTTAAAAGAGGGAGAAGCGTTCCGTGACCATTACGGCTGGTGCTTCTACCAGAGAACGCTGGCGGTGCCGTCCTACATGACGGGTCAGCGTCTGGTTCTGCGTTTTGCCGCAGTTACACACATTGCAAAGGTCTATCTAAACGGTGAACTGATCGCAGAGCATAAGGGAGGCTTCCTCCCGTTCGAGGTACAGATCAACGAGTATCTGAGAGAAGGGGAGAATCTCCTGACGGTGGCGGTGGACAACCGGATCGACCATACCACCCTTCCGGTCGGCAGCGAGGCGGGCGGCGGAATGGGAGACTTAATGGGAATGGGAGGAGGAAAGACCTCCAGAAAGAGAAACAATCCCAACTTCGATTTCTTTAACTACTGTGGAATTACACGTCCGGTCAAGCTTTATACGACTCCGTCCTCATATGTACAGGATATCTTCTTAAACGCGGAGGTGGAGAATACGACAGCGCGTATTGCCTACCGCCTTGAGACCGTGGGAGACGGAACCGCGAAGATCGCCGTATACACGAAGGACGGCAGACTGGCGGCGGAAGCGGAAGGAACCGACGGTACCCTGGAGATTTCCGATGTTGTCCTGTGGCAGCCGCTCTGCGCCTATTTATATGAGGTGAGAGTGACCTTCGGTGAGGATGTCTACTCCCTTCCTTACGGTGTCCGCACCGTGAAGACGGAAGGCGGAAAATTCCTGATCAATGGCCGTCCGTTCTATTTCAAGGGCTACGGCAAACACGAGGACACGTTCCCGGCCGGCCGAGGGCTTAACATGCCTATGAATACGAAGGATATTTCCCTGATGAAGTGGCAGGGAGCCAACAGCTTCCGCACCAGCCATTATCCGTACAGCGAAGAGATGATGCGTCTGTGTGATGAAGAGGGAATCGTGGTGATCGACGAGACACCGGCAGTCGGAGTTCATTTGAATTTCGGGGGCGGTGCGAACTTCAAGGACGGAAAGCGGGTCAACACCTTCGATCCGCCGGAAGAGGGCGGAATCCGGACGCACGAACACCATATGGACGTAGTCCGCGATATGATTCTGCGTGACAAGAATCACGCCTGTGTTGTCATGTGGAGTATTGCCAACGAGGCCGATTCCGGCGGACCTGGCGCCTACGCCTACTTTAAACCGTTATACGATCTGGCAAGGGAGACCGATCCTCAGAAACGTCCCTGCACCATCGTCAGTGTCCAGATGCCTAATTACAAGGAGGACTGCACCATTGAGCTGAGCGACGTCTTCTGCTTAAACCGCTATTACGGCTGGTATGCCTGCGGCGGCGATTTAGACATGGCAAAGGAGCTGTGCCGGGAAGAACTGACCTTCTGGAATTCCCTCGGTAAACCGTTCATGTATACAGAATACGGAGCGGACACGGTAAGCGGCTTCCACGACACGACTCCGGTGATGTACACGGAGGAGTATCAGGTAGAATACTATAAGGTCAATCACGAGGTAGCGGACTCCCTGGAGAATTTCGTAGGCGAGCAGGTATGGAACTTTGCCGATTTTGCAACCAGCCAGAGCCTTCTCCGGGTGCAGGGCAACAAAAAGGGAATCTTCACAAGAGACAGAAAGCCGAAGCTGGTCGCCCATTACCTCCGCGGCCGCTGGACGAAGATTCCGGAATTTGGATATAAAAAATAGTAGAACGGTCTATTTGGTGTGAAAGTATAAAAACTTCGTAAAGCTGCATGAATACTATATTTTTGCGAGTTTGCGCGTTTCTGCATCAGAGTTTTCAAAATACGTTTGGCGCTTTTTTACGCCTGTGTTCCACAAGAACTTATAAAGAGATATGGTAAAATGTAGGGCGGGATGAGGACATCCCGCCCTACGTCCCTTTCCACACTCTTTCTTATCCATTTTACGGTAAGAAAATTATGGAGTAAGCATAGAAAGAGGGTGGTAAAATGGTACAAATTACTGTAAAATGAAACCATAATAATCAATTGATATTCTCTGAATTTAACTGGGGACGATATTCGTCGCTCAGTTGAGGTATTAAAGGAATATAAGCCAGGATATCAACCGATAGAGTTTGAATTAGAAGCTGCATTGTACAGGAGGATTTCTTATGAATCATTTCATTGAAGCACTCATAAGCGAGGGAAAGAATAAGGCACTGCCTGAAGAGTTTGATTATTTTGGAAAACTGATTGGCAGTTGGAAGATCGACTATGTTGACAATAGCAATTCCCGCGTGATAAAAGGCGAATGGCATTTCTCGTGGGTTCTTGAGGGAATGGCGATACAGGATGTGATTGTCTTGCCCGGCTTTGAATACGGAACAACGCTTCGTGTCTACAAGCCCGACGTACACGCCTGGGATGTCACATATTGTTATACTGGTAAAATTATGCGGTTTGAAGCGGCAAAGCAGGATGATAAGATCGTTCTCACAAACATTGAGGATAAAAGCAGAAAATGGGTTTTTGTTAAAATTGAGGATAAGTATTTTCATTGGCAGGATGTTGCAGTAAAAGAGGATGGCGAGTGGCTTGTTAATTTCGATTTATATGCCGAGCGCGTCTGATCAATATAAATGCTTCGACTCATTGGTATAAGTCGTCGATACGATACGAATGGCCGTATTCCGTTCAGCAGCGGGAGGCGGCCATTTTTTTGCTGTCTGCCTGTGCCCCCCGTGAATCCGTTGACAGGGCCGAAAGAGTCAATTTCCGTGTATGATTTGGTTAAGATATGCGTAGATCGCGCCTGGAAAAATGATTACAATGAGATAGAACCAGGGGTGGTGCGATTCGGATTCTGACTGGACCGAATAAGAACAATAAACAACGGAGGAGAGAAAATGAGACAAAGAAAAGTGATGGCAATTATGATGGCGGGGATTTTATGCGTAACAGCGGCCCTGACAGGCTGCGCGAAGGCACCGGGGAAAGAACAGACCGAGGCGCAGGCCATGGAGCCGGCACCGGTGACCCTGTATTTGACGCGGCACGGGAAGACCATGCTCAATACGACAGGGCGTATGCAGGGCTGGTGTGATTCTCCGCTTACGGAGGACGGCGCGGCGGTGGCTGAAAAACTGGGACGCGGGTTAAAAAAGGCCGGAATTACCTTTGATGCGGTTTATACAAGTGACAGCGGCAGAGCAATAGAAACGGCAGAGCTGATCCTGAAGAATAACGGACAGCCGGAGGTATCCTTACAGAGAAATCCCAAAGTCCGGGAGGTGTGCTACGGAATTTACGAGGGTGCCATGCCGGCGGAAGCATACACACCGGCTGCAAAGGCACTAAGCTATGACAGTGTGGACGCTATGATGGGAGCGGTCATGGGAGGCAAGCTGAAAATTGAAGAAGCGGTAACTGCAATGGCGGAAACCGATGAGAGCAAAACCGCGGAGACGTGGGAGACGGCACAGAAGCGGGTTATGGACGGAATCCGTGAGATCGCGGGTGAGGCCGCAGAGCGCGGGCAGAAACAGGTTTTGGTGGTTTCACATGGGATGGCCATATCAGCAGCAGTGGCTGCCATCGACCCGGATGCAGCAGCGGGAGAACTGGGAAATGCCTCCATCACAAAAATTATCTATGACAACGGAACGTTTACCGTGGAATCGGTAAATGATATGAGTTATATAGAAGAGTAGGGATCAGTAAGAGGGGAAAAATGGATAGAAAAGGATAGGGAAGACGGCGATTGACCGTATTTTCCCTATCCTTTTTTACTCACTATAAAGAGCACTCTAAAGTTTAACGGAGCCTATTCCTTTTCCAGCTCTTTTGCACAGCTGAGATAATAGTGGCGCCCGTTCGCGCTGGTTTCCAGCCTGGAGAGTTGTCTCAGACTTTCGGCCTTCCAATGGCGGGCGTTTGTTTTCCCCTCTTCGGATACGGTGTCTCCGGCACCAAGAAGAAGGTCGCAGAGCTCGGAGGCCCACTGGAATTCCGACTCCTCCAGAGCCGTTTTGACAGCGGTGGAAATGGCCTGCTCTCCGCCGGCCAGTTTTATCAGATTGCGGGAGTATTTCTCCGGTGCAGTACGGTTTAAATTGGACGGATTGCCGTCAAACCATCCCACATATCCCTGATAGATGGCGCGCACAGACCACTGCACTGTACCGTAATACTCCTGAAGATACGGCAGGCTGCGGTAGGTTTCAGGAAGAACCACCCGGGCAGCGGTTTTGTCCTGGGAAAGCCCCTGGCTGATGCAGGCGAGAGTCTCATCCAGGATGTAGCGGATGGCCTCCTTAAAATTACCGAGGACCTCTGTGATCCGGTCGTGTCCCAGGACCGGAAGCATGTGGCCCGGAAGCAGGGCCTCGGCCGGATAACTCATGATGTGTTCCAGGCTGTCCACCCAGGCGGCTATGTCGCGGTACTGTCCGCCGCGGATGGCATAGAGATTGGGCCAGCAGCCGTAGTAATTGTCGCCGCAGCACATGATCCGCTCCTCCGGAAGCCAGAGAAAGATCTGGTCGTCCGTCTCGCCGACCGCTGATACCAGCTCGAAGGCAACTCCATCGATGGTGCGCTTGACGGAATCTTCTGTATAAAGTGTGGTGGGAGGAAGAAACGAGTAGACGCCGTCACCGATGGCGTGGCCTTCCCGGATCCCCAGGCCCTGGGTAATGAGTTCTTCATCGGTCAGTCCATAGCCGAACTGACGGAAGGTCCTTTTGTTTAAGATCGGATTAATTCGTTCTGTCCCTTTTAATACGGCCTTCTTGGGCGCGAAGGCGATGATCTCCTCCACCGTGTCCCGGAACGCTCCGCAGCCGCCCCGGTGATCCGGATGGCCGTGAGTGAAGATAATGGTCTTTACGGGTTTATCCGTCAGACGGGACAGCTCGTCCTTCAGGCGTGCGGCTCTGGCGTCGGAATCCAGAGTATCGATTAGAATCAGGGACGTATCCCCTTCCACGATAATACAGTTGCTGTGCCCCCAGCCGACCGCGATCCGGACGCGGTCAGTGATAGTGATCATCTCTTTCGGAAATGCGGTATCATTGAATTCTTTTAATCTTGCTTCAGCATCATTACTTAACAAGTATATCCCTCCCAGCATTTGATTTTTTATTACCATATTTTATTTTATCATATTTTACTTCTGATGAGCGAATGAATTACTTCACAGAGGTCAGTAAATAAATTTTTGATACGAGTTTAGATATCTGGCCAGGATTTCATGGTTGCGTTCATAATTTTTGGAGTATGCGATTCCGCATAATACGTTTAAAATAAACTGTACGGACAGTTCATAGACAATGTTTCCGTTTATGTCATTCACCCCTGAATCCTGTATCTCGATCCATTCGTCGGCAATTCTGGAAAGCGGTGTGTTGGCAGGCGTAAGTATAATGGTTTTGGCCTTCCGTTGTTTTAGAATTGATGTGATATCGAGCAGACGCCGGTTGTTCCCCGTATGGCTGACCAGGATGGCGGCCGCATCGGCCGGTGTCGAGATTGCCTGATAATACTGGGCGTTATTGGGATCGTGGATGACGACACGGTAGCCCATGGAGAGCAGGCGGTACATCTGTGGTTTGACCAAATGCAGGTTGTCGCCAAAACCGAAGAACTCCAGCTGACTGCAGGAGTTGATTAAATTCGCCGCCCGCACAAGCGTCTGATAGTCGATGGACTGCTTTGTCTGCTCGATGGCGGTTTGTTCAAGATCCGCGATCTTCTGTACAATGGAGTGAACCGTTTCATTCGTGTTAATCGTCCTGTCTCCGGAGGCGAGAAATACGGAGTTGATCTCACTGAAAAAGCGTGCCTTAAAATGAGAAAAACCATGTCCGTCATCTAACTTCTTAACCAGCCGCGTGACGGTAGAGGGACTGGTATAGCTGGCTTTCGCCAGATCACGGACCGAAAAATTGATAATGGTTTCAGGATATTGCAGCAAATAACGGATAATATTCTGTTCTGCAGAAGAAAAATGTTCTGCCTCTCTGAGCTGTTCCAGGATATTCATTGGAAAACCACCTTTCCATGGCGTATAGATTGAAAATCTGTTTCACGGTAATTATATCAGATATCAGGAAAGAGTGAAACAAACAACCAGAATGTTTCCCGGTTCTTGAATAAATTGTCCCGAACGGTTAAGCTGGAAAAAAAGAGGGAGAGGTGTATAGGAAAATGTTTCAGAAAGAATTTCTATGGGGCGGGGCTGCCGCCGCGAATCAGGTGGAGGGCGCATGGGACGAGGACGGAAAAGGGCCGTCCGCATCGGATTTATGCACAGGAGGCTCCAGATATAAATCGAAACGAATCACCGTGAGGCAGGAGAACGGGGTCTTTTATCCCAGTCATGAGGCCGTGGATTTTTACCACAGGTATCAGGAGGATATCCGTTTATTCGCGGAGATGGGGTTCAAAGTGTATCGGCTGTCCATAAACTGGAGCAGAATTTATCCGACCGGCCTGGAGAAGACGCCAAACGAGGAAGGACTCCGGTTTTATGACAGGGTATTTGCGGAGTGCAGAAAATACGGAATCGAACCATTTGTGACGATTTCCCACTATGAAATGCCTTACGGACTTACAAAAGCATATAATGGCTGGGCCGGCAGGGAGACCATCGGATGTTATCTCCGTTACTGTGAAACGCTGTTTACCAGATACCGTGATCAGGTCCGCTACTGGCTGACCTTTAATGAAATTAACTGTGGTATGATACCTGCGGGCAATTTCCTTTCTCTCGGAATTTTAAATCCGGGGACGGAGGAATTTACAAAGCAGACGGATATTCCGGAAAAACGGTTTCAGGCGCTTCATCACCAGTTTGTGGCCAGTGCCATGGCGGTCAGTCTCGGACACTCCATCCGGCCTGATTTTTCTATCGGATGTATGATTGCCTATATGGTGACATACCCTCTGACCTGCCGTCCCGAGGATGTCCTGGGAGCAAAACAGAAAGAACAGATGGGAAACCAGTTTTGCGCGGATGTACAGGTAAGAGGTGAGTATCCGCATTTTGCCCGCAGGTTTTTTAAGGAAAACGGCATCTCCATTCAGATGGAGCCGGGGGACGAGGAGATACTGAAAAAAGGGACGGTGGATTTCTACAGCTTCAGTTATTATACCTCTTCCTGCTGGGGAACCAATCCGGAAAAGGCCTCGTCCGGCAATCTGGCTGGAGGAGCCGCAAATCCCTATTTACAGTCGAGCGCGTGGGGCTGGCAGATCGATCCGGTCGGACTCAGGACCGCGCTGAACGATATTTACGGACGTTACCGGATTCCTGTCATGGTGGTGGAAAATGGCCTGGGAGCGGAAGACACGGTGGAGGAAGACGGCCGGATCCACGATACGTATCGGATTGAGTACTTGAGACAGCATATCAGGCAGATGCGGGAAGCCGTGGAGGACGGAGTGGATCTGATGGGATATACGGTCTGGAGCGCCATCGATCTGGTGAGCGCGTCGACAGGAGAGATGGCCAAACGCTATGGCTTCGTCTATGTGGACCGCCATGATGACGGCAGCGGCAGCATGAAACGGCTGCGCAAGGACTCCTTCTACTGGTATAAAAATGTAATTGAGAGCAATGGAGAAAATCTCTAAAAGGGGGAAATGGATATGAAATACGATAGTCTGGCAAGAGACATCATCCGTCACGTGGGCGGAAAAGAAAATGTGATCGATGTGGTTCACTGCGTCACGCGCCTTCGTTTTCGGTTAAAGGACGAGGGAAAGGCCGACACGGAAAGATTGAAAGCCATGGATGGTGTGGTAACCGTGATTCAGAGCGGCGGTCAGTATCAGGTGGTGATCGGCAATCAGGTGGCGGAGGTGTATGACGCTGTGCTGGAAGCCGGTGGATTTGGAAATGCCGTTTCGCAGGAGGAGAAGCCGGAGCAGAAAGGCGGATTGATGAGCCGTCTTATCGATATCGTTTCTGGACTGTTCACTCCGGTTCTGGGCGTTCTGGCGGCTACCGGTATGATTAAGGGACTGACCGGTATGCTTGCGGCGCTGGGAATCTTAAGCACCGCCTCCGGGACGTATCAGCTTCTCTATATCATTGGCGACAGCATGTTCTATTTCCTGCCCATGTATTTAGGGTTTACGGCAGCAAAAAAATTTAAACTGAATGAGTTCGTGGGAATGACGATCGGCGCATGTCTCGTATATCCCAGCCTGACTGCAATTATGGCAGGGGAACCATTATTTAAGGTGATGGAGGGGACGATACTGCAGTCGCCGGTTCACTTAAAGTTTTTAGGTCTGCCGGTGCTGCTGATGCGGTATTCCTCCAGCGTAATTCCCGTGATTATTGCCGTGTACTTTGCGGCCAGGCTGCAGAACCGGATTAAGAAGATCCTTCCCGATGTGGTGAAGGGATTTCTGACACCGTGTATTACGCTCCTGATCATTGTGCCGGCCACATTTCTGGTGATTGGGCCTGCAGCGACCTGGATGAGCCAGATTGTGGGTGCGGTTACGATGGCGATCTACGGTTTGAGCCCGATGGCGGCAGGCTTTCTTCTGGGCGGAACGTGGCAGCTTCTGGTCATGTTCGGGCTTCACTGGGGAATGGCGCCTGTCGGCTTAAATAATCTCGTAACATACGGCTATGACGCGGTTACGGTACTCAAATCAGCCACGCCTATTGTCACGGCGTGTGTGGTTCTTGCAGTAGCCCTGCGCACAAAGGATAAGAAGATGAAGGGGATTTGCTGGCCGGCCTGTATATCCAGTCTGTTCGGGGTATCCGAACCATCCATATACGGAGTGACGCTTCCGCTGAAACGTCCGTTTATTATTACGCTGCTCTGCTCGGCCCTGGGCGGAGTGATTATGGGCGCATTTCAGACAAAGGCATTTATGGCCGGCGGTATGGGGATATTCTCCATTCCCAGCTATATCAATCCTGAGACAGGGATTGACGGAAGTCTGTACGGGTATCTGCTGGCGATTGTGATTTCCGGCGGGCTTGGATTTATTCTGACATGGTTTTTCGGACTGAGTCCGGAGAAGAAAGAGGACTCTGCATCTTCGTCCGCCTCCGATATTGTTATAAACAGTCCTCTAAGGGGGCGGGTGATTCCGCTTGATCAGGTTGAGGATGAGGCATTTTCCTGCGGCGTGATGGGAATGGGAGCAGCAGTGATCCCGTCTGAGGGCAGAGTACATGCGCCGGTGGACGGTGTGGTGACAGCTCTTTTTCCTACCCTGCACGCCATTGGGATCACCTCTGACGAAGGTGTGGAGATCCTGATTCATATCGGAATGGATACGGTGAAGCTGAACGGTGATGGCTTTAAAGCACATGCCGCGCAGGGAGACAGGGTCCGGAAGGGACAGCTTCTCGTAGAGTTTGACATGGAAAAAATCAAACAGGCCGGATATTCACTGACAACACCTGTGATTATCAGCAATACGCCGGCTTATCAGGCGGTGACAGTTCTGGCGCAGACAGGCGACGGAGCGGGGACGGAAAATGGTGCGAAGATCAGCTGTGAGGATGGCCTGCTCTGTATTTCCACATGCTGACGAAAAGAGGAATAATTAGATGAAAGCAATTATCATGATGTTTGATACTCTGACCAGAAAATATCTTTCTGCTTACGGAAATGAATGGGTGCATACCCCGGAGTTTAAGCGCCTGGAAGCGCATACAGTGACCTTTGATAACTTTTATGCAGCCAGTCTTCCGTGTATGCCGGCCAGGCGGGATCTGCATACGGGCAGATGCAGCTTTCTGCACCGTATGTGGGGACCGCTGGAACCCTTTGATGTTTCGGTGATGGAGCGGTTAAAGGAACACGGTGTATATACCCATTTGGTGACAGATCACTCCCATTACTGGGAGGATGGCGGTGCGACGTATCACAACCGGTACTCGACCTGGGAGGGATTCCGCGGACAGGAAGGGGACCGGTGGAAGCCCTCGCTGGGTGAGAATCCGGTGCCGCCTCTCGGCCGCCTCTCCAAAACCGGTGACTCGGTCAGACAGAACTGGACTAACCGCAGATTTCAGCCGGAAGAAAAGGATATGCCTTCCGTTAAGACGGTGACTGCGGGCCTCGATTTTATTAAGGAATTCCATGAGAAGGATGACTGGCTGTTACAGATCGAGTGCTTCGATCCTCATGAGCCTTTTATCTGTCCGCAGGAATACCGGCAGCTTTATGAGGATGAATACGAGGGTGCGGTCTTTGACTGGCCTGCTTACCGCAAAACGGATTCGGCAGAGCACCGGGGGGAAGTCGGCCATATCAGGAAGCAGTATGCGTCCCTGATTTCGATGTGTGACCGGTATCTCGGAAAAGTGCTGGACGCCATGGACCGGTACGGTCTGTGGAGGGATACCATGCTGATTGTGAATACCGATCACGGATTCCTTTTGGGAGAGCACGACTGGATGGGAAAGAACATCCAGCCCGCCTACGACGAAATCGCCCACCTGCCATTTTTTATCTGGGATCCCAGGTACAAAAAGATGGGAGAGCGCAGAGACGGCCTTGCACAGACCATTGATATTGCGCCGACACTCATGGATTTCTTCGGTCTGGAAGCAGATGACACCATGGACGGACGAAGCCTGATTCCGGTTCTGGCGGACGAAAAGCCGGTTCGTGAAACCGCGGTATTTGGAATCCATGGAGGCCATGTAAACGTAACGGACGGGAAGTATGTTTATATGAAATGCGCCTCCTCTGACGACAATCAGCCCTTGTATAATTATACGCTTATGCCGACTGCGATGCGCGGTTTTATACCGCAGGTGTGCATTGATGAGATGGAACTGACAGACGGCGGGAGATATTCCCACGGAAGTAGAGTGTTAAAGATCCCGTGCAGAGTTCCAGGAAGCTCATCCCGGTATGGAAATCTGTTGTTTGAGGCAGAGGACGGGGAGCAGAAGAACAATCTGGCGGACGATGGTCCCTTAGAACAACAGTATCGGACGCTTCTGATCCGGTGCATGGAGGAAATGGGGGCGCCCAAGGAGCAGTTTGTGCGGCTGGGGCTTGATGCCCGGCAGGAAAACCGGAACAATACCGCGCTGCCGGGTAAATAGAATATGAGCAGATGGAATTCTTGAAAAACCTCCCATTTATGCGATTGCAAAGGAATAATTCTCTTATCAGATTTATTATCCCGCAATCCGCATAAATGGGAGGTTTTTATCTGTACTGGCCACTATACCAAATACTTTACAAATGACTGCTTCCCTGAGTATAATGAACAGTAGCACAGAAGGAGCGGCCAAAATGAGTGATCGAAGGGAAAGGAAAAAAGTATGAGTGTAGGATTTACGTGCCAGGCAGTGGTTAAAGATAAACGGTTTGTAAAGCAGATGATCCGGATGCTGGGAGAGGAGAAGCGGTATGAGGTACGGCAGGAGGAAGACTGTATGCGTGTGGGATTCTGCCGGCTGGGAGACGTGTTTTTTCAGTTCAGCTCCGGGCTGGACGGGGAAATTCCGGCGCAGATGGTCTATGGAGAGTGCACCTCCAGTCTGGCGGGAGCGGGATTTCACGCTGCTGCGGTTCACTTCGTGGAGGAGCTTGCCAGAGAGACGGATCTGGAATTTATCCTGGACGATGAGACCGGCTATGGGGATGACCATGATTTTGAACGGATGAGAGAAGAACATTTTTACGGATGGCTGAAAAACCTGGTTGCGGTATGCCGGGAGCGGGAAGAAAAATGGCCGGATGCCGTGTCCTTCGGTCTCTGCTGGGATCTGGATCAGTACACGCCGGAGGAGATTCCTGGCACCGTGTTTACTCCCTTCGGCCGGTTCTCAGTCCAGAAAATGCTGGGCTGGGTGGAAAATGAGGGGATTGAGCCCTTTGCAAAGGAATTTTTTATCTGGAATGAGCCGGGAAGAGATGCGGGATATTACAGAAACACAGCTCTCAGCCTGATGTGGGAAGAGTGCTGTTTCATGCCGGGCAGCAGGAGTGAGTGGGATAAACGGATGAATGACCGTATTATTGATGATCTGGAAAAAGCCCTTCTCTTAGACCGGGGCCTTCCATTTCCAACGGAGGAATACATCCTGCTCTGCCGGCTAAATGGAAGAGAGCCGGAGGCTGTGGCAGATGTGCCGGTGTATGAACCGGATTATCCCATCGGCTACAAGCGCGGGAATGTGCGGGATAAGATCGGCACCATGACCTTTGTGGTTCCGGGCTCCTATCTCTATGAATACGATGAGGACAGCAATTCTCATTTATGGTATGACGGTCTGGAGGAGGACTGGCATGCGATCCGGATTACGGCGTTAAAAAGCAGAGAGGAGAGCCCGGAGATCACGGAGCGGATTTTCGACGGCGCAGAGGGAGAACCGATAAGCGGAGAGAATGGCTGCTTAGCGTACCGGTTTGCGTTTGCCGGAACCACAGAGCATGAGACGGACGGTCCGTGCAGCCAGTATGTGGGGGAAGTGGCAGGCGGATATCAGATCGCACTGATAACGGCTTCCTGTGAACACAGGGAGGACGAATGGGCGGAAGCGTTTTTTCGGAGCATGTCCCACTCACCGGAGGCAAATCTGGAAAAATGATAAAGAAATGGATATCCGGTTATACTAATTCCATCTTAGAATCCAAGGAGGAACACAGGATGGAATTTACACCCTATATCCGTTTTAACGGAAGCTGCCGGGAGGCGGTGGAATTTTATGCGAAGGCGTTCGGAGCGGAGCAGCCGAAGTTTCTGACCTTCGGGGAGAGTGGGGAGAATCCCGCATGGCCGATGCCGGAGGAGGCGAAGAAGCTGATTATGCATACGGAGATCACTGTGAAGGGAAAGAAACTGATGTTTTCCGATACATTTCCGGGTATGCCGTATGAACAGGGAAACCACATTACGATCGCTCTCATGCCGGAGGACGAAGAGACGGCCAGGAAGATCTTCGGGCATCTGAAGGAAGGCGGTAAGGCAGAGATGGAGCTTTCGGAGACAGCATGGAGCAGCTGTTTCGGTATGGTGACGGACCGGTACGGCATCGGATGGCAGATCAATGTCCTGAGGGAACACTGACCTGGAGGGCTGATCAGGAGCACTGACCTGGAAGACCGACCGGGAACGCCTGCCGGCAGCAGGGGATAAAGCACTTTGCAAATGCGGCGGTTAGTGATATGATAGATAGAAATGTTACAGGTAAAAGGATTGAAACACCATGTCAGACACAGCAAATGATTTTTCAAAAGGCAGCATCGTATCAAATATCATGAAGCTGGCGGTCCCTATGACCATGGCCCAGCTGATCAATGTACTCTATAATATTATCGACAGGATCTACATCGGGCGGATTCCGGAGAATGCCACGCTGGCCCTAACCGGTCTGGGGCTCTGTCTGCCCATTATTTCCATGGTTATCGCGTTCGCCAATTTATTTGGCATGGGTGGGGCACCGCTGTGCTCCATCGAACGCGGCCGCGGCAATAAGGAGGAGGCGGAGCTGATCATGGGCAACTCCTTCGTCCTGATGGTAATATTCGGAATCGGGCTGACTGTGGTGGGACTGGCCCTCAAAAAGCCCATGCTCTATCTGTTCGGGGCCAGTGACAACACGTATCCGTATGCGGATCAGTACATAAGCATCTATCTTCTCGGAAGTATTTTCGTGATGATCGGTCTGGGGATGAACAGCTTTATCAACTCGCAGGGGTTCGGTACCATCGGCATGATGACCGTGCTCCTCGGAGCGGTCGCCAACATTATTCTGGACCCGATCTTTATCTTTACCTTTCATATGGGAGTAAGAGGGGCGGCGCTTGCCACGATACTGTCCCAGTTTCTGTCTGCCCTCTGGATCGTAAAGTTTCTGACGGGCGGGAAGGCGATTTTAAGGCTGAAAACTTCAGCGTTCCGGCTGAAGAAGCAGCGGATGAAGAACATCGTGGCCCTCGGCATGTCGGGCTTTACCATGGCGATCACCAACAGCTCGGTACAGATCATGTACAATGCGTCACTGCAGCATTATGGCGGAGATCTGTACGTAGGGATCATGACCGTGATCAACTCTGTCCGGGAAATCATTTCCATGCCGGTTAATGGCCTGACTAACAGCGCGCAGCCGGTGATGGGATTCAATTACGGGGCGGGAGAGTATAAGCGGGTGAAACGGGCCATTGTATTCATTTCGGTGGTCTCCATCGCCTATACGACGGTTATGTGGCTGTTTGTCCATGGCTTTCCGGAATTCTTTATCCGCATCTTCAATCAGGACGCGGATCTGGTCAGGGAAGGAATTCCGGCCATGCGGATCTACTATTTCGGCTTTTTCATGATGTCGCTTCAGTTCGCCGGCCAATCCGTGTTTGTGGCGCTGGGAAAAGCGAAGAATGCGGTGTTCTTCTCGATTTTCAGGAAAGTGATCATCGTGATTCCGCTTATGCTGGTCCTTCCTCTGATGTTTGGACTGGGAACAGACGGCGTGCTTATGGCGGAACCGGTGTCCAACTTTATCGGCGGGGCGGCCTGCTTCATCACCATGCTGATTACGGTGTGGCCGGAGCTCAGCGGTAAGAAAAAATAAACAGGGTCAGGGAGAATAGAGATGAAAGTGATAACAAAAGAATTTATAACGAACGTGCTCTCAAAGGACAATGCAGCCTGTGCTTCCATTCAGGCGGGAGAGACGGTGGTATTTGAGACGTATGACTGCTTTACGAACCAGTTCCTGCCGGAGGAGGCCACCTTTGAAAATGTGGTGAGAAAACCGGGGAATCCGGCCACCGGCCCTCTGTACATTGAGGGAGCGATGCCGGGGGACATGCTTAAGATCGAGATTCTGGATATCGAGCTGGGACCTGTCGGCATTGTGATGCTGGGGCCGAACAGCGGAAGCGAGAGGTCGGAATTTCCGAAAAAGGTATTAAAACGCGTTCCTGTCAAAGATGGAAAGGCATACTACGACGGCAAAGTGGAAATCCCGGTGGAGCCGATGATCGGCGTGATCGGTGTGGCGCCGGCGGGAGAGGGCGTTTCTACCATAACTCCCATGGATCACGGCGGAAATATGGACTGCACCCAGATCAAAAAGGGCGCCGTGCTGTACCTTCCTGTCTTTGCCGAGGGCGGCCTTCTGTCCATGGGTGATTTCCACGCCATCATGGGCGACGGGGAAGTGGAGGACTGCGGCCTGGAGATCGAAGGCCGGGCTACGGTTCGCGTCGATGTGGTGCGGAATGAGTACTGCGTCCCATATCCCATGATCGAGACGGAGGACCGTCTGATCACCATCGCATCGGCGGAAGATGTGGAAGGCGCCTGGCGGGCCGCGACGAGACAGATGTATGATTTCATGAGAGAAAAGATTGGAATGGAGGTTTCGGATGCCGGCATGCTTCTGACGATGACAGGCAATCTGATCATCTGCCAGACCGTGAATCCGATGAAAACCGTTAGAATGGAACTGCCTCGTTATATAACTCAGAGTTATGGCTTTTATTCGATCTTTGGTTCCTGAGGAAAATGTCTTGACTTTTATATGGAAAAGTATAATAATGAAAAAAATTAAGAATTGAATTAAAAATGAATCAGGAAACAAATCAACGAGGGAAAGAGGAAGATACGTATGGAAAAGAAGAACATCGACTGGGGAAATTTAGGATTTGGATATATACAGACAGAAAAAAGATATGTATCCAATTTTAAAGACGGAGCTTGGGATGAGGGTACTCTGACCGAGGATGCGAATATTGTATTAAATGAGTGCGCAGGTGTTCTGCAGTATGCGCAGACGATTTTCGAGGGATTGAAAGCATATACTACCGAGGATGGCCGTATTGTAACCTTCCGTCCGGACTTAAACGGAGAGCGTATGGAGAATTCCGCCAGAAGGCTTGAGATGCCGGTATTCCCGAAGGAGCGTTTCGTGGAGGCCGTTACGAAGGCAGTGGCGGCCAATGCCGCATACGTGCCGCCATTTGGAAGCGGAGCGACGCTTTATGTCAGACCGTATATGTTTGGAAGCAATCCGGTTATTGGCGTGAAGCCGGCGGATGAATACCAGTTCCGGATTTTTACCACACCGGTAGGTCCTTACTTCAAGGGCGGCGTGAAACCGCTCACCATCTGTGTCAGCGATTTCGACCGTGCGGCGCCTCACGGCACAGGCCATATCAAGGCAGGCTTAAACTATGCCATGAGCTTACATGCGATCATGGAAGCCCACCGCGCCGGATTTGACGAGAATATGTATTTAGACCCCGCAACGAGAACGAAGGTGGAGGAGACAGGCGGAGCCAACTTCCTGTTCGTGACTAAAGATAAGAAGGTGGTTATTCCGAAGTCTGAAAGCATTCTGCCGTCAATCACACGCCGTTCCCTGATGGTGGTTGCCAGGGACTATCTGGGACTGGAAGTGGAGGAGAGAGAAGTGCTTTTGGAAGAGGTGAAGGACTTCGCGGAATGCGGACTGTGTGGTACTGCGGCCGTTATCTCCCCGGTGGGCAAGATTGTGGATCATGAGAGAGAGATCTGCCTGCCGAGCGGTATGAGCGAGATGGGAGAAGTGACGAAGAAGCTGTATGATACATTGACCGGGATTCAGATGGGAAGAATTGAGGCGCCTGAAGGGTGGATTCATGTGATTGAATAAGCCGGGGGGTACGCCCTAAAACAGAAAGACGGGAAAAAGTGGCGGATCGCGCAAATTACGGAGAACTCCTGATGGACTTCTCCTCCATGTGCACGATCCGCCGCTTTTTCCCGTCTTTCTGCTTTAGTTCCAGCGAACCTCGGAAAAGGAAACCGTTCGTTCTCCCGTCCCTCCTGCTCCCCGGACCACCCGGAAGGCCTCGGGCTGTGTACTGGCGGTGTGAGGAAAAACATGACTTGATTCCGGAAGGTTCGATAAGGCTTTTGGATTGCCTTTTGTTTGAGATTATGATATAGTTGTTTTATTAATTTCCATTTATATCTGGAGATCTAATGCCAGTTACTGGCATCATGGCTGTTCGGCCGAAGCGTTCACAGGGAATATAGAATTGGGGTCAGAAATTGAATAAAAGAAAGGGAGTGGTCTGTTTATCGTTACTGGATGCAGGCTTTCGCAGGGTATCGGATATTAGGGGCCTCTATGGTAATGGTTAAAAAATCTGTTGAAAAGTACAACTGGTTTCAGTATAATGGAGGTAAGGAATATGGTAAAAGTGAATAAGAAATACAAAGACAGATTATTTCGAATGGTATTTAACCGGAAAGAGGAACTGCTTTCCCTGTATAACGCGATCAGTCACTCAGAGTATACCAATCCTGAAGAGCTTGAGATTAATACGCTGGATGATGTAATCTACATGAAGATGAAGAATGATCTCGCATTTCTGATTGATGATGTCTTAAATCTCTGGGAGCACCAGTCGACCTGGAATCCTAATATGCCGGTTCGCGGCACATTATATATCGTAGAGGAATACAGGAAATACATTGAGCAGAATGGACTTAATCTCTACGGGAGCAGGCTGATTACGCTTCCGATTCCTCAGTTTTATGTGTTCTATAACGGTCTGAAGGAGGAACCGGATTACATCGAACTGAAGCTTTCGGATGCATTTTCCCGCGTTCATTCAGAACTGGAGCCGTGTATGGAGTTTAAGGCGATTATGATGAATATTAATCGCGGTCATAATGAGGGGCTGATGAAGCAGTGTTCGACACTCAGGGAGTATGCGGAATTCGTGGCACGTATCAGGGAGAGGACGAAGGATAGAACGGCGCTCGGGACGGCGGTTGAGGACGTGATGGATTCCTGTATCCGGGATGGAGTACTGGCGGAATTTTTGTCGATCCACAGAGCGGAGGTGTTCGAGGTGCTGTTGACGGAATATGATGAGCAGCGGCATATTGCCGATGAAAAGGAGTTGAGCCGCAGGGAAGGTAAAGAAGAAGGCAGAGCGGAAGGTATCTCAGAGAAAGCGCATGAAGTAGCAGTCAATCTGTTTGCCAAAGGTATTAGCGCGGAGGAAGCTGCCTCGATATGCGGAGAAGACAGCAGTCTGGTGGCGGAATGGCATCGGGAATGGGAAGCAGCAAAATAATGGGGACAGAATAAAAGAACCGGAACAGACAAGTTTTGATGGAGCTTGCCTCGCTGGGTAATCAGTGGGCAGCTCCTTTTGTCATGATAAGAGGAAGGCGGGAGATGTCAGATGTCTTACATAACTTATACCGATGATGAGATGGAGATCGTGAAGAGCGGGATAGAGGCCATAAGGAATGTCCTGATGGGAACGAATATGGGGAAGAAGGAGAGCCTTCTTTTCTGTCTGGACCGTTTTCTGGATCCGTGGTTTGGGTATCAGCTGCCGTATCAGGACGCTATTGTGGACCTTCTGCAGGTGGTCATCGTCAGTGACAATACACTTTCCGTGAAAGAGGCGGCGCTTCAGCTGATCTGCGATTACGCATGGCCTCCGTTTCCGGTTCTGGAGGAGAATTTTGAGCGTGTGGAGGCGGAACTGAGGCCGGATGTCTCTTATGTAATGCATATGGACAAAGAAATTGAAACGGATTCGTAAATTACTCTTTACAAAATGTTCAGAACAGGTTAGGATGAAAATTGTGTGCAAATTTTAATGGTAGCATAGCTGCTATGTCATTCTAAGTTTTGTATTCTGGACTTAGAATGTGGATTGAAAGAAAGAAATAAATAAGAAGCAAAAGATGGCCGTGATCAATGGCCGGGAGGGGACTGGATATGACAGCAGTACTGACAAAAGCGTTTGCGTTTGTTGCAATCATCGCCATGGGCTATATTCTGAAGCGGGTGGGATTTTTTCACGCAAAGGATTTTTACCTGATTTCCAATATCGTGATTAAAATAACACTGCCGGCGGCTATTGTATCGAATTTCAGCAAGATAACCATGGATTATTCACTGCTTGCCATGTGCGTAATCGGACTTCTCTGCAATTTTGTGACGATCGCCGTCGGATATGGGATCAATATAAGAAAGCCGAAGGAGACGAGGGCCTTTGCCATGCTCAATATGTCGGGCTACAATATCGGCAATTTCACCATGCCCTTTGTGCAGAGCTTTTTAAGCCCTGTGGGATTTGCGGCCACCAGTCTGTTTGACGCGGGCAACTCCATTATGTGTACGGGGATGACGTTTACACTGGCAGGTATGGTGGTGGGAGAGGATGAAAAGCCGTCTCTCCTGGGAATGACGAAGAAGCTCTTTTCCTCGATTCCGTTTGACGCATATATCGTCATGACAATTCTCAGCATTTTAAAATTGCAGCTTCCGGCAGTGATGATCAGCTTCGCGGATACAGCGGGCGGCGCCAATGCGTTTCTGGCGCTCCTGATGCTTGGGATCGGATTTGAAATCCACATGGACCGGGAAAAAATTGCACAGATCGTGCAGATTCTCGTGATGCGCTACGGCATTGCGGTTCTGATGGCGGTTGGCTTTTATTTCTTTGCCCCCTTCGGGCTGGAAGTGCGCCAGACTCTGGCAATCGTGTCTCTGGGGCCGGTGGCCTCGATCGCTCCGGCATTTACGGGAGCCTTGAATGGAGATGTAGAGATGGCGAGCGCGGTCAATTCCCTCTCCATCATCATAAGCATCGCAGCGATTACAGCCGCACTTATTATACTGCTGTAAGTCAAAAACCCCGCTGCAAGCAACGGGGCATCAAACTCGCAGCGCCGCGAGCGGCGCGATTTTTGACCCTCGCGGCAGTCGTTAGGTGGACCCGCAAGCGCGCCCGCCTGACTCGTTGCTCGCGGGAATAACAAAACGAACAGACAAGAGGAGTACAGGAAACTATGCATCAGAAGAGAAGCCAGTGGGCAAGCAACGTGGGATTCATACTGGCGGCGGCAGGTTCTGCCGTCGGCCTGGGCAATATATGGAAGTTTCCGGGAAAGGTGGGGGCGTACGGCGGAGGCGCGTTTATTCTCTGCTATATCATTATCGTCGCCCTGATTGGTTTTCCGGTAATGTTGGCGGAATTATCAATCGGAAGGAGGACGCAGAAAAATGTGATCGGGGCGTTCCGGCAGCTGGATAAGCGATTCACATTCGTGGGAGGAATCGGCGTTCTGACTCTCTTTGTCATTATGTCTTACTACAGCATTGTGGGCGGATGGGTGATGAAATATATCTGGGTCTATGCGAGCGGCGCGCATTTCGGGGCTGCGGCGAATCCGTACCAGACGTATTTCGCGGACTTCATTGCGAAGCCGGTGGAACCGCTTCTTTGGGGAGCGGCATTTCTTCTCCTCTGTATCTATGTGGTGGTAAAGGGCGTTTCTTCAGGAATTGAGCGTGTCAGCAAGGTCCTGATGCCGGCGCTGTTTCTCCTCCTTTTGGCCTGCGTGATCCGGGCAGTCACGCTTCCGGGGGCGAAAGAGGGACTTACCTTTATGCTGACTATTCGGCCGGAGTCGTTTAACGGCAACACGCTGGTAGGGGCATTGGGACAGGCCTTCTTTTCCCTTTCCGTAGGCATGGGGATCATGGTGACGTACGGTTCCTACGTTCCGAAGGACGATCATCTGGTGAAGAGTGCGGTCAGCATCTGCGCATTGGATACCATGGTGGCCATCCTGGCGGCCTTTGCGATCATCCCGGTTGTGTTTGTCACGCTGGGGGCGGAAGGACTGGGAATGGGCGGCGGCTTTGCCTTTATGGCGCTGCCGGAGGTGTTCGCCGGATTTCCGGGCGGCAAGCTGTTCGGACTGGTGTTCTTTATCCTGCTGTTCTTTGCGGCGCTGACCAGTGCGATCAGTATTCTTGAGAGCTGCGTGGCATTTATCAGCGAAGAGTTTCATTTCAGCAGGCTGAAATCCACGATTGTCTTATCGGTGCCGATGACGGTGCTGAGCGCCGGATACTCCCTGTCACAGTCCGATGCGAGAGGTATTAAGCTTCCGTGGTTCGATTTCTCACAGGGCTTTACCATGCTGCCGATGAATGCAGTGATGGAAAAATTTACGGACAACCTGATGATCCCTCTGGGCGCTCTGGCCTTCTGCCTGTTTGTCGGATGGGTATGGGGGACGAAGAACGCGGTGGAGGAGATCGAATCGGAGGGAAGATATCCGATGGTGATGAGGAGAACGTGGAGTTTTATCGTGAGATTTCTGGCGCCTCTTGTGATCGCGGTGATACTCTATTTTACGCTGGGGCGCGGTGAAGGGCTTTCCTGACGACGTTCTGGTGCGGAGGTTCCGATGCGGAGCTTCCGGTACGGAGGTACTGGTACTGAAGTACTGGTACGGAGCTTCCGGTTCGTTCCGCGACGGGAGTGGATTGAAACAAGATGAAAGATAAAACGTATTTTGCCTCTGACAAAGGGGAAAGATGATAGAAAAGGAGAAACTTAATGATGAAGATAACATTAAAAGACGGTTCAGTAAAAGAATACGAACAGGCGATGTCCGTTTATGAGATTGCGGCGGATATCAGCGAAGGCCTTGCGAGAAATGCCTGCGCAGGCGAGGTGGACGGCAAGGTAGTGGATTTGAGAACTGCGGTAGAGCAGGACTGCAGCTTAAGTATCCTGACCGTTCATGATCCGGCCGGACTGGCGGCCTACCGTCACACGACGAGCCATGTGCTGGCACAGGCGGTGAAGCACCTCTATCCGGAGGCAAAGCTGGCCATCGGACCGTCCATCGAGAACGGTTTTTACTATGATTTTGAGACTCCTTCCTTTTCCAGGGATGATTTAGATAAGATTGAAGCCGAGATGAAGAAGATCATCAAGGCCGGCGAAAAGCTGGAGCGTTTTACGCTTCCGCGCGAGGAAGCCATCAAATTTATGGAGGAAAAAGGGGAGCCGTATAAAGTGGAGCTGATCCGGGATTTACCGGAAGACGCGGAGATCTCTTTCTACCGCCAGGGGGACTTTACGGATTTATGCGCAGGACCTCATCTGATGAGCACGAAGCCGATCAAGGCCTTTAAGCTGACCTCTTCCTCAGGAGCCTACTGGAGGGGCAGTGAGAAGAACGCCATGCTGACCCGCGTCTACGGAACGGCCTTTGCGAAGAAGGAAGAGCTGAACGAATATCTGGAGTACTTAGCCAATATCAAGAACCGCGACCACAACAAGCTGGGACGTGAGCTGGAGCTGTTCGCTACCGTGGACGTAATCGGACAGGGCCTTCCATTACTGATGCCGAAGGGCGCAAAGATCATCCAGACGCTTCAGAGATGGATCGAGGATGAGGAAGAGAAACGCGGCTATATGAGGACGAAGACTCCTCTGATGGCGAAAAAGGATTTATACGTGATTTCCGATCACTGGGATCACTACAAAGAAGGAATGTTCGTGCTGGGTGACGAGGAGAAGGACGACGAAGTGTTCGCACTGCGCCCCATGACCTGTCCATTCCAGTATTACGTATACAAACAGAGCCCCAAGTCCTACCGCGACCTGCCATGCAGATACGGCGAGACCTCCACACTTTTCCGCAACGAGGATTCCGGTGAGATGCACGGACTGACCCGTGTGCGCCAGTTTACCATTTCCGAGGGCCATCTCGTGGTGAGACCGGACCAGCTGGAGGAGGAGTTTAAAGGCTGTGTGGACCTGGCAAAATACTGCTTGACGACGCTGGGACTGGAAGAAGACGTGACCTACCGTATGTCCAAATGGGATCCCGAGAATGCCGGCCATTATCTGGGAAATGCTGAGATGTGGGATGAAGTTGAGGCTGCCATGAGAAAGATTCTCGACGACATCGGCATTGAGTACACGGAAGAAGTGGGCGAGGCTGCCTTCTACGGTCCGAAGCTGGATATCCAGGCGAAAAATGTATACGGCAAGGAAGACACCATGATCACCATTCAGCTGGATATGTTCTTAGCCGACCGGTTCGACATGAGCTTCGTGGATAAGGACGGCACCAAGAAGCGTCCGTATATTATCCACCGCACCTCCATGGGCTGCTATGAGAGAACGCTGGCCTGGCTGATCGAGAAGTACGAAGGCGCGTTCCCGACATGGCTGTGTCCGGAACAGGTGAGAGTGCTCCCGATATCCGAGAAGTATCATGATTACGCGGAAAAGGTGGAAGCAGAGCTTAAGGCTAACGGTATTCTGGCGACTGTGGATGAGCGCGCGGAGAAGATCGGATACAAGATCAGAGAGGCGCGTCTGGCCAAGCTTCCGTACATGCTGGTCGTTGGACAGAAGGAAGAGGAGGACGGCCTTGTGTCTGTCCGCAGCCGTTTTAACGGAGACGAAGGGCAGAAGTCCCTTTCCGATTTCATCGATGCCATCAGCCGTGAAATCCGTACAAAGGAAATTAAAACAATTAATGTCGAATAGTTCCTGTCCCGCCTGCGCATAATAACTCCTGCAGAAGCGATAGAATTTAAGAATTCTCAAGGAGGGATATTCCATGACGAGATTGGACTGTAACGTGACAAACTGCCTTCACAATGCGGAAAACTGCTGCTGTAAGGCTGCAATCATCGTAGAGGGCGAGCAGGCAAAAGAAACGTGTGACACGTGCTGCGGCAGCTTTGACGAGAATAAGGACGGTGCTTACCATAACCTGTTCAAGACACCTGAAAACAGACTGGAAGTAGACTGTGAAGCGGTAAAATGTGTATACAACGAAGGCCGCCACTGTTCCGCGGATCATATCGGTATCGCCGGAGACGGTGCGAGTGAGGCCAGCCACACGGAATGTGCATCATTCAGGGAAAGATAATAGAAAATAAAAACACCGCATGGCGGGAAGCGTGTAAACTTCTTGCCATGCGGTGTTTTTGCCTCCTAAAGGATCATGAAAAAGGTTCCGGCCGTGATAAGCAGGATTCCGATCAGTTTTTTGATGGTGATCTGCTCATGCAGGAAAAGAAAAGCCAGGATGACGGTGAGCACGATGCTGAACTTGTCTACGGGCACCACCTTGGAGGCTTCCCCCATCTGCAGCGCCTTGTAATAGCAGATCCAGGAGGCACCGGTAGCAAGGCCGGAAAGAATCAGGAAAATCCAGCTTTTCCTGCCGATATCGGGAAGACCGCTCTGGGTGTTGGTCATGAATACGACGACCCACGCCATAATCACGACCACGACGGTCCTGACCGCGGTAGCCAGGTTGGAATTGACGCCTTCGATCCCCACTTTTGCGAGTATGGAGGTCAGGGCGGCAAAAACCGATGAGAGGAGAGCAAACAAAAACCACATGGATGAGATTCCCCCTTTAAAATGCTTCAGACCGCATCCGCAGCTTCATAAAATGCGGCGGCCATGAAGCCTGATAGGATCATTGTAAAATATTTCCCGCAAATATTCAATCCTGAAAATTCGTAAAACACCTGGAGCGCAGCGTTCGCGGCAACACAGATTGTGTCAAAAAAAAAACAATGGCTTGACAGGCGTTGTCACTGCATGATAGTATGAGACTATAAAAAAATTAGATTACCTAAAAATTTTTTAGATTTCAGAATAGTGAGGAATGACGATGTCGGGATACTGTTTTGAGCATAAGAGGTTTTGGTGTTTCAATAATACATGGTGGATGAGAGAGAGCAGCTGATGAGGCTGCTCTCTCTTTAACTTTGTATAATTTTTCACAATATAATGAGGAGGTAGGAATCATGATGAAAGAAAACACGGAACATTGCTGCTGCGAAGGGTGTGACAGCAGTCCTGAGACTTTACTCGGGCGGATTGGGGAGCTGGCTTCGGAGTACAGGGGAAAGGAGGGGTCGCTGATATCTGTACTTCACATGGCGCAGGGAATCTATGGATATCTGCCCCTGGAGGTACAAAGGACGGTTGCGGACGCGCTGGATATTCCGCTGTCCGAGGTATCCGGGGTGGTTTCCTTTTATTCCTTTTTTTCCACGCAGCCGAGAGGAGAGCACACGATCCGCGTCTGTCTCGGAACGGCGTGCTATGTGCGGGGCGGAAAGAAGATATCGGAACGGCTTCAGGAGCTTTTGGATGTGAAGATCGGCGATACG
This sequence comes from Hungatella sp. L36, assembly GCF_014288035.1. Taxonomy (NCBI): domain Bacteria; kingdom Bacillati; phylum Bacillota; class Clostridia; order Lachnospirales; family Lachnospiraceae; genus Hungatella; species Hungatella sp. L36. Next base: position 108,730 of record NZ_JACOPC010000010.1, on the reverse strand, counting down.
ACGGAGGACCGGAAGTTTACGCTGGAGGTGGCGCGATGCATCGGCGCCTGCGGTCTGGCCCCGGCGATGTCCATTGACGGCCAGGTTTACAAGCAGGTGAATCCGGATAAGCTGGAGCAGATTCTTGCAAGATATTATGATGGACCACACTGCTAGGTTCGTGAAAGACCTCACCAGGCAGAGTGGCATGTATCGCACGTAAGAGACCACAATACGGTCTCTAAGTGCTCATAACTAGGAGGAATAACGGAATGGAAAATAAAATCACAAATTCTGCCATGCTTGCAGATATAAAAAAGGATTACATAGAAAAAAGAAAAGCCTTTAAACGCCGGATTCTGGTCTGCGGAGGCGCCGGATGTATCTCCTCTCACTGCGGAGAGGTACAGGAGGCGCTCAAAATGTCTCTCGCAGAGCATCAGCTGGAGTCGGAGGTGGAGATTCTGGTGACAGGCTGTATGGGAACGTGTGCGGCGGGGCCCGTTCTCTTGGTGGAGCCGGACGGAATTTTCTACACGGCCATGAATCCGCAGAAGGTGGCGGATCTCGTGGAGCGCCATCTGATCGGCGGGGAGGTCTGTGAAGAGTATACGTTTTACGATGCGGAGGAGGAACGCTACATTCCGAAGCTGGACGACATCAATTTCTTTAAAGAGCAGGTCCGCATCGCGCTGCGCAACTGCGGGCGCATGGAGTTTGCCTCCATGGAAGCTTACATTGCAAGGGATGGCTACGCGGCTGCTGCGAAAGCACTGGACGGCTTAAGCAGAGAAGAGGTGGTGGAGATCATGAAGGCCTCCGGACTCCGCGGCCGCGGCGGCGCCGGTTTCCCGACGGGAATCAAATGGGAATCGGGCTTGAAAGCCGTGTCCGAGGACGGACAGAAATATATGGTCTGCAACGCCGATGAAGGTGATCCCGGCGCGTTCATGGACCGCAGTATTCTGGAAGGCGATCCTCACAGTATCATCGAAGGCATGATGCTGGGCGCCTATGCCATCGGCGCAGACAAGGGTTACGTCTATGTCAGGGCGGAATACCCCATCGCAGTGGAGCGCCTTTCCGCCGCCATCGAGCAGGCCAGAGACCGGGGACTTCTGGGAACCGATATTCTGGGAAGCGGATTTCAGTTCGATCTGGAGATCCGGATCGGCGCGGGCGCATTTGTCTGCGGCGAGGAGACCTCCCTTCTGGCGTCCATAGAGGGAAAACGCGGGGAGCCGAGGCAGAAACCGCCGTTCCCGTTTGAGCGGGGCTTATTCGATAAGCCGACGATTATAGACAACGTGGAGACGCTGGCAAACGCGGCGCCCATTATCTTGAACGGCGCGGAGTGGTATCGGCAGTTCGGCACGGAAAAGAGCGCAGGCACCAAGGTATTCGCCCTTGCGGGAGACATTATCAACGCGGGAATTATCGAGGTCCCCATGGGAATACGGCTGGGAGACATTATCTATAAAATCGGCGGAGGCATCACGGGAGGACGGAAATTCAAGGCGATTCAGTCCGGCGGTCCTTCCGGCGGATGTCTCACCGGGGAACATTTAAACACGGCGGTGGATTATGAATCCCTGGCGAAGCTGGGAGCCATCATGGGATCCGGCGGCCTGGTGGTTATGAGTGAAAACACGTGTATGGTTGATACCGCCAGATACTTTATGGACTTTATCCGTGATGAGTCCTGCGGAAAGTGTCTGCCCTGCCGGAACGGCACAAAGCGGATGCTGGAGATTCTGGAACGGATTACGGAAGGAAAGGGCGAGGAAGGCGATTTGGAGCTTCTGGAGGAGCTGGCGGAGACCATCAGGCAGACAGCCATGTGCGGCCTGGGCCAGACTGCCCCGAATCCGGTGCTTTCCACACTCCGTTATTTCAGAAATGAATACGAGGAACATATTTACGAGAAACACTGCCGCGCCGGAGTCTGTTCCGAGCTGCAGACGTCGCCGTGCCGCAACGCCTGTCCGGCCAACGTGTTTGTACCTGGCTATATCAGCCTGCTCTCCGCTGGAAGGTTTGAGGACGCATACCGGCTGATCCGCCAGGATAATCCATTTCCGTCCGTCTGCGGCCGCATCTGTACGCATCCGTGCGAGGACCGCTGCCGCCGCGCCCAGGTGGACGAAGCCGTCTCCATCTGTTCCTTAAAGCGCTTCATCGGAGACTATGTGCTTCAGGATGGATACGAGATTCCGAAGGTGGAGGCGAAGCCGGCCACGGGAAAACGAATTTCTGTAGTGGGAGGCGGACCATCCGGTTTGACCTGTGCGTATTATCTGGCTAATTTAGGCCATGAGGTTCACGTATACGAGGCGGAGAGTGTTGCCGGCGGAGTTCTTTACTGGGGAATTCCGGAGTACCGCCTTCCGAAGGAGGTGCTGGCGAAAGAGGTGAAGGCCATCGAACAGAGCGGCGTGAACATCCACTGCAATGTAAGAATCGGGGAAGCGATCTCCTTTGAGGAATTGAAAAATCAGAGCGACGCCGTCTACGTGGCGATCGGAACACAGCAGTCGAGAACCCTGGGCATACCGGGTGAGGATTTACCGGGTGTGGAAAACGGCCTTATCTTCTTAAAACGAATCGGCTTAAAACAGAGCCTTTCAGTTCCCGAACGCCTTGTCGTCATAGGCGGCGGAAGCACGGCCATGGATGTGGCGCGTACGGCGGTCCGGCTCGGCTCAAAGGAGGTAACGGTCGTATACCGCAGAACCGAGCGGGAAATGCCGGCCGGCGCCGAGGAGGTAAAGGAAGCGAGAGAAGAGGGAATCCGCATCATCACCCTGGCATCCCCTGTGAGAATCACAGAGAAAGACGGAGCTGTCTGCGGCATCGAGCTGGTAAAACGGCAGCTTACGGATTACGGTCCGGATGGCCGGCGCAGAAGCGCACATATCGAGGGCTCCGAGTTTCTTCTGGAGTGTGACGGCATCATAACGGCCATCAACCAGGATGTGGATCATAAATTCCATCAGACAACCCAGCTGGACTTCGACAGAAAGGGCAGGATTGACGTTCATCAGTTCACCAGCCGCACTTCGGAGGAAGGCGTGTTTGCGGGAGGCGATACGAGCCCGTGGGGAGCCAATGTCGCCGTCAACGCCATCGCCGACGGAAAGAAAGCGGCCGTCAATATCGACAAGTACTTAGGCGGCAGCGGAGAACTGAATATGGGCGAGTGGCTGGAGATTCCGGTGATCCCCGACATGGAAGTGACCGAGCCGCATATGAGATTCCCGGTCAGAACGCTTCCTGTGGATGAGAGGATCGACAACTTTAAAGAAGTGGCGTGCGGCTTCCACAAATTAGACGCAATCGGTGAGGCGTTCCGGTGCCTGCACTGTGACAGGAGGTAAGAGAGATGATAAAGCTGACAATCAATGGAAAAACAGTAGAAATAGAAGAGGGAGCGACCATCATGGAGGCGGCGGCAAAAGCCGGCATCAAAATCCCAAGCCTCTGTCATTTAAAAGATGTCCATACATACGGTTCCTGCCGGATCTGTGTCGTGGAGGTGGATGGGATGAAGAATCTCCAGGCCTCCTGCATCGTCAGGGCGAGGGATGGCATGGTGGTTCATACGAATTCGCCGAAGGTCCGTGCGGCCAGAAAGGTCCTGTATGAACTGCTGCTTTCCGACCATCCGAAGGACTGCTTAAGCTGCAACAGAAACCAGAACTGCGAACTCCAGGAGCTGGGCTATGAGCTGGGAATCACGGAGACCCGGCTGGAGGGCGAGCGCTCCGGATGCAGCGTGGACATTTCCCCTTCCATCACCAGGGATACCAGCAAATGTATCCTGTGCCGCCGCTGTGTGACCGTGTGCAACGAGATACAGCACGTGGGGGCCATACAGGCGCAGAACCGCGGCTTCGACACGGTCATCAGCCCGGCTATGGGGCTTCCGCTTAATTCCACGGCCTGTGCCATGTGCGGCCAGTGTACGGTGGTCTGTCCCACCGGTGCGCTGCAGGAGACGGATGGCTTAAGCCGGGTCTGGAAGGCATTAGGAGATCCAGGCAAGCGCGTGGTCGTTCAGGTGGCGCCCGCTGTCCGCGCGGCCCTCGGCGAAGAATTTGGCCTTCCCTGCGGAACTCCGGTTACTGGGAAAATGGCTTCGGCCCTCCACGAGCTGGGCTTTGACGACGTTTTCGATACGCTGTTCTCCGCGGATTTAACGATAATTGAAGAAGGAACAGAGCTTCTGCACCGGCTTTTTGCTGTGCTCACCGGAGGGGACGCGGTTCTGCCGATGATTACCAGCTGTTCACCGGGATGGATCAAGCACATCGAGCACCAGTTCCCGGAGGAGCTGGACCATTTGTCCACCTGCAAGAGCCCGCATACCATGATGGGAGCGGTGGTAAAATCATTCTATGCGGACCGCCTTTCCATGGATCCCCGGGATTTGTATGTCGTCTCCGTGATGCCGTGTACGGCGAAGAAGTATGAGATCGAGAGGGGCGAGATGGAAGTAGACGGAAACCGGGATGTGGATGCGGTTCTGACGACCAGGGAACTGGCGCGGATGATCAAGTCGGCGGGCATCGATTTCGTCAATCTGCCGGAAGGAAGCTTTGACGCGCCGCTGGGACTCTCCACGGGTGCCGCCGATATCTTCGGTGTAACCGGCGGTGTTATGGAGGCCGCGCTGCGTACCGTGTACGAACTGGTAACGGGACGGGAACTGCCCTTTGAAGGGCTTCACGTGACGCCGATCGTGGGTCTGGAACAGATTAAGACCGCGTCCTTCGTCATCGAAGACACACTTTTGGAGTATAAGCATCTGGAAGGCGTGGAAGTGAAGGTGGCGGTAACCAGCGGACTGGAAGGCGCCTCCATGCTGATGAGAGAGGTGGCGGACGGCACCTCGCCGTACCATTTCATTGAGGTCATGGGATGTCCGGGCGGCTGCATCGCAGGCGGCGGCCAGCCGCGTCCGAAGGAGGACGATTTCCGGAAAAAACGTGCGGCGGCGCTCTACAGCGAGGACGAACACAAGCCTCTGCGCAAGTCCCACGAGAATCCGGATCTTATGAAGCTGTATGAGGAGTTCCTGGGAGAACCCGGCGGCCATCTGGCCCATAAGCTATTGCATACCCACTACGTAAAACGCGGAAAATATAATGAATTAGTATAGAAAAAAAAGAATAGAAAAAAAGATAGGTAAGATGAAAGAAGAATGGAGACGGATTCCTCAGGGAGCTGAGGCATCCGTCTCCATTGCTGTTATGCCTGTATTGTCTTCCGGCATAAGATCATAAGGGACGTAGGATATGGACTTGCGGCCCTCCTCAGGGAGGTTGTTATAGGATTCCAGCCAGGCAACCGTATCCTCGCTCAAATCCGATTGACGAAAGAAACGGCCTTCATATTCCAACGTTCCGTTTGCCAGAAACAGCGTGTAATGGTCGCCGTCCCTGACTGCCATAGCGCCATCCCAGAGAGAAATGTAGCCGTCGCCCTTGTTTCCGAAGTTGGACTGGCCATTTTCCGATGGGACCTTTAAGCTGTCAATGACGGAGGAAAAGCTGCCGTCTTCCGTTCCGCAGGTGGGGCTGGCGGTTCTGCCTGTGCCGATAAAAAGGGTATCTCTGGCATAGAACATGGGGGAGAGCGGCTCTTTTGCGATCTGGCCCATCTCCATCAGGGACGCCAGGGTATCGGGATCGACTGCATCGCGTCTTCCCTTTCTGAGAAGCTCACAGCTATAGACGGTGGTCTGTCCCGGCCACGTCTCCATAATGGGCCCGGCCTTCATGGAAACGGAGTCGCCGTTGTCCAGCGTATCCAAGACGCTTCTGTCGCCGGAGGCATAGGTGAAGACGACGGGACCGTAGTTGTCAATGACCAGAATGCCGTCTCCGCTGGTGGATTTTAAAAATCGTCCGGTTCTGTCAGAAGCATCGGAAGGGACCTCCGCCGGGATAGAAGAGCTGCTTTCCTCCGCCGGACCGGAGGCAGATGGCGCTTCCGCGCTGCAGTCTGTTGTCATGTGCTCCACTGTGGCTTTCGGATCCTCCGACGGTTCCGGGCTGGCCTGGCGGCTGGAACAGGCGCTCAGCGCTGCGGTGAGAAGAATGGCGGAAAGCAGTACTGTTTTTTTATTCAAGATTCAATCCTCCTGTTTTTTAATACGGTTCTGTGGTATCATATATTTGATATGTTTACAATACCACAATCTTCCTTATTGTTCTTTACTTATTCCTTGCAAATTTCGTAAGTTTAAGAAATCGATAAAAAACACTTGACTTTTCTTCTGTCATATTGTAGACTATAACAAGTTGTGGAAACAACAGTCAGGAAAGTAGGTATCCGCCTCACCACGGCACGAGTAAGTGACCCTGGTTCATAGCCTTATTTACATAGGTATACTGTGTAGAGACTTTGATGGTGGGTAGCGTTTGTCTATCTACTTTTTTTATGCCCTGACGGGCAGTAATGTGAATTCCGACCAAACACACTATAGGAGGTGCACGACAATTAGCGATTTAATGATTAACGAACAAATTAGAGACAAGGAAGTTCGGTTGATTGGTGAAGATGGAGAACAGTTAGGGGTTATGCCTGCGAGAGACGCCTTACAGATGGCAAAAGACGCAGAACTGGACCTTGTAAAGATTGCTCCGACCGCAAAGCCACCGGTTTGTAAGATTATCGATTACGGTAAATACAGATACGAACTGGCAAGAAAAGAAAAAGAAGCTAAGAAGAAACAGAAGGTAATCGAAGTAAAGGAAGTTCGTTTATCTCCCAATATTGACACAAATGACTTAAGTACAAAGATGGGCGCCGCAAGGAAGTTCCTCGAAAAAGGAGATAAAGTTAAGGTAACCTTACGTTTCAGAGGTCGTGAGATGGCGCATATGTCAAAGTCAAGATATATTCTTGAGGATTTCGCAAAGGAATTGGCCGATATAGCGGTTATTGACAAGCCGTCCAAAGTGGAAGGAAGAAGCATGGTTATGTTTTTAACACCAAAACGTTAATAGAACATTATCAAGGAGGAAAATACAATGCCTAAATTAAAAACAAGCAGAGCAGCTGCAAAGCGTTTCAAAAAGACCGGTACAGGAAAGCTTGTAAGAAACAAAGCTTACAAATCTCACATCTTAACTAAGAAGTCTACAAAGAGAAAAAGAAATCTTAGAAAAGATATCGTTACAGACGCAACCAATGCAAAAGTAATGAAGAAGATTTTACCATATTTATAGGATCTTAAGTTAAGAAGGAGGAAAAACCGATGGCAAGAATTAAAGGCGGTATGAACGCTAAGAAGAGACATAACAGAGTGTTAAAGATGGCTAAAGGCTACAGAGGCGCTCGTTCCAAACAGTATAGAGTAGCAAAGCAGTCTGTAATGAGAGCATTAACCAGCTCCTATGCAGGCAGAAAAGAAAGAAAGAGACAGTTCAGACAGTTATGGATTGCACGTATCAACGCAGCAGCACGTATCAATGGCTTATCCTACAGCGTATTTATGCATGGATTAAAGTTAGCTGGTGTTGATTTAAACAGAAAAGTCCTGGCTGACATGGCTGTTAATGATGCGGAAGGCTTCGCCAAGTTAGCAGAACTTGCTAAGACAAAAGTGGCTTAATTGATGATAAATCTATCCCCTGTAAACGCGTGATAAGTGTTTACAGGGGATTTTTGTGTTTCGTCTGTATTTACCGTTTTGTCAATCCCCATTTACAACCGCCGGGCAGCCTTACAGGATTAATTTCTCCGGTCCTCCACCAGCAGTGTCTGGATCGTATCGGGAGTTGGGCTCCAGTTCAATACGTAAAGGGTGTAGGTGCGTCCTGGACGCAGCGTGACGGTGGTGGAGACCAGCGTGTTCTGCGGCTGGGCGGAGCGGGCGACGTTTACCGTGTAGGTTCCGCTTCCCATAGAGCTGAAGCTGGCCGCCTGATTGAAGTTGGTCGAGTTAAAATAGACATTTCCGATGACCGTGTTCACCGGCCCGCTGTAGTAGGCCAGATTGCAGACCCTGAAACATGCGTTTGCATTGGGCGTCGGGCAGGTGGTGTCGGCGATCGATGTCAAATCCAGTCCGGTGGACGAATTGATCACTGCGATGGTGGCCATGCCGTCTCCGACATACATGGATTTCTGCACGTAGGTATAGCCGTTTCCGACTACGGAAAATCTGTGATAGCCCTGTGAGATCTGCTGATACCTCGTCAGCTCAGGGAAGTTTAAGTTAGAGTATACCGGACGGTTATCGATGTAGATGGTAAAGGCATTATAGCCGGTTGCCGCATTCAGGAACCGGATGCTTCCGCGCGCCCACTGGTTGGTGTTGCAGAACAGACAGGGCATCGGTGTCGGAAAGAACGGCGGGTAAAAAGGTGGATAAGAGGGGCCTTCCGGATAAGGGCGATCCGGGATAACGCCATCCGGGTATGGAGGCATAACGGAAAAATCAGGATCGATCTCCTCATCAAATGGAGGGATTACGTTGCCATAGTCCGGTACTAAAAATCCCGGATCGATATCGTCATCATTTGCCTGTGTTGCGGAAAGAGGAAGCGTTTCAAATTGAGTCATAAGATATTTCCTTAATTAATGTCTTTATAATTATTGTATTGTATTTTATCAAAGTAGTGACCCAATCTTGCGTTTTTCTAAAAAACATTTTCCGAAAGGGGGCGTGGACCTGCTTCGAAAGATGATTTCCTGCGAAATTCCCGGGCGCTCATGCCGGTATACGTTTTAAATGCATAGGAAAAGTGTTCGGAGGAGGAGTAGCCGGTCATCTCCGCGATCTCACCGACCGGCAGTTCCGTTGTTTTCAGCAGAACAGAGGCGGCACCGATGCGGGCTTCGGTCCGTTTCTTCAAAAAGGTGCTGTTGTAATACTGCCGGATCAGCCGCTCCGTCTGCCTGGGCGAGAGATGGATCCGCCGGGCAAGCCGTTCCAGCGTGATGGTCCGGTATTCATATAAAAACGCTTCCTCCACGATCAGAGACAGGCTGCTGTCCCCGGAAGCATCTTCAAAGCCGTTTTCAGGAACCGGCTGATATGCCTCCGGCTCCAGATAATTGCGCGCAATACAGACGATCAGCTGCTGAAAAAGAGCGGAGAGAAGCGGCCTGTATCCCGGCTTTTTCTGTTCCAGCTCCTGAAAAATCGTATCAAACAGGGGAAGAACCTGCTGGGTATCCTGCCCCATCCAGAAGGCCTGTTCCAAAAAGGGCGTCAGGAATGAGGTGCGCTCCATTTTTTCGAAATCAGGGAATACGCGCAGATAGATGCAGGATTCCACCATGGGATCAGACGGATCGGGAATCTGCTCATGAAGGATGGAAGGCCCGGTGGTATAGAGCGTATTCTGTCCGACGCGCCGGGGGACGCCGTCTATCACCACGGTCCCGGAGCCGTGCCGGATATAATGAATCTCATAACACCCTCTGCCGTGGGCGTGGGCGGGGATGGACCGGACCATTCTGCCGGTGGATACCATGGAGACCTGGAAGGAAACATGTTCTAATGGAAAGGTAAAATTCAAGCTGTTATCATGCATAAAATAACGCCTCCGTGCCGCGGAAATGAAGTTCTGTGTTCTGGTTTTCAGACAGAACTATCATATCCCGTAAATAAAGAAAAGTCAAACATAAACATTCGAAAAAACGACATATACCGGTAAAATACGTCAGCTCCTTCTCTTGGATTCCAGGCCATAATTCCGTATGATAGAGAGGAACAGGAGTGGCTGCGCTGTGCGGTGAACCGCGCGCGGAAAGGAGAAGCATGTATCATTTACAACCGTATTTGGAGGAAATCGACCGGGTGATTGAACAGGGGCCCTACACGGATACGTGGGAATCGCTGTCGGCCTATGAGCCGCCGAAGTGGTACCGGGACGGTAAATTTGGTATTTTTATTCACTGGGGAATCTACAGTGTCCCAGCATTTGGAAATGAATGGTATTCCCGCAATATGTATATCCAGGGGTCGAAGGTATATGAGCATCATACGGCGGTCTATGGAAAACACGAATCGTTTGGATATAAGGACTTTATTCCGCTGTTTACGGCGGAACAGTTTGATGCGGCCGCCTGGGCGGATTTGTTTACGGAGGCGGGGGCATCCTACGTAGTGCCGGTGGCGGAGCACCACGATGGATTTATGATGTACCGCAGTGAGATTTCCCGCTGGAATGCCTGGGAGATGGGGCCGAAGAGAGATGTTCTGGGTGAACTGACAAAGGAATGCCAAAAGAGGGGGCTGGTAAACGGAGCGTCGTCCCATCGGGCGGAGCACTGGTTTTTCATGGGACACGGCAGAGAGTTCGACAGCGATATCAAGGAGCCGATGGAGCGGGGGGATTTCTACTGGCCGGCCATGCCGGAGCCGGACCATCACGACATCTATGGAAAGCCGGAGCCGACAAAGGAGTACTTAAACGACTGGCTGGTCCGCACCTGCGAGATCATCGACCGGTATCATCCAAAGCTCCTGTATTTCGACTGGTGGATTCAGCACAGCAGCTTCAAACCGTATTTGCGGAAGCTGGCGGCTTACTACTATAACCGCGGAGTCCAGTGGGGAGAAGCGGTGGTCATCAATTATAAGCATGATGCATTTCCGTTCGGGACGGCGGTTCCCGATGTGGAGAGAGGCCAGTTTGCCGATGTAAAGCCGTTTTTCTGGCAGACAGACACGGCTATCGCGTTAAATTCCTGGTGCTACACGGAAAACAACGAGTACCGTCCGGCGGCGGATATTATCTGCGACCTGATCGATATTGTCAGCAAAAACGGCTGTCTCTTGCTGAATGTGGGGCCCAAGGCAGACGGGACCATATCCCAGGAGGACAGAAACGTGCTCCTCGAAATCGGAAGATGGCTGAAGGTCAACGGCGAGGCGGTATACGGCAGCAGGGTCTGGAGAAAATACGGCGAAGGTCCCACAAAGGTGGTGGAGGGACAGTTTACCGACAGAATCAGAAAGCATTTTACCCCGCGGGATTTCCGGTTTACGACGGCCAATGGTTACTTATACGCTGCCGTCCTGGCGTGCAGTGAAAGCGGGGAATACGTGATTGAATCCCTGGCGGAGCAGGACGCGTCGAAGCTGCCGAAATTCCATGGAATCATCCGCTCGGTCGAGGTCCTGGGAAGCGCAGAGCCGCCGGAGTGGAGCCGCGATGAAACCGGGCTTCATATCCGGACGAAGGTGTCAGGCGGTTATCCGCTGGTATTTAAGATATCGGTGGATTAATGGGGAACCTGCGCTACGGCTGGGAAAGAATCCTGTACTCGGAAGGAGATTTCCCCGTAATGGATTTAAACGCCTTGCTGAAATAATACTGATCGGAGTAACCGCAGAACTCCGCCACCTGGCGCACGGAAAAGTCGGAGTTGGCAAAGTATTCGCAGGCGTGGCGGATCCGCACGGAGGTCAGATATTCGATGGGCCGGGTTCCCGTATATTTCTTGAACATGCGGCTGAAATAGGCCGGTGTCAGGGAAAAAGCGGTGGCGATGTCATTGATATTGATGTTGGCGGCGTAGTTCTTCTCGATGTATTCCTGAATATCCGCGGCCATTCTGGCAGAGTCGGACTGGCCGGAGGTGTTGCAGAGGGAGGCGTTCTGCATGAGCTGCTCCACGAAAAACTTCAGGTAGGAGTAGAGATCCCCGTAGCTCTTGGAGTAGGTGATGTATTCGTCGATCTCCAAATCAAAGTCCACCGAGGTCTGCTCCGGAAAACAGTCTTTAAACAGCTTTTTTAAGCAGTAATCGACGGTGATCTGGGCCGCGTTCTGACTTTCGAGGGCGTCCAAAAGCGCGGCCATGGTCTCCTGGAATCTGGCTTCATCCTGGTTCCTGACACAGAACAGGAATTTCTGAAGCTGTGCGGCGGTCAGATAGGACGACAGGTCAGGCATATTCATTTCAAATGGTTTGGCTTCCAGAAGGGAGGAGCGCCCGAAGAGCAGGTTCCGCTCCGTATAAGTCCGCATGATCTGAACCTCCATGCCGATGTTGTCCACATGGCGGATGCGGCGGCTGATACAGACGGTTATGGGGAGGCCGGACCCTGAGGAAGCGGAGAGAACATCCTCTGCGATCTGCCTCGCCGTCGTGGATTCGGGATTGCTGCAGCAGACGAGACAGATGCGTTCGTTCTCGTGCCTGCCGGAGAATAAGTAAGTCATCTCGCCCTCCTGCTTCCGGGAGCGGCATGCGGTTTCCAAAAGGTGAAACGCCCCCACGTCCTCATGGGGCAGGGCGTAATCCAGAAGGAACGTGGGATAAGAGCCCGCCGTCATCAGAAGAAGCTGATAGCAGTCGTAGGGAAACGTCGTGTTGATATGCCCGGTCCGGGTGCCGGGAGACTGAATCAGGGATTCGAGGAGATGGCGGTTGTAATCTTTCTTTTTCATGGATATTTTCTCTTTCAGCTCTGAGAGAACGTAGGCAATGTCGTCTGCCGAAAGCGGCTTTAAGAGATACTCATCCACACCCAGCTTCATGGCCTCCCGGGCAAATTCAAAGTCCCGGTATCCGCTTATGATGACGGTGTGGATCTGCCTGTTTTCGGCCTTCAGCCGGGAGATCACCTCCAATCCGCTCAAAAACGGCATCTTGATATCGGTAAAGAGAATATCCGGCTGGAGCTCCGCCGCTTTTTCATAGGCCGCTCTGCCGTCGGTGGCGGTCCCGGCTATCTCCATATCCGGATCGCATTTTTCAATTTTCAAGCACAAATCCTTCAGAATCAGTGGCTGGTCTTCGGCGACGACGATCTTAATCATGTGTTATTTCTCCTCTTATTGTGATGAGACAGCCACCGGGGCTGTTCTGATTGTCGGGGCGGCTCACGCACAGGGCGCGGGAGCCGCCGTTTTCTATGTACATATCCACATTTCCGTTAAAATACAGGAACAGCCTGCCGTAGATATTTTTTAATCCCAGGCCGTCAATCTCCAGGTCACGGTATAAGTCTGCCGTTTTTCTGGAGCCGTAGGCGTCCTTGAATTCCTGGAAATCAGAGAGCGCCTCCGGTGAAAATCCGCTGCCGTTATCGGCGATCCGTATGAACCAGGAGGCGCCTTCGATGGCGCAGCTGATGGTGATGTGCCACGGGGGCAGACACTCCCGGAAGCCATGCTTGAAACAGTTTTCCACTAACGGCTCGATGGTCAGCCTGGGCAGAAAGAGATTGGCCGTTTCGAGCGGGGCGTCAATGGTGTAATCGAAGCTGCCGTCATAGGAGATTTTCATGAAGTCCAGGTAATTCCGGGTGTGGCGTATCTCCTCGGTGAGCTTGGCCTCCGGGCTGGAGGAGGTGATGTAGCGCATCATGGAAGAGAACTGCTGGCACATCCTGGAGGTGACCTCGCTTCCGTAAATCTCACTGGCCGCGCTGATGGAGTTTAAGGCGTTGTAGAGAAAATGAGGGTTAATCTGGGCCTGGAGGGCCGCTAAGTTGGCGTTGCTCTCCCGGATCTGGGCCTCGTATACCTCCTTGATGGAGTCCTTCAGCTTTACCAGCATCTGATTGAAGGAGCTGTTGATGAGCTCAAACTCATCGAGGAAGTCCGAGGACAGGTTTAAGGGCGCATCCTGGTCGAGGCTCAGCGCGTTGATGTAGCGGATCATCTGGTTCAGCGGCTTCGAAACGATGGAGATAATGACGAATATGATGGCGCAGGTGGTGGTCAGAATGAGGATGACGGCCAGGATGGTATTGGTCGCATTCTGCTTCCGATACTGTGCCAGCGTGCTCTGGTTGGAGACTAAGAGTACGTGAAAACGGTTATTTAAGATGGAGCTTCCGTAATAGGCGTATTCATCGCTGTAGAAATCCGGAACGCCGTCCCTAAACTGCGCAACAATATGATCGATGGTTTCAGGGGGAAGGACGGTGACGGTCTCCTCATAGGGATAAATCTGGCGGCAGCCGGAATCGAGGATTACGATCTCCTTCTCGTCTCCGAAGCTTTCCTGGCGGCAGATGGAATCCAGGTGGGCATAGGGCACCTGGATCTCGACGAGTGTGTCCTGAGTCGTGGTGATGTCGGAAAAATTCCGTATGGCGGACAGCACGACCTTGTCGTCGCCGGACCACGGGGAGAGGTGGGGGCCTAAGTAGAGCTGGTCGTACCGTGCCTCCATAAGCTTTTCGAAGGAGCGGTCCGACGACAGGGCGCGTTTTAACAGGCCTTCATCGTGAAGATAGAGGCCCGTATAATAGAAATAGTCCAGATTCCGGTTGTAGAGAAGCACATTGGAGATGATGGGTGAAAACATCATGTTAATCAGTGTCTTCTGGATTGTCCTGGTCTTTTCCAGCTCCTCCATCATCTGCTGCTGGGTGAGCTGGGAATCACGGATATTCAAATTCAGCACCGTGCCCCGCAGCGTGGAATTCTTTGTGATGGAGGTGGCGGCCACATCCATCTGCTCATACAGCGACGCGATCTGGGAGGAGATGCGCTCCAGAACCATGGCGGAGCCGCGGTAATCATTATCCTTTGCATTTTTAAGTGAAGTCATGGAAAATAAAAGGGATACGAAAAGCGCGATGAACAGGAAAATTCCGGCCACGGAAAGAAACAGCCGGAATTTGAATTTTAGTTTGAAATGCCTCTTTTTTAAATCCATGTCAGTCTCCATTTCCTTCTGAGTGATTACCTATATCATAGCGAAAAATCGGTGGAATGACAATGGAAAAAAGAGAGGTCAAAAAAATACAAACGGATAAGAGAAATTTTTCCATTCGCTTTTTTCTGAGAATCAATTATACTGATTGCACAACAGATGAAACAAATTGAAGGAGGTAGCTATGAAGAAAAGACAATTGACAGGTGTTCTGTTATGCGCGGCTCTTGCGGCCGGAATGCTGGCAGGCTGCGGCCAGAAGGCCGGGACAACGGAAACGGCAGGAGGACAGACTGCGGCGGAAAGCCAGAAGGAGACTCAGGGAGAGAAGAAGGCAAAGGGCGTAACCATCACCGTAGGCTTAAAGGCCTCGCATGTGGAGATATCCAATATTGAGACCTTTAAGAAAGGCTGGGAAGAGGCTACGGGCAACACCGTGGATGTGCAGGCCATCGATGATGACCAGTTCGACTCCCTGCTTCAGACGAAGATGTCCACCAACGGCATGTGGGATATTTTCATTGGAGATACCGGTACGCAGGCGGCTTCCTACCAGCATGCAAAGAATCTGGTGGATTTGTCGTCAGAGCCATGGGTCGCCAATTTAACCGATACGGGGAAGGAATTTGTCACACACAGCGACGGTAAAATCTACTGTTTCCCCAACGGAGGAGTCAATTCCTTCGGAATCGTCTATAACAAAGAGGTATTTGAGAAAAACGGCCTGGAAGTGCCGAAGACCTTCGAGGAATTTAACGCGGTATGCGACACGTTAAAGGCGGCAGGCATCATACCGGTCTACGTGTCCATGGCGGATGCCTGGACCGTAAACCAGATCATCAACGGCGAGTGGCCCAATATTCTGGCTGCTAATCCGGACGCGCTGGAGAAGCTGAATAAGAACGAGATCCGCTGGGATTCCCTTCCGGAATTCAATGACTTATACGTCAGAATGAAGGGCTGGGTGGACAACGGATATGTGAACAGCGACATGGCTACTGCAACGTACGAGATGGGACAGAAGGCAATCGCTTCCGGAACCGCCGCCATGATGTACATGGGCGACTGGGCAGACCCGGAGTATGCCAAGACAGAGCCATCCGGAAAAGGAAAGATCGGCATGTTCGCGGCGCCGACGAAGGATGGCGACAGCCGTCTTGCGATCGCAGGCCCTGGCGGATATTATATCTCGAATCAGTCTGCCAATGTAGATGCGGCAAAGGATTTCTTAAATTACATGGCATCTGATGAGAATTTAAAGCTGAACATGGATACGAGAGCGTGTACATCGGTCTGGAAGTCTGTTGACGCGGAAAATCTAAGCGTGACGCTTCAGGATACCCAGAGCTATATCGATCAGGGGCTGACAGAAATTCATTATAACCAGACGTATGTAATTACCCCATCCGACGATGCCAACAGCTCATTCCTTTCCGTCCTTCTCGGCCAGAAGAGCCCGGAGGACTGCGCTAAAATATGGAGCGACGCGGTGATCGTGGTAGGGAAGCAGCTCGGATTCGACGGATTTAAGTAAGGATTTAAACATGTGATTGAATCGTTTGGACTGTCTTACAGAGCTTTTTCGGGAGCGGTTGTATGACAGTCCTTTTTAAAAGGAGGCAGTCTTGTGAGCAAGCTGGAGAAAAAGTATTATCCGCTGGTGTTTGTCGTGCCGGCGCTCATCATATTCACCCTGTTTTATGTCTGCTCGATAGCGGGCGGCTTTGTGTTTTCCTTTACAAACTGGAGCATCTACAACTTTGAAAGCCCGGAGTTTATCGGCATCGAGAATTTTAAGGACTTATTCGCGTCGCAGAGCTTTCTGCCAGCGCTCGGCCATACCTTTTCGTTTGCCGTGATTACCACCGTCATTAAAGTGGGACTGGGCCTGGTGTTCGCCCTCCTTTTAAACCGGGCGTTTAAGGGCCGGGATTTCTTCCGGGCCATCATATTCCTGCCGTGTACCATCGGAGCACTGGTGATTGGTTACGTCTTCACCTTTATTCTCCAGCCGGACACGGGCGTACTCAACGAGTTTCTGCGCGGCATCGGTCTTAGCGGGCTGGCGCTCAACTGGCTGGGAGATCCGAAGATCGTCCTGTTTACCGTGTGCGCCGTGGAATCCTGGATGTGGATCGGATTCAATACGGCCATTATTCTGGCGGGCCTTCAGTCGATCTCGACGGATGTCTACGAGGCGGCCAGGCTGGACGGGGCCAGCGCATGGCAGACGACGCGCCATATCACGCTTCCTCTGGTCACGCCGTCCATTAATACCACCATTACCTTATGCGTCATCGGCGGCTTCAATATATTCGATATCGTCATGTCCATGACAAACGGCGGGCCAAACGGGGCGACCCAGGTGATCAGCAAGCTGTCGTATGACGCCATGAGGATCGGAACCATGGGATACGCCTCCGCGATCAACCTGATTCAGTTCCTGCTGATCGTGATCGTTATTTCACCGCTGTTAGGCATACTGAGAAGAAGGGAGCCGGATATCTGATGAATGCAAAGACAAAAAAGAGAGTTTCCCGCGGGATCGTCTATGTGATCTGTGCGTTTATGGCGTTTCTCGTGCTGTTTCCGTTTCTGCTGGTCCTTCTGACCTCCTTCAAATCCGTGTCTGAGGCCGCGGTGGTGACATTTTCCCTTCCGGAAAAATTCCTGTGGGAGAACTTTGCCTACGTAATCGAGAAGGGACAGCTGCTGCGGGCGTTTAAGAACAGCCTGATTATCACCGGCTCGGCGGTGACGCTGACGGTGTTTGTGGCCTCGATCACGGCCTTTGTCCTGACGCGGCGTTCCGACAGGCTGAGCCGGATTTTGAGCAATTACTTCCTGATCGGCATGATCGCGCCCCTTTCTCTTATACCAGAGGTGATGATCGTTAAGTTTTTAGGACTCAGCGGAACCTACGCCGCGATTATTCTGATCCATGTGGCTTCCAGGCTGCCGCTCAGCATCATGATCTATTCGGGCGTCATCAAGGGGATTCCCAGGTCCCTGGATGAATCGGCCATGCTGGAGGGCTGCGGACTCTTAAGCATGTTTTACCGGGTGATTTTTCCGCTGTTAAAGCCGGCCGTCTTCACAAATATCATTATCACCTTTATGGGGGTATGGAACGATTTTCAGATCTCCCTGTATTTTGTGACGGATACGGCCAAGAATACGCTGCCTCTCAGCATCTACAGCTTTGTCGGCTATATGACGTATAAATGGAACTATGTGTGTGCGTTTATCGTTTTGTCGATCCTTCCGATTCTTTTGATCTACGGTATTGCACAGAAATATATCGTTGACGGGATGATTGCAGGCGCTGTTAAAAGCTAAAGCGGCCGAAGGCAGAAAAAACTGACATGACAGGAGGAAAAGCCATTGTGCAGCATGATGAAACGAACAATAGAAATCCGGGAGGAAGGCGTGCCGGAGGAGCTTTTAGTGGTAAGGAAATCGTGGGAGGAAGGCGGCGTCCGCTTTCTGTCCTGGTCCTTCCGCGCTGAGCGGGAGACGGTATTTCCGCCGGTGCGGGTTCACATCGCGGTTCCGGCCAGAGGCATCCATTACCGCTGGACACCCAAGCTCCACTTGATCAAGGCCCTCAATTCGGACTGGTTCGAGAACCTGTATGAAACCAGCGGATTCACGGGGGCGCCGGTGGAGTGCCTGATCGCGCAGGATAATAAAAACTGCGCCGTTATCGCCCTGTCCGACACGCTTCATACCATCGGACTGAAAAGCATCCCCGTGGAGGAGACCGCACAGTACGATGTGGAGATAGCCCTGTTTGAACGGGAGGCATACCGTGGGCTGGAGTATTCGGTTACGGTGCGCGTGGATACCCGTCCCCTGCCTTATTATGAAGCGCTTGCGGACACGGCAAAATGGTGGGAGACCATTCCTGGCAATGAACCGGCCGTGGTGCCGGAAGCGGCCAGGGAGATCATGTATTCCACCTGGTACAGTTACCACCAGAACGTGGATGAAAAGACGCTGTTCGCCCAGGCGGAGCTGGCGAAGGAACTCGGATGCGGCAGCCTTCTCCTGGATGACGGATGGCAGACGGAGGATACCGGACGCGGTTATGCATACTGCGGAGACTGGAAACCGGCCCCCTCCAAATTTCCCGATATGGCTGGATTTGTAAAACGGATGCACGATATCGGCATGGGCGTCATCCCATGGTATTCGGTTCCCTTTATCGGTGAGCGATCGGAAAATTTCCAGCGGTTTAAGGACATGCTCATCGACCCGGATGCAGAGCGGGAGTGGCATGTGCTGGACCCGCGGTATCCCGAGGTCAGGGAATTTTTGATCGGTATTTATGAAAAAGCGCTTCTGGACTGGGATTTAGACGGCTTCAAGCTGGACTTTGTGGATGAATTCGTGGTTACGCCATTTGGCGGGAGGGAGGAGGACGAAAGGCGGGACTGCACTTCCTTTACCGAGGCGGCCGACCGGCTGATGAAAGACTGCATGGCGCGGTTAAAAAGCCATAAGGCGGATATTATGCTGGAATTCCGGCAGACGTATAACGGGCCGCGCATGCGCAGCTTCGGCAATATTTTCCGCGCCGTGGACTGCCCCTTCGACGATGCAGAGAACCATGTGCGCGTGACGGACCTCCGGCTGATCGCAGGGGAGAGCGCGGTGCACTCCGATATGCTCATGTGGGATCGGGAGGATACTGCGGCGGGGGCGGCCCTGCAGATAATACAGATTCTGTTCAGCGTGCCGCAGCTCTCCATGAGGCTGGAGGAGCTTCCGCGGGAGCATAAGGAGATGCTAGCTTACTACTGCGGCCTGTGGAAACGGTATAAGAAGGCGTTTCTGGAGGGGAGCTTTGAACCTTTGAACCCGCAGTGCCGTTATAACGTCATCATGGGCCGTGCGGGGGAGCAGCTGGCCTGCACTTACCACAGCCGGGAGCTGGTCTCCGTGCGTCAGCCGGCAAGAGAGATGGTGTTTGTCAATGGAACCGGGAGAGAGGGACTGCTCCTCCGCCTGGGAAGCGGCAAAACGGTGTATAAAATGACGGTGCGGGAGTGTACGGGCGGGCTGCTGTCCTCCGGCCTTCTGACCGACGACGGCGGGATTCTCACCGTACCGGTTCCGGCGGGCGGAACGGTTGAACTTATAGAAGATGGATCGGATTTTTCTATTCACAAATCTTAAAAATATGCAGATTAAAATAAAAAGTTTTATTATGCATGATATCTAAAATAATTTAAGAATACCTAAAAAATATGTTGACTTTATTGATAAAAATGTTTATAATAAAACATATCAAATCAATGTTTTTGTGAAAATTGAATAGAAATAACCGTATGCATCTTGTATATGTCCAGGATAATGGCCTGGACGTTTCTATCCGACTTCCTAAATGTCAGGGCTACAGGAGCAGCTTTTAAGCTGCCTGTCTCCGACAGCCGGGAAGTCTTTTTTGTTTCACCAAAAAGGACGTCCTAAGGAACAAAAAAGACTTCCCGGCTGGACGGTATGACACGCTATACGGCAGATTCCGATTCTCATGGTAAAGAGGGGGTGAACGATGACTGAAAAGTGCCGTAGATGAAGGAAACTGCAGACGGTGCTCTCTGCTTTGATGACAGGGGGCGGAACGCGGACAGTTCAGCAGACGACGGCAAAAACATTGAAATAAGAAAATGATAAAGGAGAATATCATGAAAAGCAATGCAGAAGTCAGCATTAACAACATTTACAGACTGGACGGGCGTGTGCCTCTGGGAAAAGCGATCCCCTTCGGTCTGCAGCATGTACTGGCAATGTTCGTGGCGAATCTGACTCCAATCGTCATCGTGACCGCGGCGGCGGGCTTAGAGACCAGCCAGACGGCTGCCCTGATCCAGAATGCCATGTTCATCGCAGGGGTTGCTACGCTGATTCAGTTGTATCCGGTCTGGCGCATCGGTGCGAAGCTTCCGATCGTTATGGGAGTGAGCTTTACGTTTGTGACCATTTTGAGCTCTGTGGGGGCCAAATACGGCTATCCCTCCATGCTGGGGGCCATTCTCGTCGGCGGCCTGGTGGAGGGAACTCTGGGCCTGTTCGCCAAGTACTGGCGAAAGCTGATTTCCCCCATCGTATCGGCCTGTGTCGTGACCTCCATCGGTTTTTCACTCCTGACAGTGGGCGCGCGCTCTTTCGGCGGCGGTTATTCCGATTCCTTCGGTTCTGCAACCAACTTATTAATCGGTACCGTTACGCTCCTCAGCTGTATTCTGTTTAATGTATTTGCAAAGTCCTTCTGGAAACAGCTTTCCGTCCTGTTTGGCCTGGTGGTGGGCTATGTGCTCGCCATCGTACTTGGCGTTGTGGATTTGTCCGGGATGCTGGAAGGCGGTATTTTATCCCTTCCGCGTATTCTGCCGTTTCTGCCGGAGTTTCACGCCGGCGCCATTCTGTCTGTCGTTGTGATCTTCCTGGTGTCGGCGACGGAGACGATCGGCGACACGACCGCCATGGTCGTATCCGGTCTCGACCGCGATATTACGGAGAAAGAGATATCCGGCTCCCTGGCCTGTGACGGATTCGCCAGCAGTATCTCCTCACTGTTCGGATGTCTTCCGGTAACCTCCTTCAGCCAGAACGTGGGGCTGATTGCCATGACGAAGGTCGTCAACCGTTTTACCATCATGACGGGCGCTATCTGCATGATTCTGGCCGGACTGTTCCCGCCGATCGGCTCCTTCTTCGCATCTCTTCCGGATGCCGTTCTGGGCGGATGTACGATCATGATGTTTGGCTCCATCATCATCAGCGGTGTGCAGATGCTTGCCCGCGCTGGCTTCAGCCAGAGAAACACGATTATCAGCTCCCTGTCTCTGAGCGTGGGAATCGGATTTACCCTGCTTCCGGAGATCTTCCAGATCTTCCCTGCCATCCTCCAGGATGTGTTTGCGGAAAACTGTGTGGCGGTTGTATTTGTTCTGGCTCTCGTACTTAACCTGATTCTGCCGGAAAATATGGATATTGAGAAGGCAGTGGAAGCGTAATCCCATACTTAACAACAAAAAAAGATCAGATATCGTGACAGATATCTGATCTTTTTCTTATAAAAAACTCCCCGAGTAGGACTTGAACCTACGACAGCGCGGTTAACAGCCGCGTGCTCTACCGACTGAGCTATCGAGGAATATAGACATTATTATACCCAATGGAAATAAAATGTCAAGGGTATTTTGGAAAAAAGTAAAAAAAAGTTTTTTCAAAGTTAAGGATGTGTTAAGTATTCTGATAAAGGATTGAATCCCGGGCATGTTTGTGCTAACTTAGCCATATCATAAAAAGAGAGGTGCATGATGAGTGAACATTTGCGTAAATTGAGCCCGGGCCGGATTGTCGTGCTGGGCTTTGCTTTCGTTATTTTGACAGGAAGCCTGATTCTGTGGCTCCCCATTTCGGCAAACGAGGGGGTTCACGTGAACTACATAGACGCCCTGTTTACGTCCACCAGCGCGGTGTGCGTGACGGGGCTGATCGCAGTAGATACGGCGGATACCTTTAATGTATTCGGCAGGACGGTGGTAGCTCTCTTAATCCAGATCGGCGGTCTGGGAGTTACCTGCGTCGGCGTCGGCTTTATTCTGCTGGCAGGCAAGAAGATAGGAATTCATGGCCGCGTGCTGATCCGCGATTCCATGAACTTAACAACGGTAAAGGGCGTGGTGGCGCTGGTGGAATCCATTCTCTTTATGACGCTGCTGTTCGAGGGCATCGGCGCGTTTTTAAGCTTTTTGGTATTTTCCAGGGATTATCCGGCTCTGGATGCGCTGGGAATCAGCGTGTTCCATTCCGTGGCGGCGTTTAACAACTCGGGTTTTGACATCCTGGGAGGACTGACAAACCTGATTCCATATCAGGACAACGTCCTCTTGAATCTTACCACCTGCGGCCTGATTATCTTCGGCGGCCTGGGATTTCTCGTAATCCGGGAGGTGTGGGCGAAGCGCTCCTGGAAGAAGCTGAGCCTCCACTCGAAGGTCGTCATTCTGACCTCTGCCGTGCTGCTGGCTGCGGGAACCATACTGTTAAAAATGACAGAGGAGATTACGTGGCTGGGTGCCCTGTTTCAGAGTACTTCCGCCAGAACAGCGGGATTCTCCACTTATCCAATCGGAAATTTTTCCAACGCGGGCCTGTTTGTCCTGGCGATCCTGATGTTTCTGGGAGCGTCGCCGGGATCGACCGGAGGCGGTATCAAGACTACGACCACATTTGTGCTGGTAAAGAGCATGTTCAGCGCGGCGACCAACAGGCACTGCAGCGCGTTCAAACGCCGGATTTCGCCGGAGGTGATCTCACAGGCATTTATCATCACCATACTGGCGCTGGGAGTGGTCTGTATGCAGACCTTTCTGATGTGCCTCGTGGAGCCGGAATACGATTTCATGAAGCTTCTGTTTGAGACGGTCAGCGCGTTCGGAACCGTAGGCCTTTCCACCGGAATTACGCCGGATTTAAACGGATGCGCGAAGCTGATTCTGGTGCTTACCATGTTTATCGGAAGGCTTGGACCGCTTACCATCGCGACCATTTGGAGCTTTAAACCGAAGGCGGGCGCGTGGTACTCGGAAGAAACTATTACAATAGGGTAGAGGAGAGAGACAATGAAACGCAGGAAAGATACGATAGAGTATGGAATTATAGGTCTGGGAAGATTCGGGATCGCACTGGCGACCGCCCTTTCCGAGGCAGGAAAAGAAGTTATGGTGGTTGACAACACGGAGAGCAAGGTAAAGCAGATCCGTGATATGGTCTCGGAGGCCTTCGTCGTCGAGGGAATTGACAAGGCGTCGTTCGAGAGCGCCGGAATTCAGAACTGTGAGACGGTGATCGTATGCATCGGTGAGAAGATCGATACCAGTATACTGGCCACCCTGACCGTCATATCTATGGGAGTGCCCAGGGTCATATCGAAGGCCACCAGCGCGGAGCACGGCTGTGTGCTGGAGAAGATCGGAGCCGAGGTGGTGTACCCGGAGAAAGATATCGCCATCCGTCTGGCCAGGCGCCTCGTATCGCCCCATGCGCTGGATTTCATCAGCCTGAACGACGACATCGCGGTCTCGGAGATCCGGCTTACAACGGTGCTGGAGGGCAAGAGCGTGATGGAGGCGGGAATACGCAACCAGTTCGGCTTAAATATCGTGGCGATGGAGCGGGAGCATGATACAACCATTGACATTCAGCCCAACTACCGGTTCCGGAAGGAAGACGTAATCGTGGTGATCGGAAAGCGGGATAATATCAATCGGTTTGAGGCGTATTTGTCGGAGGAATAAGAAGTAAAGGTGAAGAGGCTGTTCGGAAAGAAAAAGGTATTCCGGACAGCCTCTTTGTCTGCTCGTACAGCGGGCCAGACACCCTGCCAGTATGAGCGTTTGGCGGCATAGGGATTTATAAATATCCAAGAGATTCCAGATGGAGTTTTAAGCCTTCTGCCAGCGGTGTATCGGGCAGCCGGACGCCGGCGGCCTTTAGTTTCGATAAATCGTAGATCCGGTGGCATAAATGGCCGGAATATTCGGGATGGGCATCAAGGTATCCGGTGAGAGGCAGTTCCCGTATGGTGATTTCCACACCGAGAAGCCTTCCCAGGATTTCGTAATACAGGCGGTTTTCCACCGCCTCCGGGCCGCCGATGCAGAAGATCTGCTGAAAGGCGCCTTCCCGGTTTACCGAGTCCAGCATGGTGCGCGCCAGATCGCGGACGAAGACCGGCTGTGTGATGTGGATTCCGCCGGTTACGAGGGAGAGGGGCTGTCCTGCCAGTATGAGATCCGGCAGCTCCTTCTGGCGGCTGTGCTCCGGATAGCAGCCCAGCAGAAAGCCTGGGCCGTAGATATGGCCGGGACGAAAGAGCGTAACGTTAAGTCTGTGCTCCCCTTCTCCGGAAAAATAGCGGAGAAAGACGTTCTCCATCTTCCGCTTGTTCCCTGCATAGCTGCATTCCTCCGGGGCGCCCTTTTCCTCCACGAAGAATCCGTCTTCCGCCTGAGGTGTCGCCTTGCGCGCCGGATCGTAGACGGAGTCGGTCGAGATGACCACCAGCCGGCTGCTCACGAAAGGCAGCACCTCCAGGTCCTGCTCTGCATGGCGTTCGTTCATGCAGATGCAGTCGAAAACCACATCCCAGGTGACACCCGCTCCCAGGATGGCCTTCTTAAATCCTTCCCTGTCGTCCCGGTCCGCACAGAGCGGGATAATTCCAGCGCCGAGAGGGCGTTTTCCCCTGGTGAGCGCCCAGACCTCATACGTTTCTTTCGCCATGGAAGCCAGCATACCGCTTAAGCCGCCGCTTCCTCCGATAATCAGTGCTTTCATTCTTCTTTTCCTCCTGGTAGTAAAATCGTGTCTTCTTTTTTCTTTCTTCTTTCCGGCGGAAACATGCCGGAGGGCGGAATCCCCTTCTTCTCCTTAAACAGCTTGCTGAAGTAGAAGATATCTGAAAATCCGCATTGCAGCGCCACCTCACTGACGCTGTATTCCCCGCTTTTTAACATATTCTCCGCATAGTTTAAACGGAGTGAGATGAGATACTGCTTGAAGGTCATCCCCATGGCCTCCCGGAACAGACTTCCGTAGTAGACGGGATGGAGATGGAACTGGCGGGCCATCAGATCGATGGTCAGCGGTTCCGAATAATGCATGCTCATATAGCGGATGCTGTTTTTGATGCGGGGGTCTTCCTGGCTTAAATGGTTTTCATTCAGGATCAGGTTGGATATCTGATACAGGATGAGGCATAGGATTCCGCGTATCTTCAGCATATATCCAAAATCCCTCTGCAGCCATTCCTCGTGGATTTCGTGGAAACGCGAGATCAGCCGGGGGATGATCCCGATGTGGCTGATGATGGGAAGCGGCAGGCGGGCCTCCTGGCCGAACTGATCCCGCAGAAAGATGTTGGTGGAGTAGCACTCCATCAGGTCTTCCGGGATGTTGACGGCCGCCCGGTAGGTGTTCTGAGGGATGCAGATTAAATCGCCTTTTTTTACAGTATAAATGTGGCCTCCGATGTTGTACTCGGCCTTTCCGTCTATGACGTATGTAATGTCGATGAAGGGGATCACATTCGCGTCGATTTTCCAGTTGGGCGTGCACTTCCTGTGGATGTAATAATGAAGTTCAGGAATCATGTTGTTAAAGTCAGGAATCATAAAAGCTCCTTTTCCTCCCGTGATGAAGAGATAACGCTGTCTGTGGTATGGCTTCATTATAGAGGAGGAAAAACAATTGCGCAACGGAGTTTTTAAACAGAATTTTATCTTTAATAATTACAAATGGCCTTTGATTCCTTCATTCTTTTTTATTGTGCAACTTGTTATAATGCATTTGTAAATAAACAACATTTAAAAACACTTTGCACAGGGAAGTAACGCCGCCCGGCGGAACCGGTCTCTGCGCAAAAGTAAAAAGTATAAAGGAGGGAAGACCATGACCGGCGTCGCAGTGATCGGAACAGGCGTAATTTCAGAGAGCCATATCGAGGCGTATCTGGCCTTTCAGGACAGGTGCCATATCGCAGCATTGTGCGATCTCGTTCCCCAAAAGGCGGAGGCGCTGAAAGAAAAATACCATTTAAAAGACACCGCAGTTTACAGAGGCTGCAAAGAGATGGCAGAGCGGAGCGACATCCGTCTGGTCAGCATCTGTACCCCGCCGTTTACCCATGGGGAGAATGCCGTGACCTGCATGAAAGCGGGAAAACACGTCCTGGTGGAAAAGCCCATGGCGTCTTCACTGGAAGAGTGCGACGAGATGATGCGGGTTCAGCGGGAGACCGGCTGTTATCTGGAGGTTGTCTCTCAGAACCGCTACCTTCGGGACAACCGGAGCTTAAAGAGCGTAATCTCCTCCGGAGCCGTGGGAAAGGTCTTGTTCGGGCAGGTGGAATCCCTGTGGTTCAGAGGCCGGGAATACTACGATCTATGGTGGCGGGGCACGTGGGAAATGGAAGGCGGAGGCTGTACCCTAAACCACGCCGTACATCAGATCGATCTGCTGAACTGGATCATGGGAGCTCCCCGCACGGTGACGGCTGTCCTGGGGAATGCAGCACATGACAATGCCGAGGTGGAGGATGTGTCCGCCGCGATTCTTACCTATGAAAGCGGCGCGCTCGTGACGGTAACGGCCTCTCTCGTAACGCACGGGGAAGGGCAGAGGCTGAGCTTTCAGTGCGAAAAGGCGGGCGTGGCGTCGCCGTGGAGGGCGGTGAGCAGCAGGTCCGCATCAACGGGCTTTCCTGTCGAAAATGAGGCGTTTGAGGCACAGCTTCAGACGCGTTACCAGGAGATGCCGCCGCCCCGGTATACCGGTCATAAAGGCCAGATCGATACGGTGCTGCGTTTCCTGGAGAGCGGGGAACTGCCGCCGGAGAGCAGCGCGGACGGCCGCCTGGCGCTGGAGGTGATAACCGCCATATACCAGTCGGGCTTTACGGGCCAGACGGTCACGCTGCCGCTGCCGAAAGATGCGCCCCTTTATACGAAAAAAGGATTTTTGGCAAATGGAAAGCATTTTTATGAGAAAGAGGCGCATCAGAAATGAGGCGCTGTGGAGGACGGAAATCATGCACGGACGGAGAGACTTCTGCTGGCTGGCAAAACAGGTGCAAAACAAAAATATAATTACTTATTATCTGGATGATGGGAAGAAAACGGCAGTTACAGAGACCATTGAGCGGGAAATGCCGCTGCTGTTTAAAGAAATCAGACGATCCGGTTCGCCGGATGCCTCGATTGCTTTTTTACCGGGAGATGAAACGGCGCTGGGGACAGAAGGGTACCGGATCGTGGAGACGGAGGAGGGTTATAAGATAGAAAGCGCGTCTCCTGCGGGATATTTATACGGTATGTACGGGCTGCACCGGCTTCTGACCACACAAAATGAGGCTGGATTTCCGTATGAGTCGGTACCGGATCAGAGCATCCGCATGATCGATCATTGGGATAATTTCGACGGTTCCATCGAGCGCGGTTACGCGGGAGAGTCCATATTTTACGATCACAACACCTTTCGGGGGGATATGGAGCTTATCCGGCAGTATGCAAGACTGCTGGCCTCGGTGGGGATCAATGCGGTTCTGATCAACAATGTCAATGTACACAGACCGGAAACATTTTTCGTAACAGGGGAAGCTCTTGCGGAAATCAGAAGGATATCCGATGTCCTGGCTGCTTACGGAATTAAGACGTACCTATCCGTTAATTTTGCGGCGCCCATCACGGTGGGACGGTTAAAGAGCGCAGATCCCCTGGAGCCGGAGGTGGCTTCGTGGTGGGAGGAGACGGTTAAACGAATCTATGAGGAGATTCCTGATTTTGCCGGCTTCGTGGTAAAGGCGGATTCGGAAGGAGAACCCGGGCCGTTCACCTACGGCAGGAACCATGACGACGGTGCCAATATGCTGGCGAGGGCGGCAGGGCCCTACGGAGGAGTCATTATCTGGCGCTGCTTCGTATACGACTGCTCCCAGGACTGGTGGAACCGGGAGGCGGACCGCGCACGCGCCGCTTACGATATCTTCGAACCTCTGGACGGCAGGTTCCTGGACAATGTGATTCTTCAGATCAAGAACGGCCCCATCGATTTCCAGATCAGAGAACCGGTGTCCCCGCTGTTTGGAGCTTTAAAAAAGACAAATCAAATTCTGGAATTTCAGATTACACAGGAGTATACCGGACATCAGAGGGATATCTGTTACCTCGTTCCGATGTGGAAGGAAACCATGGATTTTGATACGAAACACGGCAAAGGCCTGACGGTGAAGGAGGCGGTGAGAGAGAACTCCCCTGTCCGCGGCCGATCCGGCATTGCGGGCGTCGGAAACGTGGGAATGGACGCCAACTGGACGGGCAGCAAGCTGGCCCAGGCCAATCTCTACGGCTTCGGAAGGCTGGTCTGGAATCATGAATTATCAGCAGAGGCGATCGCCGAAGAATGGGTCCGCCAGAGCTTTTGCCTGACCGAAGAAAAGTGCGGTAAGCTGGAGGCGATTCTGACGACATCGAGGGACGTGTACGAGGCTTATACCTGTCCTCTTGGCGTTGGCTTCATGTGTAAACCCGCCGTCCACTACGGCGTCGATATCGATGGCTATGAGTACGACCGGTGGGGGACATACCACTATGCCGACAGAGACGGAGTCGGAAGGGACAGGACCGTGAAGACGGGGACCTCCTATACGAGGCAGTATTCCGACGCGCGATTTTCTGAATATGAGGACCTTTCGTCCTGCCCCGATGAGCTGCTGCTCTTTTTCCACCATGTGCCGTACACCCATGTGCTGCATTCGGGAAAAACGGTGATTCAGCACATCTACGACACTCATTTTGAGGGCGTGGAGCGGGTGAGAGAATATCAGGCAGTATGGGAAAGCTTAAAGGATTCCCTGGATGAGGAGAGCTACTTAAATATGAAGGAGCGCCTCTTCTGGCAGCTGGAAAACGCCGTCAGCTGGCGTGACCAGGTAAACACGTACTTTTACCGTAAGTCGGGAATCCCCGATGAAAAGGGTAGAAAAATATACCAATAAATAAAAAGAAAGAGGTAGTATGATGAAAAAATGGAGTAAAGCAGGTATCGTATGTGCGGCCGTACTGGCAGCGAGCATGGCAATGACCGCGTGCGGCGGCAAGACCGCAGAAACGGGCAATACCGGGGAAGCCGGAAGCACCGGAGCGGCCGGGACGGAGAAGGCAGCGGACGTAAAAACACCGGAGGCGTCTAAAGCATCGGGAGAGACCGCGAAATTAAGCTTCTCCTGGTGGGGCAATGACGACCGCCATCAGGCCACACAGAACGCCATCGATGCCTTCAACGCGGCTCACGCTGGCGCCATCGAAGTGACCGGAGAGCCTTCCGGCTTCGGCAACCTGGAAGAGACCTTTGCCACCCGCTATGCAGGCGGAACCGCCGCAGATGTCATGACTGTCAACTATCCCTGGGTTATCCAGTACAGTCCAAACGGAGAGGGCTTCTACGATCTCGATCAGGTGAAGGATATCTTTGATTTCTCCCAGTACGACGAGGGATTCCTGGAATTTGGAAAGACGGGCGGCAAGATGCAGGCAGTCCCATACGGCCAGAACACGCTGGGCTTATACGTCAATAAATCCGCATTTGACAGAGCAGGTATCACCGAGCTTCCAACGACGTTCGAGGAATATAAGAAGGCGGCGGAAATCTTTACCCAGCAGGACCCCAATGCGTATATGATCGTCAGCCCTACGTTCCGTTTCGCAGCAGTCTACTATCTGCAGCAGAAGACAGGGAAGGGCGAATTTGCAGAAGATTTAAGCATGAATTACACCGTGGATGACTATAAGGAAGCGATTCTCTGGTATAAGGACTTAGCGGATGCCCATGTCTTCTGTTCCAGAAAAGATTATATCGAGAATGTAGGCAATGAGCCGGTATCCATTGCCCAGAATGCAAAATATATCAATGGGAGCTACGTTGGCGTACTGGAATGGACCGGAGGAATCGCTTCGAACGCCAAGACGCTGGAGGACAAGGGGGACGAACTGGTGGTAGCGCCGCTCCCTGTGATCGACGGAGCCGTATTTGAAGGAACTATGGCAAAGCCCTCCCTGCTGTTTGCAATCTCCAGGGATTCCAAGAATCCAAAGGAAGCGGCTGAATTTTTACAGTATATCTTAAACGATCCGGAAGGAACGAAGCTCATGGGCTCCACCCGCGGCATGGTGGCTTCCAGGGCGGCCAAGGCTTCCTTAGAGGCAGACGGACAGATCACAGGAGCCGTAAAGCAGGCCTACGACTTTACCGATGCAGCGAAAGTAATCAACAATTCTCCGATCTTTGAGAACGCCATATTTACCAATTCCTATGAAAGTAATTACGAGAAGTTTGAGTTTGGAAAGAGCACGGCCGAGGAAGCTGCGCAGGCCATCTTTGACGCCACCAGCGAGCAGGTTGCAAAACTGAAACAGGACTACGGCAAATAAAGAGCACGCAGGAAGGAGGAGATTCTTTGAGAAAGAGCAAAATGGGTCTGGTGTATATCCTTCCATGGCTGATCGGTATGGTTTTTCTTACCCTGTATCCGTTTATTAACGCGCTGGTTATCAGTTTTACGGATTACAATCTCGTGAGAGAACCGAATTTCATTGGTCTGGCCAACTACACCAAGTTGTTTCAGGATGAGGATTTTTTGGGTACGCTTACCGCAACGTTAAAATACACTGTGATTACGGTGCCGTTACAGCTGGCGTTTGCCCTGTTTATTGCATACATATTGAATTTTAAGCTGAAGGGCATTAACTTTTTCCGGACAGCCTACTATATTCCGTCCCTGCTGGGAGGAAACGTGGCGGTGGCGGTGCTGTGGAGATTCCTGTTTCAGCAGGACGGGCTTATCAACCGCATCATCGGCGTTGTGGGGATACAGCCGGTGGCGTGGCTCTCTTCCCCGGGCGGGGCGATGAGCGTCATCATAATCCTGAAGGTCTGGCAGTTTGGTTCTGCGATGCTGATCTTCCTGGCCGCGCTCAAGGACGTGCCTCAGGATCTCTATGAGGCGGCCAGCGTGGACGGCTCCACCAAGCTCCATTCCTTTATCCATATTACCATGCCGCTGATCACACCTACGATTTTCTTCAATCTGGTCATGCAGCTGGTCAATGCGTTCCAGGAATTCAACGGCCCGTATCTTGTAACGGGTAAGGGACCGTTAAATGCCACCTATCTGACTTCCATGTATATTTATGACAATGCATTTAAGTACTTTAACATGGGGTATGCCAGTGCCGCCAGCTGGATTCTGTTCCTCATCATCGTGGCTGTGACCCTGATCCTCTTTGCGACACAGGACAAGTGGGTCTATTATTCGGACGGAGGTAATTAAAAGATGGAGAAAACGCGAGGATTCAGCGAAGTGGAAGTGCGGAGGCACAGACGGGTGGTCATCAGCTCTGTCATCCGTTATATCGTCCTGATTGTCGTGGCGCTCGTCATGATCTATCCGATTATATGGCTGGTGGGCGCTACCTTTAAGAGCAATAATGAAATATTTACTTCGATCAGTTTTATTCCGAAACGGATCGACTTTACTCCCTATATAGAAGGCTGGAAGACGCGGACAAAGTATACGTTCACCACGTTTTTCTTAAATACCTTCCGGTTCGTGGTGCCGAAAATTGTCTTCTGCCTCGTGTCCAGTACGCTTGTCGCGTATGGCTTTGCAAGGTTTGAATTTCCATTTAAGAAGATCTGTTTTTCGATTTTGATGGCTACCATGTTCCTTCCGGCCGTCGTGACAAGAATTCCACTCTATATTTTGTGGAAGCAGATGGGACTCCTCAACACGTATGTACCGCTGATCGCACCGACCATGTTTGCCAATGAACCCTTTTTCGTGTTTATGCTGATTCAGTTCATGCGGTCGATCCCCACGTATCTGGACGAGGCGGCTACAATCGACGGCTGTAATTCCTTCCAGACTCTGATGAGGGTTCTGCTGCCGTCCTTAAAACCGGCGCTGATCAGCTGTACGATCTTCCAGTTCGTATGGAGCTTCAATGATTTCCTTGGGCCGCTGATCTATGTGACCAGCCTGGAAAAGTATCCGGTGGCGCTGGCGCTTAAAATGTCCATCGACCAGAGCAGCGGTATCGTGGAATGGAATCAGATTCTCGCCATGTCATTTCTGGCGCTGCTCCCGGCCCTGATCCTGTTCTTCTCCGCACAGAAATATTTCGTGGAGGGCGTTACATCGACTGGAGTGAAGGGGTGATCGGATATGGAACAGAATGTCCGGCTTTCTGTGACACCGCTCATCTCGGACCATGCGGTGCTCCAGCGGGATGAAGTGATTCCGGTGCACGGCAGGGGAAGAGCCGGAGCCAGGGTGCGGGCAGAGCTGACGCCTGAGTGGGTAAAGGCAGACGGCGTGATTCAGCCGAAATCCGGCTGGGGTGTGGTGAAACCGGCTGGAACGTGGCTGGTGGAGCTGCCTCCGCTTCCCGCAGGAGGACCATACCGTTTGCGGGTTGAATCCGAAGGAGAAGAACAGGAGTTTCATGATCTTTATTTCGGAGATATCTGGGTTATGGCGGGGCAGTCCAATATGCAGCTACCCATGGAACGGGTCAAATACCGGTATCCTGAAGAATATAAAAAGGGCGCATCACCCATGATCCGTCAGTTTGCGGTTCCGATTCAGTGGAAATTTGACTCTGACTCTGACGCGCTGTCCGGCGGGGAGTGGAAGACGGCCGCGGCGGAACATACTCCGGTATTTTCTGCCGTCGGCTTTTTCTTTGCGCAGAAGCTGTATGAGCGTTACCATATCCCGGTCGGCCTGATCTTAACCGCGGTAGGGGGAACACCTGTACAGGCATGGATGAGCCGGGAGGCGCTCAGCGATTTTCCCGATGAACAGAAGAAACTGGATGCCTGCAGTGCCCCCGGGTACGTGGAACGGATACGGAAAGAAGATGAAACCCGCATTGCCGCATGGTGGAGGCTGTTGGATGAGAGAGATCAGGGGCTTACGGAGAACTGGGCCGCGGGAGGAGGCAGGCGCTTCTGGAAGAAAATCAGCCTTGCGGACCGCTGGGATGACCGGGAGGACTTAAAAGGCGCCGGAACCGTCTGGCTTCGGAACTGTGTGGAGATTCCTCCCGGTTTAGCTGGTCAGCCGGTCCGAATATCGCTGGGAACAATCACCGATGCGGACTGCCTCTTTGCAGATGGGGAAAAGACAGGAAGCACCTCCTACCGATATCCGCCGAGAGAGTATGAGACGACGGCTCTCAGGCCGGGGTGCAGCCGGCTTGTGCTGCGCGTTGCGGCCGTCCATGGACAGGGGGGCTTTACGCGCGGCAAGAGCCATCGGCTGATCTGGGAGAACGGAGAGGAGCGGGACATCACCGATGGCTGGGAATACCGGCGAGGAGCGGTGATGGAGCCGTTGAGAGAACAGACCTTTTTTGAACGGAAGCCGGCGGGGATGTACCAGGGGATGATTGCCCCCCTGCACCGTGTCCCGGTGAAGGGAATCTGCTGGTATCAGGGAGAGATGAACGCGGATGAGTATGAACGCTATCCCGGTTATTTTAAAAGGCTTATCGAGGACTGGAGGCGGAAATGGAACAGAGCCGGTTTACCGGTACTCTTCGTACAGCTTCCCAGTTATGATCTGGAGGATGGGAAAAACTGGGTACAGTTCCGGGAAATGCAGCGGAAGCTGACTTCGGTTCCCGGTACGGCCATGGTGGTATCAATGGACTGCGGAGAGGAAAATGACCTGCATCCGGTGAGCAAGAAACCCGTGGGAGAGCGCCTGGCCATGGCGGCGTTTCAAATGGCATATGGAGAAGACGGAGTATGGCTGAGCCCGTTGTTTTCTCACGGTGAAAGGACAGCGGAGGGAATGATTCTGCATTTCAATCACTCGGAAGGCGGTCTGGAGACGGTTGACGGAACTGCGCCGGGCGGATTTGAGTACTGTTTCTATGGAGGAGAAGGGAAAGAAGACGGCAGGAAGGTAAGAATGATGCCGGCAGAGGCACGAATCGAAGGAAACACGGCAGTGGTTCCGTGGCCGATGCGGGACAGGCTTCCGGATGCGCTCGTATATTCCTGGTCCAACAGCCCGTCAGGAGCCAATCTGTGCAATTCAGTAAAGCTGCCGGCCTCCCCTTTCCTCTGCCAGATAGAGACAGAGAAGCGCCATTAGCCCATAGAAGCACAAAAAAAGATGAACCGGTTAAAAACCGATTCATCTTTTCGTGCGGGAGATGGGACTTGAACCCACACGAGAATTCACCCACAAGATCCTTAGTCTTGCCTGTCTGCCAATTCCAGCACTCCCGCGCAACGAAGACTATGATACCATTTTTAAGAAGAATTGTCAACATTTTTTGAAAAATATACACAAAAAAATATTTTCTAAAATATGTAAAAATATGATTGACAGGAAGCCCCTTTTATAATATAATAACTACTGTTGCTGCGAGAGATTGCAGAGACATGCAGAAGTGGCGGAATTGGCAGACGCGCACGGTTCAGGTCCGTGTGGTAGCAATACCGTGAGGGTTCAAGTCCCTTCTTCTGCATCAGAAGCCCCTGTAGACTGAGTGTCTGCAGGGCTTTTTTTTTACGTAACAGGAACTTGCTCCTATTATATAAAAAGCCCTCCGGGCAGGAGGCGCACTTCGCGCCAAGGAAATATGGCTGCTGAAGCAGATAACGATTGGAGGTATGGCATATGCCGTGTGAAAGAGAAAACAGTGTCCTTTCCTTTCGGAGGGAAAACCGTTCGGTCCTTTACAGGATCTTAAGTGTTCCAGTTTCTTTAATTGCTATTTTGGCTGTATATGCCTTTCAAATACCAAATCCCATGATGCTTCTCATCATTCCGGTTGTATTTTTTACATATCTGGAGGGGTATGTCAGCGGCGGCTTGAGCGGGCTGACTGCGGTTGTATACTCTGCCTGTTTTTTTATTGCTCTGACAGAGGATGATGCGGCGTGGCAAAAGCTTGTGATCATAATTATGGCGGTTACTGCTATCGTGGTTCTGGTAGGACGGCTGAAGGCTGCGGATAACCGAAAGATGATCGAGATCTTGCGGGCGGAAGAGGAACTCATTCAGGCGAAAGAGGAGGCTGAAAAGCTAGCCAGGGTAAAGAGCGACTTTCTTTCCATGATGAGCCATGAAATCCGCACACCGATCAATGCGATTATCGGAATGAATGGAATTGCCATGAAAATAGATGATCCGGAACGAATCCAGGAATGTCTGGTCAGGATTGATGATGCTTCCTCGCATCTTCTGGGAGTGATTAACGATATTTTGGATATGTCAAAGATAGAGGCGGAAAAACTGGAACTGTCTGTATCCGATTTTTCCCTGGAGTATCTGCTGAACCGGGTGATCAGTATCAATCAGATCCGTTTTGATCAAAGATCTCAGGACTTTTCCATTGTTGTAGGGGAGAATGTTCCAGCTGCAATGATTACGGACCAGCAAAGGCTGTCACAGGTGATTACCAACCTGCTCTCCAATGCGGCCAAGTTCACACCGAATGAAGGGAAAATTGAGCTGTCGATTGAGCTGCAGCAGGAATTAGGGGAGGACATGGTTCTGCGCTTTGCGGTCAGTGATAATGGCATCGGAATGACGAAAGAACAGCAGTCTCATCTGTTCCGGGCGTTTGAGCAGGCGGACAGCAGCATTTCCAAACGTTTTGGAGGGACCGGACTGGGACTGGCGATCTCTAAAAATATCGTAGAAAAGATGGGCGGACGCATATGGGTTCATTCAATCCCCGGTAAAGGTTCTTCCTTTGTCTTTGATATTTGTGTAAAGAAAGGGAATGCAATACTGGACAGTCCCGGCCGGTGCCTGGGCGGAGACGAGAAGGAGCTGAACAGGCCGGATTATACCGAAGTGCCGGAAAAAGATATTTTTCTGGGCCGCCGTATGCTGTTGGCAGAGGATGTGGAGGTCAACCGCGAAATTATAAAAAATATAGTGGAAGAAACGGGAATTGAAGTGGTTGAAGCGGAGAATGGGGAAATTGCATGTGAGAGATTTAAAGAGTATTCTGGCCAGTTTGATGTGATTTTAATGGATATCCATATGCCGGTGAGAGATGGCTATGAGGCCACCCGGATGATCTGCGGTGAGATGCCGTTTGAAGAGGCTGCGGCGGTACCGATACTGGCCATGACTGCGGATGTATTTCCTGAAGACATTGAGTTATGCAAGAAGGCCGGGATGAACGGCCATGTTGCCAAACCTGTAAATGCAGCAGAATTAATTCAAACATTGAAACGGTATATCCCTGTACGGCAGTAAGGAGCCGCCGAGAACGCCAAAAGGCGTTCTTTTTTTGTTTCACAGGAAATTTTGTCCTGTGATCCAAAACAACTCAGGGGGACAGCGCACCCGGCAGAGGAAGAGTATAAAGGGATGGGCGGATAAAATCTAAAAAAATAACACCAATCTAAAATCCGGCTACTGTCAGCCGGGTTTTTCTTTTTTTATAATGAATGTACGGATACGAAAAGGGAGCATTCAAAGGGATAAAAGGAGGAAGGATGAAGTGGGATATCAGTTTGTGAATCAGGAAGGCGACTTCGTGTTGGCGGAACCGGAGCAAAGTACCGGTCTCTATCTGCCGTTGGTAAATCCGGCCGGAGTCATGGGGGCCATTACACCAACCGGCCATGGGGACAGCAAGTTATCACAGGATCAGTTTCTGCTGGAACCGGCTGGTGCAGAAGATCTGCACAGCCAGGCGCCGGCCAGGAACTTCTGGTGTCTGACAGAAGGGCACGGCCCCTGGTCCGTGTTCGGTCAGTCTGCGGAACAGGAGGCGCGGCGTTTCAGCGGACACAAAGACCTCAGCGAACTGGAGGCAGGCGCCTTCTGGCAGAAAGTGAAACGAAAATGCCCGGACAGCGGGCTGGCGGCGGAAGTACTTTCTTTCTGTCCTGTAGATGATTCTGAAGCAGCCGGTGCCCGGGCAGAGGTGATGAAGGTCACACTGAAAAATGAAGGCAACAGGGAGCTCACGGTTCGTCCGGTGGCGGCGGTCAGCCTCTACGGGCGCGGAGCCGACCACATCAGAGATCACCGCCATGTGACCTCTCTGTTAAATCGTATGACGGTCACGGCTGACGGGATTGTGCTGAAGCCATCCATGGCTTTTGATGAGCGGGGGCATCATCAAAATGAGATGAGCTACGGCGTGTTCGGAAGGCGGGAGGATGGAGCGCGGCCTGACGGCTTTATCCCCGTGTCAGCGGATTTTATGGGCGAAGGCGGAAGCCTTTTATGGCCCCGTGCGCTTGCTGATGAAAAGATGTCCGATCATGAGGTCTGGAAGAAACCGGGTTACAGTACGGAGGGATACGAATGCGCAGGCGTTATACGGTTTGAAGAGATGACGCTGAAGCCGGGGGCGTCATGCAGCTTTTATCTGGTGCTCAGCTATATGGAAGAGGGAAAGGAGTACCTGGAGAAGGAAAAGGCGGAAGCCGCGTTTGAGTCGATGAAGCGGTATTGGAATATGCAGAAAATCGCAGGGTGCAGTACGGGGAATCAGACTTTTGACCGGTGGATGCAGTGGGTATCCCTGCAGCCTGAATTAAGAAGAATCTACGGCTGTTCTTTCCTGCCTCATCACGATTACGGAAGGGGCGGGAGAGGCTGGAGGGATCTGTGGCAGGACTGCCTCGCCCTGATCCTTAAGAATCCCGCCGCCGTGAGGGAAGATATGGCGGCATTTTTCGCCGGAATCAGACCGGATGGCAGCAATGCCACCATCATCGGAAGCGGCAGGGGGACTTTCAAGGCCGACCGAAACGCAATTGTGAGAATGTGGATGGACCATGGCTACTGGCCTTACCGGACGGTGCGCCTCTATCTGGACGCGACGGGGGATGTCGAGTTCCTGTTTGAGAAGAATACCTATTTTGTGGACGGAGTCAGAACCAGAGCAGGAGGCCGGGAGAAGGGGAGTGCGGGAGAGGAAGGCAGAGAAGCGTATCGGGGAACGCTTCTGGAACACTTGCTGGTTCAGCATCTGACCCAGTTTTATGACGTGGGACTCCACGGCCATATGCGGCTGCGAGGCGCAGACTGGAACGACGCCCTCGACATGGCGGGGGAAAATGGGGAAAGTGTGGCCTTCACAGCGGCCTACAGCGGTAATTTAAGAGAATTGGCGGAACTGATCACCTGGCTCAGAGAGGAAAAAGGCGTAGCTGCGGTGGAAGTGGCGGAAGAACTGGGGACACTGCTTTGCGCGGACAGGGAACTGTATGACAGGCCGCATGGAAAGCAGGAATTGCTGGGAGCCTACTGTGAACGCTGTCTTCATGGCTTCTGCGGCAGAACCGTGACGGTCGATACGGGACGGCTGTCCGGGATTCTCGATGCCATGGGAGCGTGGATCCAGCAGCACATCCGTCTCACGGAGACCATAAAGGACGGGGAAGATAACCTCTGGTTTAACGGATACTACGACAATCACGGTATGCAGGCGGAGGGCGTATTTCAAGAAAACGTGAGAATGATGCTGACCAGTCAGGTCTTCTCCATACTCTCGGGAACTGCAACCGACGAGCAGGTGGAGCGGATCGTCGGCGCGGCGGACCGCTATCTCTATGAAAAAAGCGCGGGCGGCTACCGGCTGAATACCGATTTTAAGGAAGTAAAGCTGGATCTGGGACGAATGTTCGGTTTCGCCTATGGCCATAAGGAAAATGGAGCCGTCTTCTGCCATATGGCGGTGATGTATGCCTATGCCCTGTACCGGAGGAGATTTGCCAGGGAGGGGTATCGGGTTATCGAAAGCCTGTACGGGCAGTGCATGGATTTTGAGACCTCCAGGCTCTATCCCGGTATCCCGGAGTATTTTAACGAGAGGGGCAGGGGAATGTACCCCTGGCTTACGGGAGCGGGGAGCTGGCTCATCCTGACCCTTCTGACCCAGATCTTCGGCGCGGAAGGGGAGTACGGGAGTCTGACGCTCCATCCGCAGCTTCTGGCGGAACAGTTTGACCGGGAGGGAAATGCCCGGATTGCATTTTCCTTTGCAGGCAGGAAGATGAATCTGATTTACCAGAATCCGAAACACCTGGAGGTGGGCGACTACGAGGTGGTGGAGATCTGCCTGGACGGCAGGCCGCTGCCATTTGATAAAAAGAACCCGGTGGTTTCCCGGGAAACACTGCTGCGGCTTTCTGGTGACCCCGTACATACTCTGCGAGTCACGCTGGAATGATACTGCTTTTTAAGAGAGGAAGGAATATCCATGTTAGATAAAAATAAAAACTATGTTATAGAAAACTACCATTTAAAATCGGCCTTTTCCAGCTTTTTGCCGGGGATCAGCGGGGAGCACGGAATTCCCCTGTGGTGCTATTACGTGAATCGGGGCCAGTGTGTCTCCTGCTTTGGGATTCAGGATAAGGACCATCCCATTATGGAATTTTATCCGGCTCACCAGGCGTATGAGAGGACGCCGCTTCTGGGCTTTCGTACCTTTTTGAGAGTGAACGGAGCGTATGAGGAACCATTTTCCGGGAGAGACAGGGCGCGGCGCATGGTGATCGGCATGAACAGCCTGACGATTGAGGAGGAGACCGGGCAGTACCGGATTTCGGCAGAATATGAAACGCTCCCCCAGGAACCCGTGGCGGCCCTGATGAGAGAGGTGAAAATCACGAATGTGACAGGCGAAGACCTGGCAGTCGAGGCGGCAGACGGCATGGCCGAGGTGATCCCCTGCGGCGTGAGCAGCACCACCATGAAGGATATGGGACAGACGGCAAAGGCGTGGATGGAGGTAAGGGATGTCCGAAACGGTGTGCCGAAATTCAGGGTGAGAGCCAGTATGGAGGACAGCGCCGAGGTGACGGAAGCAGAAGGGATGAATTTTGCCTTTGCCCGGGGCGGCGAAGGGGAGATTCTGCCTGTCATTGTGGACCGGGAGATTCTGTTTGAGACGGATACGGCGCTTCTGCGGGCCTGGGGATTTGAGCGGGAAGGCGTCAGACTGCCCGATCATAAGGAGCAGGTTACATGCAACGATACCCCGTGCAGCTTCTTTCTCGCTTCCCGCATCCTGAAGCCCGGAGAGACGCTGGTGATGCGGGAGCTGTATGGAACGGCGAAGGAACAGACCCGCATCGACCGGGTATGGAAGCTGTCCGGAGAGGACGGATGGTTCCTGGGAAAACAGAGGGAGGCTTTCGCTCTCACGGAGCAGATCACATCCAGGATTGCGGTAAAGACGGGCCATGCGGTATTTGACGCATACTGCCGCCAGGATTATTTAGACAATCTCTTAAGGGGCGGGTACCCGGTGCGCATCGGAAGCAGTAAGACCTTTTACCTCTATTCGAGAAAACACGGCGATATGGAGCGGGATTATAATTTCTTTTCCATGCTGCCTGAGCCGTATACCCAGGGAAACGGCAATTTCCGCGATGTCTGCCAGAACCGCAGATGTGACGTCTATTTTTCACCGTTTGTCGGGGACAGCAGCATTCGGACCTTCTACAACGCGCTGCAGTTAAATGGATACAATCCGCTGGGAATCGAAAAAGTCACCTATACGATGCCGGAGGGGCAAATGCCGGTTCTGGAAGGGGTGGAGGCGGCCGCGGCAGATGCGCTTAAGGACCTTTTTACAAAAGAGTTTACACCGGGACAGCTGGATGAAATTCTGGCAGAAGGGGTGGAAGAGAGGGCGGACCGGGAGCGTATTTTCGCCGGCATCATGGATCTGGCCCGGAGTGAGGACCGGACCAGGTACGGGGAGGGCTACTGGTGCGACCACTGGACCTATAACCTGGATCTGGTGGAGGCGTATCTGGCCGTCTATCCGGAACGCCGGGAAGCGCTTCTGTTTGAGGAGGACGGCTACAGCTACCGTCAGGCGGAAAAACGCATCCTTCCCCGCAGGAAACGGTACGTTAAGACGGAACAGGGGATCAGGCAGTACCATTTCCTTGAGGACAACGCGGACACTGAAAGGAAGGAAAACCGGTATTTGAAGGATCAAAACGGCTGTGTGGTGACGGCCAGTCTGGCCTCCAAGATGATGACGCTTGTGATTACCCGCATGGCGGCCCTGGACCCGTACGGCATGGGACTGGAGATGGAAGGCGGCAAGCCGGGCTGGTATGATGCGCTGAACGGCCTGCCGGGGCTTTTGGGCTCCTCCATGGCGGAAACATACGAGCTGCTGCGCTGTGCCGCGTTCCTGATCGAATCGCTGGAGAAAACAGAAAAATCCATGATACTGCTGGAGGAGACGGCCGGTCTCGCAGGCGCGGTCTGCAGAGCCGGACAGCAGTTCCATAAGGAACTGGCGGAAGGGACCTCTGCGGCCGGCTTCTGGAATGCGGTGAATGATGCGAAGGAGCATTTCTGGGATACCACTTCCAGGGAGGTATCGGGGGAGCGCGTGACATGGGAAGCGCAGGAGACCGTCCGCGTGCTGACGCAGTTTTCCGATATCCTCCGTATGGGAATCAGGAAGGCGGCCAGACTGGGAAGAACTGTGCGGCCTACCTATTTTTACTATGAGGTGACGGAGTGGAAGGAGGAGTTGGATGGAATCCTTCCGCAGGCATTCCGGGTCCATAATACGCCGGATTTTCTGGAGGGATCGGTGCACTATATGAAAATTGCGGCGGATGAAGAGGAGAGGAAGGCGGTTTATGAGAGTGTCCGCGCAAGCAGGCTGTACGATGATGCGCTTTCGATGTACAAGGTAAACGCGTCGCTCTCCGAGGCGACCTTCGAGCTGGGGCGGGCCTGTGCATTTACCCCGGGATGGCTGGAGAATGAGTCTGTCTGGCTGCATATGGAGTATAAATACCTTCTGGAGCTGCTGAAGGCCGGAATGTATCAGGAGTTTACAGAAGACTTCCACAAGGCCGCGGTACCGTTTCTTAATGAGGAACAGTACGGGAGAAGCCTGCTTGAAAATTCTTCCTTTATCGCCAGCAGCGCCAATCCCAATCCGCGATACCATGGAAAAGGCTTTGTGGCAAGGCTCAGCGGCGGGGCGGCCGAGTTCCTGGAGATGTGGGAGATCATGATGTTTGGAAAACAGCCGTTTTCCGTCAGGGATGGAAAGCTGGAGCTGTCGTTTGAACCGTGTTTCCCGGAATATCTGACAGGGAAGGAGAAGACGATTACGGCGACATTTCTGGGAAGCGTTCCCGTCACCTACAAACTGCCGGAGCAGAGAGAGGTCCTTCCGGGCACTTACACGGTGGAACAAATCACCGTAGAGACGGAGCAGGGGGAGGAGTCCTTCTCCCGGACTGTGACAGGGCCGGCGGCAGAGATGGTGCGGGAGGGACGTGTTCGCTCCAT
This sequence comes from Hungatella sp. L36, assembly GCF_014288035.1. Classification (NCBI taxonomy): domain Bacteria; kingdom Bacillati; phylum Bacillota; class Clostridia; order Lachnospirales; family Lachnospiraceae; genus Hungatella; species Hungatella sp. L36. The sequence goes on along the minus strand of NZ_JACOPC010000010.1, from coordinate 66,204 downwards.
CACGGTTTCGCTGGCAGGGAAGCTCTGAAGATAAATGAAAAATAAAAAAATGACACCTTAGAAAAATTTGAGACATTATGCGCTTCTGACGCGGCAGATATAATAAGGCTATCAGCATTCAGAAGTGAAAAACATAGTCCGAAAGGACGGCAGACGAAGAGGAGGATTTGATTTATGAAGTTAAAAAGGGCAGTGGCAGCGGTAATGGCAGGACTCATGGCGTGTTCCATGACAGCGTGCGGATCGGGGAATTCCGGCGGCGGGAATACGGGTGGAGAGACAGGCACGGAAGCCGGGAAGGAAGCTCCGGCAAAGGCGGGAAATGAAACAGTCGGCAAAAAGCTGGTGGTGTGGACCCTGGCAGAGGACTTAAAGGAGTTCGCCGGCAAATACTGCGAGACCAATCCGGATGTACAGATCGAGACGGTTACGATTGCACCGGCCGATTATCCGACAAAGGTCCAGACGGCCATGCGCGGAAAGCAGACGACGCCTGATATCATCGTGGGAGAGCCGCAGATGCTTCAGGATATGTATGAAGCGGGTTACTTCGAGGATTTAAACCAGGCTCCCTACAATGCCCAGGATTACGCGGATAAGATTGTGGATTACGTATGGAAGGTGGGCCAGGACTCCGAGGGCATTCAGAGAGCCATTTCCTACCAGATTACCCCGTGCGGAATTTATTACAGACAGGATATCGCTGAGAAGGTTTTCGGAACGGATGATCCGGAGGAGATCGGGAAGCTGTTTCAGGATTACGACACCATCCTTCAGACTGGCCAGACTTTAAAAGACGCAGGCTATAAGATCTTTGCCTCCGACGGCGAGATGAACTTTTTCTCCGGAGACAGCACCTGGGTGAAGGACGGAAAGCTGATCGTGGACCAGCAGCGGAAGGATTACATGAACCTCTGCGTGAATTTATATCAGAATGATATGACGGCGTACGTAGATTCCTGGTCCGCAACCTGGTATCAGGCGATGGGCGGAGCGGTTCCGGTTATCGCAAAGGGAACCAATGTCTGGGATGAGACGGCGGTTCAGGAGGCGGCAGAGGCAAGCGGCCAGATGACGGAGATCTTTGCTTACGGCCTGCCGGCCTGGGGCGTGGGAACCATGCGCGATCACGTGGGCGAGCTGTCCGGCAAGTGGAAGGTCTGCCAGGGACCTGCCTACGGGTTCAGCGGCGGTACCTTTATCGGAATCAGCACCTTCAGTAAAAATAAGGATCTGGCATGGGATTTTATCAAGTTCTGTACACTGACGGAAGAGACTCTCGACTGGTGGGTAGAGGCGTCACAGGGCGATGTGGTTTCCTATCTGCCGTGCCTGGAAAAGCATAAGAACGACGAAAATGAAGTATACGGCGGTGAGAAGCTGTATGAGTTCTTCTTGAAGCAGGCGGAGGGAATCGACTATTCCAGAGTCACGAAATACGATAAAAAGGTGGGAGACGCGTGGGCGGCGGCAATCAATTCCATTAAGATGGGAGAGATGTCGGAGGAGGACGCGGTCAATAACTTTTACGATGTGGTGGCTTCCACGTATCCGGAACTTGAGATTGAGCGCTGATTAAGCGGCAGGAGGAGAGACTATGGCAGGAAAAGCCTTGGAGGGCGGAAGAAAGAAAAGCGTGGACCGGACAGGATACTTTTTTGTCGCCCCGTTTGTGATCGTATTTTTCATATTTAATGTCTATCCCGTAGTTCGTACTTTTTACTTAAGCTTTACCGATTACAAGGGCTTCGGTGATGCGATGTTTACGGGCGGCACCAATTATCTGCGCGTTCTTCAGGATAAATTTTTCTGGAAGGCGCTGGGCAACACCGCGAGAATCTGGAGCGTCAATATCGTGCTCCAGCTGGGCCTGGCGCTGGCGCTTACAATCGCGTTCAGCGATATTAAATATAAGATCAGGGGCCTGGCGGTCTTCCGTGCATTATATTACCTTCCGAATCTGATTGCGGCCACATCGGTTGCGTTTCTGTTCAAGACACTCTTAGACTGGCGTTACGGCACTTTAAATCAGCTTCTCGTCGGAGCGGGGATTACCGCCGATCCGATAAACTGGCTGGGCTCCACGGCCACGGCGCCCTACGTGCTCTCAGTGATCGGCGCCTGGATGTGGTTCGGCAATTCCTTCATTATGCTGATGGCGGGAGTGCAGGGAATCTCCAGGGATTACTTTGAAGCCGCGGCGATCGACGGTGCCGGAAGGATGAAGACATTTACAAAGATCACCCTTCCGCTGCTGAAGCCGATTCTGCTCTATGTGGGGATTACATCCTTAATTGGCGGGCTCCAGATGTTCGATTTACCATTCCTGATCTGCGGCGGCACGGCGGGAAATCCTGGCGGAAGCACACAGACGGTCGTTATGTATCTGTATAAGTTCGGATTTGAGACGAATCAGGTTGGCTTTGCCTCGGCGGTTGCATACGTCCTGTTCATCATCATTCTGCTGTTTTCTGTTCTGCAGTTTCAAATGATGTATGGAAAGAAAAAGGAGGGGAATAAGAGATGACAGCGAAAATAAAAAAAGGCCTTCTTTACGCGATTCTGATTTTCCTGGCCGTGATCTGTCTGATGCCGTTCCTGCTTATGATGGTTAATGCAACCCGCACGGGATCGGAGATCGTCAAATCCTTCACCCTGGTGCCCGGACACGCGCTGTCCGTGAACTGGGCGATCGTATCCAGCTACTTCAATTTATTCAAGGGGATGGCCAACAGCCTTTTGGTAGCGCTTCCGGCCACGCTCTTCACCTCGTATTTCTCGGCCATGGCGGCGTACGCCCTCGTCATGTATAAGTTTAAGGGAAATAAGCTATTAAGCGGTGTGATCATCATATTCATGATGATACCGGGGCAGCTGAGCCTGATCGGCTTCTATGATCTGATTACGGGGCTTCGCATGATCGATACATACTGGCCGCTGATCCTTCCGGCGATTGCTTCCCCCGGAACCGTGTTTTTCCTGAGACAGTACTGCGAAGGCTCCCTCCAGCCGGCGTTAATCGAGGCGGCCAGAATCGACGGGGCGAAGGAGCTGCACATTTTTCACAAGATTATTTTACCGCTTATGTCGCCGGGAATTGCGACCATGGCGATCGGAGCGTTTATCGGCAACTGGAACAGTTATCTGCTGCCTTTGATCCTGCTGAATTCTCCGGATAAGTTTACGCTGCCGGTCATGATCGCCTCCCTGAATTCCTCGAAGGATATCGCGTCGAACCAGGGCGCTATTTACCTGGCAGTGGCAATCTCTGTCATACCGATCCTGATCGTATTTGCATTCTGCTCAAAATACATCATCGGAAGCCTTTCCGCAGGAGGCGTGAAAGAGTAGATTTTTCATAATCCTGCGGACAGAACCGCTGCGTCCATGGTATAATGGAGGCAGCGGCTTTTGGCCGTTTTACTTGGTGAGAGACTGCTGCCGGTGAGGCAGATTGGAATTGAGAGGAGCCGTTTTATGGGAAAGAGAAGTATAAACGGCAGAACGAAGGGAGCGCTGTGCCTGGTTCTGCTGATTCTGGGATGCGCGGTGAGCGGATGCCGGTCCGGACAGGTCCGGGAACCGTTTCCGCCGTCTTCGGAAGAGCCGGGGACAGAACCCGGTGTCGTGGATTTAAACTGGTACATCAACTACTCCTGGTTTGCAACGGTCTGGGGCGACAGTGAGGTTGCCAGAGCGATTACGGATGCCACGGGAGTGAGCGTTCATTATCAGACCCCGAAGGGCGATGAGAGCGAGAAAATGGATGCCATGATCGCCGCCGACACGCTCCCGGATCTGGTTACTCTGGGATGGTCGGAAAAACAGAACTATGATATGATCGAGAAAGGACAGGTCTGGGCGCTAAACGAGCTGGCGGATCAGTATGATCCCGCTTTTTACGGGGAGCTGGATGAGAATGTGGTGAGCTGGTACAAGCAGCCTGACGGAAATCTGTATGGCTATCCCAATTCCTTTTACACGCCGGAGGATTACCGGACGGAGAAAATCTCGTCCAACCAGAATTTCATGGTGAGAAAGGATATCTACGAGGCGATCGGAAGCCCGGATATGTCAACGCCGGAAGGCTTCTGCGACGCGGTCCGCAAGGCGGCGTCACAGTTTCCGGAGGTGGATGGAGAACCGCTGATCCCCATAGGGGCGGAGGAATTTACCAGCGAGGGCTGTAATTCCTTCGGTCCCTATCTCCAGTCCTTTCTGGCGGTTCCGTACGAAAAGTCCGGCAGGTATTACGACAGGAATACGGACCCGGATTTTCTGCAATGGCTGAAGGTTTTCCGGCAGTTGGGGGAGGAAGGCTATTTAAAAGATGAGATCTTTATCGACAGGCGGGCGCAGATCAATGAAAAGCTGGCGAAGGGGCAGTATTTCTGCCTGTTTTTCCAGGCCTCGGATATCATGAATCAGCAGAGGATGCTCTCGGAGCGGAATCCGGACAGCGTGTACATGGCGGTGAAAGGCCCTGCTAACTCCAGGGGAGATGATCCGGAGCTTCCGGTCAGCGGAATCTATGGATGGACGGTGACGTATATATCGAAAAACTGTAAGGACCCGGAGAAGGCACTGGAACTGCTCCAGTACTTAATCAGCGAGGAAGGGCAGAAGATGGTCTGCCTGGGCGTCGAGGGAACCATGTATGACATGGTGGATGGAAAGGCGTGCACGAAGCCGGAGGTAAAGGAGCTGCTCTATTCTGACCGAAAGGCCTATGACGAGCGGTACGGCGCAGACAACACGTACTGGATGCTGCAAAACAATGCGGTTCAGAGCCAGTGGAAGGAGGAGTCGGATTACGCAATCCGCCAGCTGGAGGAATGGACGTATCCCTATACGGTCTATACCGCCCAGTACAGTATTCATTTTGGCAGCGACAGAGAGGGCATGGATCTTCATAAAAGGCAGCAGAAGATATGGGGAGAGACACTGCCGAAGCTGCTGCTTTCGGAGGACGAGGCGGAGTTTGACCGTATTCTGAACGACTATCTGCAGGTCCGTGACAGGAATGACTACGACGGCTATACGGCGAAATTGGATGCGCTTTACAACAAGAACAAGGAGAAGCTGGGAATTGAGGATGAAGAAGGCTTTCAGAAATCTTAAACTGAATCAGAAATTCACGCTGGCGGTCATGGTGATCGTCGTTGTACCGATGATTGCTTTTTCCATTTTTCTGTATTGGAATATATCCGGGAATATCATCTGGCAGGCGAAGACAGAGAACGCAAACCGGGTGAAGGAAAATTACAGTAATATGCAGAGTATCATTGAATTTTCCAATATGTCCGTTCAGTCCTTTATAAACAATCAGGGGCTTAAGGATATGCTGGTCCGCCTGAAAAATGATGAGGTGATTTCGGCAAAGGATTATCTGGAGTTTGACAGAAATGACATTGCCATGCTGGAACGTCTGGTCAACAGCAATCCTTACTTATATCAGGTGCGGGTGTATGCTTACAACGACGGTTTTCCGGAGATGATGCCGGTTCTTTACCATGGCAGCAGGCTTTTGGAGGTGCCGTGGGGAGAGAACTATGAGCCGGGGAAATGGCAGATTGATTATCCCGACACCGTTATGAAGGATTTTGCGGTGAATACCTCGGATCATCTGATGGCCCTCGTTCAGGAGGTGACGGATGATTATGGGAATCCCATCGGCGTGGTGGAGGCCGCAGTCTCCATGGATACGTTTTTTCCGGAGCTGTACGAGGCGAAGGCCGGAAGCTGGGCTTGCTTTGTGTCTGCGGACGGAAAGGTGCATGACAACGGCACTGACGGACAGGAGTGGCAGCCAGATAAGGAGGTGCTGGAAGCAGTCTTAAAGGGGGAGGCCTCCGGAAAAGGCTTCCTGGCCGAGTATGTAAAAGCAGGCGGAGATGACATGATCGTGGTCTGTCAGCCCGTGAAGGAGCTTTCCGGAACCTATATACAGATTACCAGCATGAAGACGGAGATGAACCGGCTGTCAAGACAGCGGAATCTGCTGATTGCCGTACTGCTGGTGATTTTCGTGTGCCTGGCTTTTGCGGTAAACGGCGTGGTGAAGGCACTCTTAAAAAAGTTTTATGAGATGCTTTCCGTGGTGCGCAAAGTCCAGGAGGGCGATTTGGAGCAGCGTGTTTACGAACCGGGAAGAGACGAGATGGGAGAGATGAGCACGCAGTTTAATAAGATGCTGGACCGGATTTCTGTCCTGATGGCGGAGAATGTGAACCGGGAGGTGCTGATCAAGAACACGGAGATCAAGGCGCTCCAGAATCAGATCAATGCGCATTTCATCTACAATGTGCTGGAGGCGGTAAAAATGATGGCAGAAATCAAAGAAGAGTATGAGATATCGGATTCGGTGACTGCGCTCGGTGAACTGCTCCGGTACGGGATGAAATGGACCTCCAGTGATGTGACCATCCGCCAGGAGATGGAGTATATTAAGAATTATATCCAGCTCATGAACCTCCGGTATGATTTTGCGATCCTGCTCTCGATCCGGATCCCGGATTATATCTATGAGCAGCAGGTCCCCAAGATGTCGCTCCAGCCGATCGTGGAAAATGCGATTATCCATGGGATCGAGGAGACGGAAAACGATGCGACCATCTACATCAAGGCGGTTTGCCGCGATGAAGACTATGAGATTGAGATTACCGATTCCGGGCAGGGAATGGACGAAAATCAGGTGGGGCTGCTGAAAAAGAAGGTCAGCGGCGAAATCGAGGTGAGCGGAGGCTCCGGCAATGGTATCGGCTTAAAAAATGTGCAGGACAGAATTCACATACGGTTCGGGGAAAGCTTCGGACTTCATTTTGCATCGAAGGAAGGGTGCTTTACCAAGGTAAGCATCCGTCTTCCCTATACACACAGGGAGGCTGTAGGAAATTTAAACGGCAGTCATGAGAATGGGTTATTTCATGAACGGTAATGGAGGGATAGCAGATGAGAACGCTGTTGATTGTGGAAGATGAGAAGATGATACGTCAGGGAATTGCTGTCATGGCGAAGCGCAGCAGTGTGGAGATATCGGAGATTCTGGAGTGCAGAAATGGGCAGGAAGCGCTTGAGATCCTGAAAAACCGTGAGATAGACGTCATGTTTACCGATATCCGGATGCCGAAATTGGATGGGATTGAACTGGTAAAGGAGACGGAGAATTTAAAAAAGTGTCCGAAGATCGTCGTGGTAAGCGGATACGACGACTTCAATTATGCGGTGGAGATGCTGAAGCACGGGGTGAAGGACTACATCTTAAAACCTGTAAAACGCGAGAAGATTGAAGAACTTTTAAAGAAGCTGGATGCAGAGATTAATGGGGAGAAGAGGCTGGAAGGAATCGAGCTTCAGGCATTTGCCAGGGAGCTTAAGCTCTATTTGAAGCAGCCGTCTGTCCTGGAGAAGGAACTGGAATCGGTGCGGTGGAAGTTTGAACAGTATATGGGACAGGAGCCTTATTATGCGGTGGTGAGCGCCAGGCGGAGGGAAGAAGAGGAAAAAGAGCCGGAGCCGGGCTGTCTGGAACTGGAGATGGATGGACAGGAAATCCGCTTTTTACAGGCAGCACATTCGGAAGCGTTTTTACAGAATGCCGGACTGGCAGGTGCTGTGGGCGTAAGCGGGGAACACCGCTCCTTTGAAGCGTGCGGGGATGCGTACCGTGAGGCGGCAGAGGCCAGGCTTTACGCGTATTTCCGGGGACTTTCCCGGTGCTGTCCGGCAGATATGGCAGCCGGAAAAGACGGGGAGAACGTGCCGGAAGAGTTCGTCTCTCATTTCGTGAGCCAGTTTCCGACGGAGCATATGGAAAAGGCGGTGCTCTCTTTTAAGCATCTGCTCTTTCAGGCGCGGCACGGCCAGTTGGCCATGGCGGATGTGATAGAATCGGCGGACAGGCTTCAGAGGGAGCTGAGCGGGTCTTACAGGAAGATGGTAAGCGAAGAGAAGCAGCCGCTGTTTGACATGGAGCCGCCTCTGGCCTTCTTGAACGCGGAGGAGTACGAGGAGTGCTTCTGCACCTGGGTCAGACAGATCCGCAGCTGTATGGATGAAGTATATGACAGCAATCAGAACCGGAACAAGATCAGGACCGCGGTGCGCTACCTGGAGGAAAACTTCCGGACGGACTTAAATATGGCCATGGTATCGAATTACGTGTCGATGAACTATTCGCTGTTCTCGATCGCATTTAAGGAATACACAGGCGTTAATTTTGTGAGCTACTTAAAAAATCTCAGGATTGAGGAGGCGAAGCGTCTCCTGGAAACAACCGATGAGAAGGTACAGGATATCGGACGGAGAGTGGGATTTGAGAGCGATAAGCATTTTTTGAAGTCATTTAAATCGATCTGCGGCATATCACCGACCGATTACCGGAGAAATGCGGAACTTGGGAAATAGTGGAATTGCAGCCGGAACAGAGAAAAAATTAAAATTAAAATTGTAAAACATATTGACATTTTCTCCATTTATTGGTATTATGATATGGCTGTGCGGGAGTGCTGGAATTGGCAGACAGGCAAGACTAAGGATCTTGTGGGTGAATGCTCGTGTGGGTTCAAGTCCCATCTCCCGCATGATAAGAGCGAAGGCTCAGGTGAGGATTTTGTGAAAGGTGAAAGCCTTTTATGAAATCCTTTTTTCGATTTACCGGTACAGCGGTATGCAGCAGGGAAAGGACAGTTTGATGGACAGGGTGAAGGGAAATGGATCATTTGGTGATAAGGTACGCAGGACGTGGCTCTCGCTTCCTCTGCGCAAAAAGGTGGGCGCAATTACGGTGCTCGCCGCATTTGCGGTGTCATTTTCGATCCTGATGAACCTTGTGACCGCAGGCTTCGGTATGAACGGGTTTCGGAAGATCCTGGAGGACAATTCCCGCAGCGCATCCTTTCAGGCGGCGATGGAGACGGAGAGCCGGACGTTTAAGACCATGATCCGGGACCGTTCAGAGGATAACAGAGCCGCTTACAAAGAGGCGTGCGGTGCGGCGAGAAAGGCTCTGGAGGCTCTGCCGTACGATTACGACGAGATCGGGCGGGAACGTTTCGCAAAGACGTGGTCCGTGAAGAACAGCTACGATACGTATGAGAAGAGGAAGGCCGAGCTGCTTTCGATGTCTGAGGATGACCCTGAGTACGTTCAGAAGCTGTATGAGATCTATCAGATACAGAACTACATCAAGAGCTACGCCGGAAGCCTTCAGGAGATGAATGTGGCCGCGGGAATCCGGAGATATGAAAAGCAGATTCCGCTGTTTCTCCTGATTCCGGCGCTGACGATTCTCTGGGGATCGCTTGCGCTGGCCGCCGTCCTATGGCTGAACCGGTCGGTTGGCAGACACATTGTCAGGCCGGTGCAGGCGCTGGCGGAGGATTCCAGACGGATCGCGGAAAATGATTACAGCGGTCCTCCCGTTTCAACGGAATGTGAAGATGAGATTGCGGATCTCGTCCGGGCGTTCTGCCGGATGAAATGTTCCACACAGGGATATATCGAGACGCTGAAAGAGAAGCATGAGGTCGAGACGCAGCTGGAGGCGGTCCGGCTTCAGATGTTAAAGAACCAGATCAATCCCCATTTTCTGTTCAATACGTTAAATACCATTGCCGGAGCTGCGGAGATGGAGGAGGCGGAGACGACAGAGAAGATGATACAGGCCATGAGCAGGCTGTTCCGCTACAATTTAAAATCGACGGCGTCCGTGATGCCCTTTGAGCGGGAAAAGAAGGTGGTGGAGGATTACATTTATCTTCAGAAGATGCGGTTTGGCAGCAGGATCCGGTATACCTCGGACTGCAGCCAGGATACCATGGAGGTCATGATTCCGGTATTTGCCTTACAGCCGCTGGTGGAGAATGCCATTGTCCACGGCCTTGCGGTAAAGCCGGAAGGCGGACGGCTCCATATCCGGTCCTGGATAAGGGGAAAACGAATCTTTATTTCCGTATCCGACACCGGAGCCGGGATTGCGCCGGAGCGGCTTGCAGAAATCAGGGAAGAGCTGAGAAACGGTGAGAGCCAGAAGCTGGGAATTGGAGTCAGCAATATCAGCCGGCGGATTAAGACCATGTATCCCGACGGAGAACTGCTGATCGACAGCAGAGAAGGGCGGGGAACTGTCGTGCGTATGGCGTTTACTGTGGCTGAGATGTAGGGGATCATGGGATGGGGGGATACAGAGATACAAAGATATAGAAATACAGAGATACAAAGATATAGAAATACAGAGATACAGAAACAGAGGCCAGAAAACAAAGGGGAAAGCGGGGAAAGAGTCATGTACCGGGTTTTGATTGCAGATGATGAAGAAATAGAGAGGCTGTCCTTCAGCAGGAAGCTCAAAAAGTATTTTGGAGAGAGCTGTGAGGTCTTTCATGCGGAAAACGGCATGCAGGCGATCCTGGCGGTGGATAAGAACGACACGCCCATTGTGATCATGGATATTGGAATGCCGGGGATGAACGGCGTGGAGGCGGCGGAGTGGATCAGAAAGAGCCATCCGGACTGCGTTATCATCTTTTTAACCGCGTATGACGATTTTTCCTATGCAAAGCGGGCAGTTTCCCTCCATGCGCTGGAATACCTTTTAAAGCCGTGTGATGACGAGGAGCTCATCCCGGTGATGGAGGAAGCCATGCGCCAGGTGGATCTATGCCGGAGAAAGGCAGAAAGCCCGGCAGGCGGAGCAGGCTTTGCGAGGAGCGGTTTAGCTGCTGCCGGGGGAGGCGGCAGAGGCAGGGAAGGCGGCAGAGACGGAGAAGGCGGCAGAGACGGGGAAGGCATCCGCGGTACCGATGCAGGAACCAGCCGGGACGCGAAGGATGACCCCGATCAGGAACCGGAGAACGGGTACTCCAGAGTAGCCGCCGCCATCCGCGCCTATGTCAGGGAGAACTACAGCCGCGATATTTCCATGCAGGACGCGGCGCGCGCCATGAACTATTCAGAGGTATATTTCTGCCGCCTGTTTAAGCAGTGCTTCGATCAGAATTTTACCGCGTATCTGACCCATTTAAGGGTGAAGGAGGCGAAAAAACTGCTGGAGGACCCACGGGCCAATATTAAGGACGTGAGCAGAAGCGTGGGTTACAGCGATTCGAAATATTTCTCAAAAATCTTTAAGCGGATCACAGGTCAGCTGCCGTCGGAATATCGGGACGGTCTTCCGTCATAGAAATAAAACACGCCCTAATACTGGAAAATTGGGTAATATTACCCTCCTTAATGTCAATATTTTACTGTACACATTTAATCTCCATGGCTTTATAATGTTACTGTTAAGAAAATGTCAAGATCTTAACGATTTCGTAACACAAAAGCAGCCATGGAGATTTTTTGTTTCATGGGAAGGCTTTCCGGCGCGCGAGTCCGGCTTGCCAGACTCTTTGCCGGCTGTTTTTGCTGCCGGAGAGTATTCCGGCCGTTTCGAAGTATATACATACCTTGGAACGGGGATAAATAGTATGTGAACTATGTAATGTATGAGAAGGAAAGGAATGGAGAGCATTGAAAAAAATGATTAAAAAAGCAGCCGCTGTTTTAATGGCCGCGGCCATGGCGGTATCCTTGACCGGCTGTGGTTCCATCACTTCAGGAAAACGGATTATCCGTATTTCCCACGCACAGTCAGAGACCCATCCGGAGCATCTGGGACTACTGGCCTTTAAGGAATACGTGGAGGAACGGCTGGGGGATAAGTATGAGGTACAGATATTCCCGAATGAGATTCTTGGTTCCGCCCAGAAGGCGATCGAGCTGACACAGACGGGAGCCATCGATTTTGTTGTGGCAGGAACCGCCAACTTAGAGACGTTTGCAGATGTCTACGAAATTTTCAGCATGCCGTATCTGTTTGATTCGGAAGATGTATATAAAACTGTCATGGAAGACTCCGACTATATGGAACAGGTTTACGAGTCCACCGACGAGGCCGGATTCCGCGTCGTTACCTGGTATAATGCGGGTACGAGAAACTTCTATGCAAAAACGCCGATTCGTACTCCGGAAGACTTAAAGGGAAAGAAAATCAGAGTACAGCAGAGCCCGGCCAGCGTTTCCATGGTCAACTCCTTTGGAGCGGCGGCGGCGCCCATGGGCTTCGGCGAGGTCTATACCGCGATTCAGCAGGGCGTGATTGACGGCGCGGAGAACAACGAGCTGGCCCTGACGAATAATAAACACGGTGAGGTTGCAAAATACTACAGCTACAACAAGCATCAGATGGTACCGGACATGCTGGTCGCCAACTTAAAGTTTTTAGAGGGACTGAGCCCGGAAGAGTATCAGATCTTTAAGGACGCGGCAGCGCTTTCCACGGAAGTGGAGATGAAGGAATGGGACAAGAGCATCGAGGAGGCGAAGAAGATCGCCACAGAAGACATGGGCGTGGAATTCATCGATGTCGATGTGGATGCCTTTAAGGAAAAAGTACTTCCGCTCCATGAGAAGATGCTGAATGACAATCCGAAAATCGGCGATTTTTACAAGCATATTCAGACCGTTAATGAACAGGCGAAAGGGGAAGAGTAAGAATGGAAGCACTGCATAAAATCAGAGAAGTCCTGATGAAGATTCTGGGACTGTTCATTATTTTCCTGTTTGCCATGATGACGATCATCGGCACATACCAGATTGTTACGAGATACTTTTTTAACCGGCCAAGCACCGTGTCGGAAGAGCTTCTGACGTATTCCTTCACCTGGATGGCTCTGCTCGCCTCCGCTTATGTGTTTGGAAAACGAGACCATATGAGAATGGGCTTCCTGGCCGATAAAATAACGGGAACTCCCAGAAAGGTACTGGAGACCGCCATCGATTTTCTGACCTTTGCGTTTGCGGCGGTCGTCATGGTATACGGAGGAATCTCCATCACGAAGCTGACCATGATCCAGACGACGGCCTCCCTTCAGGTTCCCATGGGATACATCTACATGATCGTTCCGGTGACGGGAATTCTGATTATGTTTTTTAGCTTTACCAATGCCATGGACATGCTGCATGGCGATTTCAGTGAGAAGGGAGAGGCGAGAGTATGAATATAGCGGTTGCATGCGGACTGATTATCCTGGTCCTCTTAGTGATTATGCTGCTGGCCGGCGTACCGATCGCGGTGGCTCTGGCGGTTTCCTCTATCTGTGCGATTTTGCCGGTTCTCAATACGGGAGCGGCGGTACTTACGGGAGCACAGCGTATCTTTTCAGGAATCTCAGTGTTCAGCCTTCTCGCCATTCCGTTCTTTATCCTGGCGGGAAATATCATGAACAAAGGCGGAATCGCGATCCGTCTCATTAATTTTGCAAAACTGTTTACCGGAAGAATTCCGGGAGCGCTGGCTCATACCAATGCGGTTGCCAACATGCTGTTCGGAGCGATATCCGGTTCCGGTACCGCGGCGGCCTCCGCCATGGGTTCCATCATCGGACCGATCGAGGAGGAAGAGGGATACGACCGTGATTTCTCGGCGGCGGCCAATATTGCGACGGCGCCTACCGGCCTGCTCATTCCTCCCAGCAACGTTATGATTACCTTCTCCTTAGTCAGCGGCGGAACCTCCGTTGCAGCGCTTTTCATGGCGGGCTATATCCCCGGCATCCTGTGGGGCCTTGCCTGTATGGCCGTTATTTTCTATTTTGCGAAAAAACGCGGCTACCGCAGCACCAGACGGTATTCCATGAGTGAGAAAGTGAAAGTATTTTTCCAGGCGATTCCCTGTCTGCTCATGATCATCATCGTAATCGGCGGTATTATCTCCGGTATTTTTACGGCGACAGAGGGAAGTGTGGTTGCGGTGGTATACAGCCTGATCCTGTCCCTGTTCTTCTATAAGTCCATTAAGATTTCAGAGCTGCCGAAGATATTCTTAGACAGCGCGGAGATGACGGGTATCATCATCTTCTTAATCGGTGTCTCCAGCATCATGAGCTGGGTCATGGCCTTTACCGGGATTCCAACGGCCGTTTCAGAGGCCATGTTAAGCATCAGCGATAACCGTTACGTCATTCTCTTTATCATCAATATCCTTCTGCTGATTATCGGTACGTTCATGGATATGACACCAGCCTGTCTGATCTTCACGCCGATCTTCCTTCCGATCTGCCAGAAGCTGGGGATGAATACCGTACATTTCGGCATCATGATGATCTTTAACTTATGTATCGGAACCATCACGCCTCCGGTCGGTACGACCCTGTTCGTAGGTGTAAAGGTGGGTAAGACGAAGATTGAAAATGTCATTAAACCGCTTCTTCTTTACTTTGCGGCCATTTTCATCGTCCTTCTGCTGGTCAGCTACGTGCCGATTCTGTCGCTGTGGCTGCCGGGATTACTGGGTTACGTATAACAAAATTGAATTATTTTTAAAAAATTGAAAAAAGTACTTGATTATTTTGGATAAATATAGTAATATAATTGTATGAATTGGACAACCAATTCGTACAATTATATGCTGTATAGCAATGCAGAAGTGGCGGAATTGGCAGACGCGCACGGTTCAGGTCCGTGTGGTAGCAATACCGTGAGGGTTCAAGTCCCTTCTTCTGCACGAAAGATGCACAGAACAAAAGCGGCGGTATCGTAAATGATACCGCCGCTTTTGTTCTGTGAGCCTTCAGGCTGCTGACTCTGTTTCCCGCTATTCGAAAAAAGAGGTGTATCAATGGTTTACTTCGTCAGTTTATCATAACAGTCTGCCTTGCACCGGTCGAAATCCAGGCGTGCGGTTATTACGGAATAGAGGTCACCGCACAAAGCTGAGATATCGATGGTACTGGTGGAGTTGACTGCTTCGATATAGTCGGATGGAATGGAAGAAGCGCCGTTCAGCGCCGCCGCCAGCTGGCCGCCCATTGCCGCAGTCCCGTCGCAGTCCCGTCCGAATGCGGCGCAGAAGGAAACCGTATCGCTGTAATTGCCATTGCAGGCCTTAAAGATCGCGCAGGCCGCGGGTATCATCTCCAGTGGAAATAAGAAGTTGTAGGGCGGAAATGTAACCAGGTATTTTGCATACAGTTCCTCGATGACCGCCTCGGGATCCATGACGCGGGCGGCATAGTCCAGAATCTGATCCATACGCTTCACGTAGGAGTTCTGAAGGAAATCGACGCCCTGCTCACAGAAGTGGCCGGGCAGACTCCAGTAAGCGTCCCTGACGGCTCCGACAATGCTGTCAACTGTAGCGTCCGGCCGTAAGGCCACGGCGACACCCGCGGCCATGGGACCGCCATCCAGTGCGGCTTCACGGGGATCAAAGGGATTGATCAAACCGCCGACGCCATCCCAGCCTGTGCAGATCTCGTAGAGCGCAGAGAAAAAATGGCGGCTGGTGGATATCCTGTTGAGGGCTTCAAAATGGAACATCGCAGTGGCCCACGTCCGCTCCAAATCGTCCGCCGGTCTGGTAACCGCCAGATTCTGTACGTACTCGGTCAAAAACTGCGCAAATTCCAGAGAAGTAATCCGCCGTCCGTAATGAACGACAGCCCTGGCGCAGAGCAGTAAGTAGCGCGTGTCATCCGAATAGGAGCCCGGACGGATGTCGTGTGAGCCGAAGGGATCGGCATAACGGCCGGCCTCCAGCTGCGCGGTATCCCCATGATTGATACTCTGCTCGTAATGCGGCTGTCCGCCCAGTAGGCGCGGAGCAACAGGGAGCATCCGGCGGACCTCCCCATACTGTTTCCGGATATTCCTGTAATGCATCTCCTCAACAGGGACTCCCAACGCATCACCGACGGCAAATCCCATCACCGCTCCGTAGACCTTGTCATATAATTTTGTTTCTGTCATGATTCTTTCCTCCTGTTTTTCCATGTTTTTGTATGCTTCTTCACTTTCATGCAAAACACTTAAAACAAAGAGTCCGAAAGGTTGCCCTTAATATAACAGTATTTTGTCCGTTCGTCAAGACGGCTTTTTCTGCCGGTACTCTTTGGGAGACATGCTGTAATACGTCTTGAACGCCTTGCTGAAGTAATTGGTATCCGTATAGCCCACGCGGTCAGAGATCTCCTGAATCTTCATGGACGAGGTGACCAGCAGTTCACCGGCTCTCTGCATGCGGAACGAGAGTAAGTATTCATAAATCCCATATCCGTATTTTTCCTTAAACTGTTTTGACAAGTATTCCTTGGTCAGATGGTATTTTTCTGAAAAGAACGTCAGGGTAATCTCTCTGGCGTAATTCACCTCGATATAAGTCTTAATTTCCTGCAGAATTTCCGAGACAGTCAGCTGTGCGGAACCCTCGGCTCTAAAACTCAGCTCTCTGAAAAGAGAACAGAAGTAATCCGTGAACGACCGGATTCCGGTAATCGCCGCCTCTTCTTCTGCCTCGATGGAGGAGGGCAGGATCTCCTGATACTTTTCGATGAAATTTTCCTGTGAAAAGTTCTGCATGATTATGAGCAGCTCCATCGCATTGTGTTTCAGCGCCTCGGCGGTTATGAGGGACTTTCCGCGCTGGGTCTCAAAATACTGATCCAGAAGGCTGCGGAAATACTTTTCATCCCACTTGCCGAGGGCACGGCGCAGCAGTTCCCGGCTGGAAGACAGGGAGACGGGGATTCGGGAAGCGTACATCTCAAAATCCGCAGATACAATAGGAGCAGCCGCATATAAGTTCATACGGGAGGTGATGAGCGCGGCCGTTCTGGAGGACTCCTTCAGCGTGGCCGCGGAGGCCGGTGCGAAACTGCCGATTCCGGTGAGCGTCACCACCCCGGTGCGCCGGCAGAAGGCTTCCATGGCCTGTCCCATGTGGTCTGCGGCGTACAGGGAAAGCGCGCCGGGAGACAGGCTTGCCGAATGATGGCCTCCTGCGGTAAAGATCCCGGCGATCAGGAGCCATGGCTGATCCATCCGGAGCATGTATTCCTCGCCGGCCGCCCCGTGGTCTGCAAGAAGGGAGGACAGAAGCCGAATGTTTTCGCTGTCCCAGGAAAAGTCCTCCGGCACCGGCTTTCCTGTGCGGATGGAGGCGATGGCACAGTGCGATCCGCCGCTGTCTCTGGAACAGAAGAGATTGATTAAATCCCCCAGCGGATTGGCTCTTGTTAGCTCCAGCTCATCGTTCAGCTGTTTCACGGCATTTTCCAGGCAGTGGTTCAGTTCCGTTTCCGACACCGGTTTCAACAGATAGTCCATGATCTGAAACCGGATTGCCTTCTTTGCATATTCGAAATCGTTAAAACCGCTGATGATGATGTATTTTGCCTTTGGAAACCGGTGCGTGGCGGCTTCCAAAAACTGCATACCGTTCATCACCGGCATTTTGATGTCCACAAGCACGATGTCGACCGGCGTCTGCTCCATAAAGTCGAGCGCGCTCTGACCGTCAGTTGCTTCAAACGGCGGATTTATTCCGTTTTCGTTCCACATGCCTAAAAACGAGATTGCCTGTCTTACGTGTTTTTCGTCGTCAATAATCAATGCGTTATACATGCGTCTGTCGTCTCCTCGTCCGTTAAATGAATGGTTATTACAGCTTCCGTCCGTATCCCGGGGCTGCTCCTTAAGCGCAGGGAAGCCCGGTCCCCGTAATAAATTTTTAACCGGGTGTTTAGATTGCGGAGTCCTATGTGTTCTCCGTTTGATACCAGCGTGTCTCCGGCAGAAAAATCCGTGATGATGCGCTCGAGCGTGTCGGGAGGAATTCCGGGACCGTTATCCGTGACGGATATGATCAGGGAGCCCTGATCCAGCTGGACCTTCAGCTCCATACGAAGCTGCTTCATGCTCGTCTCAAGGCCGTGGCTGACCGAGTTTTCGATCAGCGTGAATATGGCCAGCTTGGGGATCATGATCCGGGAGACATCGTCACCGGCCTCGATATCCGTGGAAAGGCGGTCCTCAAAGCGTGCCTTCAGCAGCAGAAGGTAATTGCGGACATACTGCACTTCCAGGCTGACGGGAACCAGAACGGACTCTTTAAACGCATATCGCAGGTTTGCAGCCAGAGCCTCGATCATTTTATAGATTTCCCGGTCTCCGGTTACGATGGTGCGCGACGAGATGACCTGCAGGGAGTTATAGAGAAAATGGGGATTGACCTGTGATTCCAGCGCCTGCAGTTTGGCGGTTTTCTCCCCCAGAGCCATGACGTAATTTTTCTGGATCAGTTCGTCAATCTGCCGGATCATGGCGTTATACCGATGGGCCAGCATGCGGGTCTCGTAGCTTCCTGTTTCCTCCAGCGTCGTTTTTAAATCGCCCTTTCCGGCCTGATCCATCTGGCTGGAGAGCCGTTTTAGGGAACGGGTGAGTAAGTGGACCAGAAAGGCGATTGCCGTAATGGAGATGACCGTGGCTGTAATCAGTACGAGGAGGCTGATGTTTCTGCTGCTGATATTCTGGGCAGTCAGCGTATCGACGGAGATCAGCTTCGTGAGCAGCCAGTGGCCGTCCCTGGACAAATGGGTCACGCAGAGATATTCGTCATTGCGGAACATGACTGATTCCTGTTTTGCAGTATCCTCCGTGGAGAGGGGGAACACGGGCAGATCCGTAAGCTGCGGACTGTTGAGAAAGTAAGGGGTTCCGTCCTGATCCGACAGACGGAACAGGCTGCTTTTGTCCTGCCCTAAATCCTTGATTATGGAATTCATGATGCTCATGTCGCAGGTGGCTTCCACGACGGCGAGGGGCTTTTTCGTATAGGCGTTGATAATAACCCGGTAGATTCGGAGAAAGGGGGCGGAAGAGGCAAAGCTTTCTTTTGGATAACAGACATCCGGACGGTAAGGGGCGATACAGGAGTAGTCAGGGCTGGAGGCGGCAGCCAGAAACCAGTCTTCCTGTTCGATATTCGTTTCATGTGAGACCGAGACCTTCTTCGTATCACGGGAAAAACGGATCATGGTATCGTTTCGCAGCATATGTACGGAAATATCATACAGATCGTGGCGGGAATAGAACATGGCCTTCATATAGTTTCCCAGAGTTTCCTGCTCGATATAGCCGATGTCGGGGGACTCGATTATGGAAAGAATTCCGCTGTCCATGCGGACATTCAGTGTAAAATTCTTAAGCTCCGCGATGTAGGTCTCGAACCCGTTGTTAAACTGCTCCAGTATAATTTCATTGGACCGGACCGCATTCGTGCGGATGATCTTAACGGTGGAGTGATAGAAAAACATAACGGTACATAAAAGTACGAGAACAACGGTCGTGCCCACAATCATGATAATCTGAACGGATATATGAGAAAAGAGCGTTTTTAAGCCGCTGCGAAGTTTTTTTGCATGAAAAAGTTTCATAAAGAGTCCTCTCCGAATTTTTCGTATTTTCTTATATTATACCAAAAACAGGGCGATATGCTATCGGAAATTGTCAAAAATGCTGTTCATTTTATTCCATATAATAATTCCTGAAAATTCCATTAAAATAACTGCACAAAACAGGTATGATAGTATCAGCTTCAGACAGAACAGGAAAAAAGGAGTTACGGGGATGGGTGAAAATAAAATGAAATCGAAGCAGGGCAGGGAAAATTTTATCTTTGTATTTCCAGCGCTGATTCTCGTCGCAGTGGTGTTTTACATTCCATTTTTTATGAGCGGTTACTACTCATTGACCAAATGGGATGGAATCGCTAAAAAACCGGAGTTCATCGGATTCGGCAACTTTATTCAGATTTTTACGGCGGATAAGACCTTTTTAAACGCCATGCTTTTTACCGGAAAATATATGATCTTTTTTGTGGTTATCGTCAATGTCCTGGGACTTCTTCTGGCGGTGATGCTGGTAAAGAGATTAAAGACGGCCAACCTCTTAAGGGCGGTGTTCTTCGTCCCATATATCATGAGCATGATCATTGTGGGATTTATCTGGAAATTTATCTTTCTGCAGGGGTTCAATACGCTGGGCGAGATGACGGGATGGGGAATCTTCGGACTCAGCTGGCTGGGAGATGAGAAACTGGCCTTCGTATCCATACTGATCGTATCCATCTGGCAGGCAGTCGGCTTCTATATGGTCCTGTATATTGCAGGGCTCCAGGCCATTCCGGAGGACGTGCTGGAAGCCGCAGTGGTGGACGGGGCCAGTGGAACGGCGAAATTCTTCAGAATTACACTGCCTCTTCTCGGAGGCACCGTCACCACCTGTATTTTCATGGCGCTGACCAACGCGATTAAGATTTTTGATATCATTCTGGCTCTGACTGCCGGCGGACCGGGCGGCTCTACCTACAGCGCGACCCTCGATGTATACCGGGAGGCATTCCAGAACAACAACTTTGGACTTGGCTCGGCGAAGGCACTGATCCTGTTTGTTACCGTCATGCTGCTGACCAATGTCGTGTTAAAATTACTGCAGAGCAGAGAGGTTGAACTGTGATGAATAGAAGAAAAAGAGCGGAACAGACGCCGAAGAGAAGCGTTGGCCTTATCATTCTGGAAGTGATCCTGATCCTGTGCGCCGCGGTGTACATTTATCCGGTATTCCTGATGTTTACAAATTCCTTTAAATCATTTAAAGAGGTGCTGGTCAACGTTGTGGCGCTGCCGACGCATCTGGAGTTTGCCAACTATACCCACGTAATAGAAAAAATCAATTATGGACGTCTGTTCTTTAACAATGTGGCGATTACATTTACGGGAATTATGGGAATCGTGTTTTTTTCCTCACTGGCCGCCTATATTCTGGCCCGGAGGAATACGAGGTTTACGAGAGCTGCCTATATGTTCTGTATCATACCGATGCTGGTGCCGTTCCAGACTATTATGATTACGCTGGTGAAGGTCATGAAGACGCTGCACCTTTCCGGAAGCCTGCTGGGGCTCGGAATTCAGTATTGGGGATTTGGAATTCCCATGGCGGTGTTTATCTATATGGGATTTATCAAGACGATTCCGCGGGCAATCGACGAGAGTGCTACCATAGACGGCGCCTCCGCATTCAGCACCTATGTGAGGATCATATTTCCTCTGCTTAAGCCGGTTACCGCAACGGTCATGGTTCTCGACGTCATGTGGATCTGGAACGATTTCCTGCTTCCGATGCTGATGGTCAACAGTTCGCCGAAGACCAAAACTCTGACGCTGGCGGCGTATACCTTTGTCGGCCAGTACAACACGCAGTGGCAATACGCCATGACTGCCATGGTCTTAGCGCTGCTGCCTTCCATCTTGTTCTTCATTTTCATGCAAAAACACATTATAAAAGGAGTTGTCGCCGGTGCTGTAAAAGGGTGATTATTCCAAAAAAATCAAAAGGAGAAGGGTTATGAACAAAAGAAAGAGAATGATTTCCATGGTTATGAGCGCCGCGATGGCGGCAGGACTTCTGGCCGGCTGTGCAGGCAATGCGCCGGTATCGGAAACGGGGGCTTCCGCGGCGGCTGCCGAAGAGAAAGAGATTTACATGTTTGTGAGCTGTCCCGAGAATGCAGACGCGATTGCCAATGCGATCGAAGAGTACAAGAAGGTAGCGCCCAATATCACAATTAATTACGAAACGACACAGTCGGACTATCCGACCTTATTAAAGGCGAAGATGAACTCGGGCGACACACCGGATATCTTTGCATCGACAGGCGGCCAGGAGATGAAGGCCTATGCGGAGTATTCCTATGATTTATCCGGCCAGCCTCTGGCGTCTTCCCTGACGGACTCGGCAAAGGCCACCATGACCTATGAAGACAAGCTGCTCGGAATTCCGGTCATATCCAACGCGTTTGGCATGATGTACAATCAGGAGCTTTTTGACCAGGCGGGAATCTCTGCCATGCCTGCCACTTTTACGGAGCTGGAGGCGGCCTGCGAGAAGCTGTCGGCCGCGGGTATTCAGCCATTTACCAACGGATACAAGGAGTGGTGGGTTTATAAGTATGTGTTCCAGAACTTTATAGACGTGGCCAGCGAGGGAGACCCGGAGGCGCTTGTACAGAGCTTCATCGACGGTACGGCAAAGGTATCGGACTATCCGGTGCTGGCTGAAAATTATTTTGACTACGTGGATCTCACTGTAAAATACGGGGATGCCAAGCCTCTGGAGACGGATTTGAATGCGGAAATTACGGCATTTTCAACCGGAAAAGCGGCGATGATGACTGGAATCGGAGCACCGATGGAGCCGAGCGTAAAGGCGATCTCACCTGAGATGAAGATCAGCTTCTGCGGCTATCAGGTCGATGAGAATCCGGAGCATTTCTTCATCGTAGCAGGGGCGGAGCAGGCGTACCGCGTCAACAAGGACTCGAAAGTATTAAATGAGACACTGGATTTCTTAAACTGGCTCTACTGTGACTACGGAAAGACATGGTTCCCGGAAGTGATGAATGCGATTCCGCCGATCGGTGATACACCTCTGCCGAATACAGATGTCGCGGCTGCGCTGACCAGCTTTATGGAGACAAGAGAACCAGGAGTTCCGTCGGCAGTCTACTCTCTCGACAGCTTCCACCAGAAATTCGGCGAGATCATGCAGAGCTACGTGGCCGGAAGCAAGACCCGCGAGGAGGCCGTGAAAGAAATAGAACAGCAGTGGACAGAACTGGGGGCAATCGAATGAAAAAAATCATGAATGAACCGGACACTCTCATCGCAGATGAACTGCAGGGCTTTGCAAAAATATATTCCCGTCAGGTGAAGCTGGCGGACAGTGTGACCGCAGTCGTCAGAGCGGTTCCGAAGTCTGCCGGAAAAGTGAAGCTGGTTATGGGAAACGGCGGCGGTCATGAACCGGCAGTCATCGGCTGGGTAGGAGAAGGCATGTTTGACTGTGATATTGTCGGGGATCTGTTTTCGGCGCCATCCGGAGAGAAGATGTTTCAGGCGATCGAGGAGATCGACGACAAAAGTCCGGTCTTACTGTGTATCCAGAATCACGCGGGTGATGTAATCAACGGTAATATCGCCTGGAAGAAGGCGGTAAAGCACGGAATCGATATCCGAAAGGTGTTGTTCTATGACGATATTGCCTCCGCGCCGAGAGAAGAGAATGAGGAGCGGCGGGGCATCGCGGGCATGCTGTTTTATGCGAAGATTGTAGGCGCCATGGCGGAGGCCGGGGCCTCCATAGAGGAATGCGCAGAGATGTTTGAACGCGTCAGGGACAACACGCGGACGTATGCGGCAGCGTATTCCAGCTGTACGCATCCGGGCACGGGCCTTAAAATGTTTGAGTACCTGGAGAATAACGATTTGATGGAAATGGGGATGGGCGTTCATGGGGAAGGCGGCGGAGACAACCGCATCCCCATGCCAAAGGCCGGCCGGCTGGCGGAACTGATGGCGGATGCGCTGATTCAGGATAAGCCGTACCGTCCGGGAGAGTCACTCTTAATACTGGTCAATGGCACGGGTGCCGCTACCGCCATGGAGTTAAATATCTTATACAATGAGCTGGAGAAGACCTTCCGGTCTAAAGGCTTTGAGATCGCAGGCTGTCGGGTCGGCAATTTCCTTACGACCCAGGAACTGGCCGGTGTGTCTGTATCCATCTGTTCCGTGGATGATACCATGAAAGAGCTATGGGAAAGACCGTGTGACTGCCCGTTGTGGGTGCAAAAATAAGGGGATGAGCGGGAGGCGGATATGAACGTTATAACGGTAGAGGAACTGCGGGAAATGATGATCTGCGTCTGTGACAGCGTAGCCGCAGAAGAACGCCGACTGTGTGAACTGGACAGCTTTGTGGGAGACGGGGATCACGGTGTCACGGCGGCGCGTGGATTCCGGGCTGTGAAAAAGGTGCTGGAATCAAAGCAGTATCAGTCAATGGAAGAGCTGCTGGAGGAAGCGGCGGAAACGCTCAGCGAGACGATGGGAGGAGCCATAGGCCCGATCTTCGGCAGCATCTTTGAAGGCGCGGCGGAGAGCGCGGCAGGGCGGAGCCGGCTGACGGCAGTGGAATTGGGGGAGATGCTGGAGCAGGGGCTTAAGGAAGTCAAGATGATCGGCGGCGCCAAAGAAGGGGACCGCACGCTGGTAGACTGTCTGGCGCCCGCGGTGTGCGCTTTGAAGGAGGCGGCCGGGGCTGGAGCCGATTTATCCGAGGCCCTTATGAGGGCGGCCGATGCGGGAGCAGAGGGCGTGGAGGCGACAAAGAAGATGGTGGCGAAGAAGGGACGTGCGAAATTCCTTCAGGAGAAGTCTCTGGGGCATCAGGACGCAGGAGCCACCTCCATGTGGATTGTATTAAAGGCGATGAGTGATTACTGCGCCGGTAAATAGAGAGGAATAGGAATATGCCTGTAGTTACGCTGCGAGAAATACTGAAGAATGCCGGCCGTGGGAAGTACGCGGTGGGAATGTTCGATGTGCATCACTCTGATATGGCCGAGGCGGTTCTGGAAGCCGCGGAAGAACGGAAAGCTCCCGTCATCCTGGCATTGGCGGAAGTACATGCCGTACAGCCGGGACAGCTGACCGCGGTGGGCTCCATGCTCGTTCGGGCCGCTGAACGGGCCGGAGTCCCGGTTGCCGTCCACCTGGATCACGCGGTGTCGGTGGAGACGGCCGTGCGGGCTATGGAGCTGGGGTTCTCCTCTGTCATGTACGACGGTTCTGCCCTTTCACTTGAGGAAAATCTGGAAAACACCGCGAAGACGGTGCGTCTGGCGGGAGCGTTCGGCGCTTCCGTCGAGGCGGAGCTGGGCCATGTAGGCGGAGAGGAAGGGAATTCAGACGGCAGTGGCGGGAGTGTGTATACGAAACCGGAGGACGCCGCATATTTTGCGGAGATGACCGGGGCCGATGCGCTGGCGGTATCTATAGGAACGGTTCACGGAAGATACCGGGAAAAACCAAATTTAAATATTCCGCTTCTGGAGGAAATACACCGGCGGGTCTCCATCCCCCTTGTGCTTCACGGGGGATCGGGACTGAGTGATCAGGATTTTAAAGACTGCATAGCGGGGGGCATTTCCAAAATAAACATTTACACGGAAATCGCGGAGGCGGCCAGAATGGTTCTCATAGAAGATGCCGGGAGTCTGGGCTATTTTGACCTCATGCAGAAGTCCAAAAGGGCGATGCGGGCTGTGGCCGCAGAAAAAATAAAGCTGTTCGGCTCACAGGGAAAAGCACCGGCCCTTTCGGAGCCAGGTACCCCGCCGCAAGAAACGGGGGAATAATCAGAGGAGGCATCAATCCATATTCTCCGACATGCTCATACCCGGTTCGTACACGGCATACTGGTTGCGTCCGTGCAGCTTGGCATGGTACAGAGCGATATCGGCCTTCTCATAGAGTGCTTCAAAGGTAGTCCCATCCTCGGGGAAGGCCGCTGTGCCGATGCTTCCGGATATATGTGCTTCCGGCTCCAGGGCGCTGCCGATCAGGCTGCAGAGATTCTCCAGGCGGGCGTATAAGTCCATGGAGTAGGAGACGTCTTTCAACAGTATGATGAATTCGTCTCCGCCCAGGCGTCCGAAGACATCATCACGGCGGAGCGCTGATTTTAAGCGCACGGCTGCGGTGCGGAGGGCCTTGTCTCCAAACTGGTGGCCGTACCGGTCATTGATCTGTTTAAAACGGTCGATATCCAGCATGATCAGAATGTGGTGGTCCTGGCTGTTCTTCAGAATATGGCGGATGGCGCGGACTGAGGTGCCGCGGTTCAACAGGCCCGTTAAGGAATCCTGCTTCGACATTTCCTGGAGCGTCAAGGCTTCTTTCTTCTCTTCGTCGATGTCCTTAATCAGGATAAATGCCTTGATGGTGTCGGTATACGGATCGGGAACGATCTGAATCAGCCCCAGGCACCAGTAGGCGGTGCCGTCGGGACGGAGTCTTCTGTGTTCCGTCTGAAGGGAGCGGTTGCCGTGGTAGTAGTGGTAGAGCAGCTGGTTGCGGTTAAACACCTTTAAGTAGTTTTCGCGGTCCTCTTCATATATGAAGTGTTCCGCGATGTAATTGATGATGTCCGAGAAGGTGTTCCGGGCGTATTCCGGAAGGGTGGAGGTAAGCTCGCCCAGGATTTCCTCAAACAGATCGTATTTAAGATTGTATTCGTAATAGCCGATACAGTCTTTTTTTTGTTCATTCATGTACTCCATCCATTTTTGGTAGGCAAGTTCTTTTTCATACTGCCCGGTAATATCCTGATAGGAGATAATACTTCTTAACGGTTCCCGGTTCTGTCCGTATATGAGAGAGTAGCAGGCAGAAAACCAGTGGTATTCCCCGCTTTTCATTTTCATGCGGATGATCGATTTTCCTTCGGGGACTCCATTTTCCATGGAATCGTAAAAGTCCAGAAATTCCTGGACGCTCTCTCGGTGGATAATACCGTTGTCGATGATAAAATCAGGGGTTGGCGGGAATGAAATGGGACCGGGAAATGAAAATGCTGAATCGGGTGGCTGACAGAGAGTTTTTGACGGAACGTCGTAAATGCTGATGTTGCATCCGGAGTGCCGGCTGGCGAGGCGGTATTGCTCCTCACGGATGAGTAATTCTTCCTGACGTTTCTTTCTGTCACTTATGTCGATGATGATACCGTAGAGAACCTCTTCTCCGCCTCCGGGGACGTAGTTTATGCGGATGAGGTACCAGCAGGAGTCTCCTCCCTCTGCCGGACTTCGGAATTCCAGTTCAAAACGCGCAGGTGAATTCCCTAAGTGTCCCAGGATTTCTTTCTCCAGTTCCGGATAATCCTGTGGTTCCACGATTTCTTCCAGGCGTTTTCCGGCTCCGTTCAGCTGTTTCAGCTCATGGTTCGCATAGAGGACCGGAAAGCCGCTTTCGGCCTTCAGTTTTACAATGCCGCAGGGCATATTGTCGAGTATCATATCGGATTTCATATACATTTCTCCCTTAAGTGTGTTTTCTTATGAATGGTAAAACGGATATTGTTATAAGTGTATGAAGAGGAGGCGGGAAAAAGAACCGATATGAAAAAAAATATAGTAAAGATTGGAAAAATGGTGTATACTAGCATGTGCGGGTGTTTGAGTAAGAGATACAGGAGGAGACATATGCTTACATTAGAAAACCTATCTTTTGGCGTACAGGATGAGAAGAGCCAGAAAGAGATTATCAGGAATTTAAACCTGACCATAGAGAGCAATAAATTTGTCGTCGTCACAGGTCCCAACGGAGGCGGGAAATCGACTTTGGCGAAGCTGATTGCGGGAATTGAGAAGCCGACCGGAGGACGGATTTTACTGGACGGGGCAGATATTACAGAGAAGAACATTACGGAGCGCGCTCAGAGCGGAATCAGCTATGCATTCCAGCAGCCGGTCCGTTTTAAAGGGATTGAAGTATTCGATCTTCTGCGCCTTGCATCGGGAAAAGAGCTTAATATTACGGATGCATGTCAGTATTTATCCGAAGTGGGCTTATGTGCCAAGGATTATATCAAGCGCGAGGTGAATGACAGTTTATCGGGCGGCGAACTGAAGCGGATCGAGATTGCTACCGTGCTGGCGCGCGGAACGAAGCTGTCTATTTTCGATGAGCCGGAGGCGGGAATCGATTTATGGAGCTTCCAGAATCTGATCGCAGTATTCGAACGCATGCGCCACAACATCAAAAATGGTTCGATTTTAATCATCTCTCATCAGGAGAGGATTCTGGATATCGCAGACGAGATTGTGGTGATCGCAAACGGTCAGATCAGCATGCAGGGCCCGAAGGATGACATCCTTCCTCATCTTCTGGGGACAGCTTCCGCAGTGGATGCCTGTACGAAGTTTTACAACAAGGAGGAGGCATGACATGGCAAAGATAGATGAGATTCAGAAGCGGCTGTTAGAAGAAGTCGCTGATTTACATGACGTGCCGGAAGGCGCATATAATCTCCGCGCCAACGGCCAGACGGCGGGCCGGAACACGACGGCCAACATCGATATCACATCGAAGGACGACGGCACCGGCATCGATATTCATATTAAGCCGGGTACGAAGCATGAGAGTGTTCATATCCCGGTCGTGTTAAGCGAGAGCGGCTTGACCGAGGTGGTTTATAATGATTTTTATATCGGAGACGACGCAGACGTGGTGATCGTGGCGGGCTGCGGCATCAGCAACTGCGGGCAGCAGGATTCCCGGCACGACGGAATCCATCGTTTTTACCTGGGAAAGAATTCCAAAGTGAAATACGTGGAGAAACACTACGGTGAGGGCGACGGCAACGGCAAGAGAATCATGAATCCGGGCACGGAGGTGTATCTGGAGGAAAACAGCTACATGGAGATGGAGATGGTCCAGATCAAGGGCGTGGATTCCACAAACCGGAACACGAAGGCCGAGCTTTTAGCCGGCGCGAAGCTGGTTATCCAGGAGAGACTGATGACACACGGCGCTCAGGAGGCGGTGAGCGGATTTGTGGTGAATTTAAACGGGGCTGATTCCAGCGCCAACGTCATTTCGCGTGCGGTGGCAAGAGATGATTCGAGACAGACCTTCTTAGCGGAGATCAACGGCAACTCAAGATGCGCCGGCCATTCCGAATGTGACGCCATCATCATGGACCATGCCAACATCAGCGCGATTCCGAAGATCACAGCCAACAACACAGATGCAGCCCTGATCCACGAGGCGGCCATCGGCAAAATAGCGGGAGACCAGATTATCAAGCTGATGACGCTGGGGCTCAGCGAGGCGGAAGCGGAAGCGCAGATTGTGAATGGGTTTTTGAAGTAGGAAAGACAGGAAATATCTAGTATGAATATTAATTAGAAAAACGGTTCCATTCCAGACGTTTGCCTGGGGTGTGGAACCGTTTTTTATGAGCATATATTTCTGTAAAACAGAAGTCATTAGAAATCTATGTAATCAGGGTGATATCCAATCCGTAGTCCGATGTTAAAAGAATCCAGCTTGTCCATATCGTCTGTATTTATTTTAAAATCAAACACATCAAAATCGGATATCATTTTCTCAGGAAGCAATCCTTTTACAGTAGTAATCACCCCATGTTGCAACGACCATCTTGTAATAAGCTGCGTATTGGTTTTACCATAATGACCTGCTATTTTCGTGATCTCATCAAAATCGTCATAATAATCTTTTTCTCTGCGTGGATTTCTGCCCCGAATAAATGGGTCATACTGAATGTTTGCAGAACGTCTCGAAGAGTCAATACGGACAAAATCATTTGCCCGTATGTGGTCTTCATCTGTCTGAAATACCAGACCATATCTGTTTACATCAGTATAGATTCTTGGCTTTGTGGGAGTGGAAAGATTGCTGTTTTCAAACAGTCCTCCAAACAAAATATTGTGCTTTTGGCAGAATTTCCTAAGCTCTGGTGATGAATGCAAAGGATGAAAATGACTCTGATTTACCATTGGAAGGACTGAGCATTTTGGGTTGGCAAGAATCTTTTCAATATGATGTACTTCCATGTTGCAAACACCGATGGCCCTGGCCAATCCCATTTTATATAGTGAGATCAGTCCGTCAGAATCTCCGTTATCAGTTTTAGCAATCTCTCTGCCTACATAGGCACCTACGTAAGCATCCAGATCGGGCCAGAAACGATTCGTCTTTAAAGGCCAATGGATAGAATATAAGTCCAGATAATCGGTCTTCAGCTCCAGAAGTGTCTCGTCAATTGCCTGATAGTATCTGCCGTCACCCATTTCATCAATCCTCATCTTAGAAGATATGAAAAATTCACTCCGTGGAATGCCGCTCTTTTGAATGGCTTTTGCCAGTGCTCGAAGACCACCATGCTCCTCTGCAGTATCAAAATATCTGTATCCTGTATTAATTGCAGCCAGAAGCAGTTCCGCCTGACTTTTTAGATTGTATACCTTAGTACCGATGTTTTCGAGACTGTAGCCGAACAGGGGCATTTCTACTCCGTTTGAAAGAGTTACGGTTGAATATGGATTTAACTTCGTCATGTTCTTCACCTCCTGTTATTTAGAAATTAAAATACCTAATATCCCAGTTATTATCTTCTTCTTTGTTTAGTTTATTAATTCTTTGCATGTCGTCTTCTGTGAGTTCAAAATCAAAAATGTCGGAATTACTGATCATATGTTTCTTATTAGAAGTCCTGGGAATTGTGATAACATTGTTTTGCAGGTCCCAGCGCAATGTAACCTGAATTGGATTTTTATCATATTTATCACTAATCTCTTTAATTGTATTAATTGCGCTGATTTTTCCACGTAAAATTGGACTGAAAGCCTCAAAGGCGATTCCATGTGAATCGCAGAAAATCTTATTGTAAAGATTACGGCAAAGAGGATTAAAGGAGTCCTGCTGAACATGAGGCATGATATCACAGTTTTGAATTAACTCTAAATGTTGATAGCGTTCCACGTTAGATAAACCAAGGGCGCGTACTTTGCCAGAGTAGTACAAGTCTTCCATTACTTTCCAAGTCTCGACAATCTTACCGGGGACAGGCCAATGTAGTATGAGAAGGTCGACATATTCTGTATTCAGACGGCGAAGACTTTCCTCAAAAGCTCTTAAAATTGCAGTTTTGCCGCGTCTGGCTTCTCCATTCCAGATTTTGGTTGATATAAAAAAATCATCTCTGTCAATACCAGAATTTTTTATAGCTTCCCCGACACCGCGTTCGGTATGGTAAATTTGTGCAGTATCCAAAAGACGGTAGCCAACATCGATTGCATCCCCTATAATAGAGATCTGTTCCATTAAAGTGGGAGCAATTTCGGCAGTACCAAATCCGAAGAGTGGCATTTTGACACCATTTCTTAGCTGTATAGTCGATTGAAAATTCAATTTCTCCATTCTATGATCTCCGTTTCTGTTTATACTAAGGCAGTTTCTTCCGTGGGAGCCCACATACCATATTCGTCACCGCCAATATAACCGGAAGGCAGGGGAAGGGGTTGTTCAAAGGTAGATTTTAGATGATAAAATATATTGGAATCAGAACTATCAAACATGCCATGGATCATTTCAAGCACATGCAGTCCCATCTCTTTACTTGCTCGGTTTGGACGACCATGGATGATCGCCCATGCCATTTCTGCAGCTCCGATTCCACGGCATTCATTTCGAAATCCATGTGTGAGCGGAAAAGAAATCTCTTCAGAAAATGGTTTTTGAAGTGTTATTTGGCTTCCAAACTTATTAGGATCGTCAATGTTTACGATTCCCTCAGTGCCAAAAATACGCAGAATACGATTTTCATTAAAAATACAGTCTGAATTAATATGAAAACAACCTAAAACACCATTTTTGTGTTGAATGGCTGCAGCCATGACATTTTCTACATCAATATGGTAGGGTTCCTGAAAATTGGTGCTGTCAATTCTGTGTACAATCCTGTCGGGATTATTCGAGGATTTAAAAGCGGTAACCGTATCTGCAGGCCCAAACAAACTTGCCAGGGCAGCGAGATAATAGCAGCCTGTATCCATTGCCAGATCACCTCCAACTTTATGGAGATGAGGAAGAATTTCACCAAATATCTCGAAATCCCGAGAGAGGGAAGCCGTATAGGAGAGTGGTTTTCCGATGATGCCATGATCAATTAGATATCTGGCGGTTTGTATCGTTGCACCAAGAAATGTATCAGGGGCGACTCCCAGATATTTCTGCTGTTCATTCGCAATCGCACAGAGCTCTTTTGCCTGATCAAAAGTGGTAGCTAGCATTTTCTCAGAATATACATGTTTTCCTGCGAACAATGCCGCTTTAGTAATAGAGTAGTGTACAGCAGGATTAGTGAGATTAATGATCATATCAATTTCAGGATTAGTTAAGATATCTTCAAAGGACATTGCGGGGATACCATATAAAGATGCTTTCTCATTCATTCGTGCTGTATTGAGATCAGAGCAGGCAGCCAGTTGGATAGAAGAGAATCTGTTTTTGAAATTAGTCATATAGGCATCGCTGATTGCCCCGCAGCCAATGACAGCAACACTGATTTTTTTTCGTTGAGACATAGGAACCTCCTGTATTGTTTTTATTTATTGAGATTATTATAAAGGATTTTATTTTTATAAAGAATGAACGATCATTTGCTTATTAATGGAAAAAATAATAAATCTAAGAATTATCCATGTAGCTTTAAAATAATGTGCATTGGAAAGAGATGCCAGGTGAGGTAAACTGAAAACATCAACAGGAGAGATGGCCTGTTTATAACGTAAATAAAGAGAAGGGGGATTCAAAAGATGAAGAAAACAGTTATACCAGCACTTTTAGTTGCTGCAATGAGTGCAGCTGCACTGCTTGGCGCCTGCAGCAGCAGAGGAGGAACGTCAGAAAACACAGTACCTGCCAGTACCACGGAAGGGGAGGTCAACACGAGTGCTGTGGCTACAGGTGATTCTGATTCGGGTTCTGGAGAGGAGATTGTAGTGACGATCTGGGAAACACAGTGGGGAACTGAGAATTATGAAGACACTCTGAAAAAACTTGCAGAAGAAGCGACTGCCGCGCATATTGATGGAAAAAATATTAGAGTAGAAGTACAGTGCATTCCTTGGGATAATTACTACGAAACATTTATGACTGCGTATACAACAGGAACTAACCCTGATATCGCATGTCAGGCCTCTACGGCGCCAGCTCAGTATAACGATCTGGGAGTTGCGCTGGATTTAAGTCCTATTACAGATGCATGGAAAAATGAAAACCCGGATTTCTATAACGAAATTGGTGAGACTGCAATTCTGTTTGAACAGGATGCGGAAGGGAAGCAGATTGGCTTGCCTTTTGCAATCGATGGCACTGGTATGATTTATAATAAAGATGTTTTTGAAAGCGTGGGTATCACGCAAATACCTACAAACTATGAAGAACTTACCGAGGCTGCAAAAAAGATTTCTGCGGCAGGTGTGACACCATTTGCTTTCCGAGCAGATCATTGTTCTCTCAATAATTTCCTTGTTTTCAGCAATGGAGGCTATAACATTGGCTTGGATTATGAGATTCTTCTGGATGATGAAAAGGTAATTCGCATGCTTGATCTGATGAAAAGCTGGTGGGATAATGGTTATGTTGCAGAGGGAACAGCTGGATATTCAGCTGATGATATCAGAAAAATGCTGATCAATGGTGATGTGGGAATGATAATCTCCAATATCCCTACATGGGCATCCGCAGAACAGAGAGCAAAGCTTGGAATAATGCCGGTTCCGGTAGGACCGGATGCGACGGAAGAAACCAAACATAATTCCATGAGTTATCAGGCTTACTATGCATATAATACTTCTGATCATCCGGATGAGACGCTGGCAGTTCTGAAGTGGTGGTATGAAAACAACGATATTCTTTATACAGAAGGCGGGAATTCTACAGTTCCGCTCCGGGCATCACAGTTTAACTCTGTTTTTGGAGATGATGAAGTTCTCCAGTCCTTCTTTCATGAATATGTAGATAACAATGGCTGCCAGACTACCTTTGTATATCCTTTTGAACATTTTGAAACATGGTATGGGGTATTTGACGGAAACAAGGTGAATACAAAGGCACTCATGAATATTTTTACAGGAAAAGATTATCGTCTCGGTCTGAAAGAATCCATTGCAGAAACAAAGGAAATCTTTGAAGCATATGGAGTTGGGCAGTAAGGAACCATTGAGGTGAACAATGAAGACAAAAAACAAAAGTGTAAAATGGTTCGGAATATGGATGATGATGCCTGGATTTCTGGTGATAGTCCTTTTAAAGATGTATCCCATTGTAGAAGGAATTTCGTATTCCTTTACGAACCGAAGAATGGATCGTCCTGTGAGTTCGATCGAGTTTACCGGAATTCGAAATTTTATTGGAGTCATACAGGATAAGAAGATTCTTGATACTGTAGGTTTTACTTTGATTTACGCGTTTTTGATCGTGCTGCTCTCTTATATTGCAGGAGTAAGTTTGGCAATGCTTCTGAACCGTAGTATTAAGGGAAGAGGACTCTACCGATCATTAATTTTGCTCCCTTGGGTGATTTCCAATACTGTGGTGGCAGCAAATTTCAGATGGATATTAAATGATCGGTATGGTATTGTCAACAGCGTTTTGATCCAATTGGGTATTATCAGCAAACCAGTGCAGTTTTTTGCCAATATGGAGGTGGCAAAAGCGATGGTGATTGGTGTCGGCATCTGGAAAACAGTAC
The DNA here is from genome assembly GCF_014288035.1 of Hungatella sp. L36. Taxonomy (NCBI): domain Bacteria; kingdom Bacillati; phylum Bacillota; class Clostridia; order Lachnospirales; family Lachnospiraceae; genus Hungatella; species Hungatella sp. L36. The sequence goes on along the minus strand of NZ_JACOPC010000010.1, from coordinate 32,199 downwards.
CTTTTATGGTGATTGTTATCTTGGCTGCGCTTCAGTCTATCCCATTAGAGTATTACGAGGCCGCAGATATGGATGGTGCGTCTTTCTGGGGGAAATTCCGTTACATCACGCTGCCGGGAATTAAGTCTGTAACGATCATGGCGACAACTCTGCAGTTTATATGGAATTTTAATAATTTTGAGTCCATATGGCTGTTGACAACTGGCGGACCAAATGATTCCACAATGACGCTGCCAGTTAAGATTTATGAAGAGGCATTTTTAAAAAATAAAATTGGGTATGCATCATCGATTGCGGTAGTGGTGATGTTATTTATGATGGTATTTACATTTGTAAGATTCCGAATGTCTGCTAAAGTAGAGAATGATTAGAGAAAGGAGCCGGATGTGATAAGAAAAAGAAAAAAGATAATAAAAGATATTCTGACACATATGGTTCTGATTATTGTAGTTTGTTTTATGATGCTTCCGTTGATGTCCATGATTGGAACAGCATTTACGAAACATGATGCAGTCGCTTCCAGTACGACCATGTTTCCGGGATTGGGAGAGTGGTCTTTGGAGAACTTCTCAGGAGTACTCAGAAAAACAAGCTATGGAAGAAACATGATTGTGAGCGCGGTCGTTTCAGTTTCAGCAACGATTCTTGGGGCATTAGTGTCTACGTTCAGCGGATATGCACTTTCCAGATTTAAGGGGCCGTTTTATACATTAAATCTGTTCCTGATGCTGTTAATGCAGATGTTTCCTGGAATGCTGAGTACAATACCACTTTTTTTGATGGCAATTAAGCTGGGGCTGGTTGATCATCTGTCTGGTTTGGTATTAGTTCACCTGGGAGGAAATCTGGGATTTAATCTAATGATGATGATGAGCTTTTATGATTCTACTCCGGTTGAGATTGAAGAAGCTGGTAGGGTGGATGGAGCTACTAATTTCCAAGTGTTTGTGAAATTGATTCTTCCGCTGGTAAAACCAGGAATTGCAACAATTTCCATTATGGTTTTTTTGAACTCCTGGAATGAATATACAATGTCTTCTCTACTGCTAAGAAATAATAATCTTCAGACATTGACAGTCGGAATGACAAAGTTCCAGTCTCTGGATATTATCGACTGGGGATATTTAATGGCGGCTTCCACATTGGCTGTTATTCCAGCTTTGTTTTTCATGTTTTTTGCACAGAAATATCTTGTACAGGGACTTACGTCTGGTGCAGTTAAAGGATAAGGAGGTCAAATGAAATTTTCAGTTTGTATTGATGCGGTTTTTTACGGAAAAGATGTATATGAGTCGATAGAACTTCTTGCAAAGAATGGAATCAGGAATATTGAATTCTGGACATGGTGGGATAAGGATATTAACCGTCTGCTGGAATTAAAAGAAAGGTATGAGCTTACATACGTAGCTTTTTGTTCAAAGTTTTATAGTTTGGTCGATACTGGCGAACGGGAAACCTATATGAACGGTTTTCAGGAGACGTGTGAGACTGCGAAAAAAATCGGTTGTAATACGATTATTACGAAGCCGCTGGATAAAACGGGAGAGGCGTATGAAGTGCAGTATCAGAATATGAGGAACACACTGCAGAGGTGTACTGGAATTGCGAAAAAATATGATATAACGATTGTGATCGAGCCAGTAAATTCCGTATACGAGGCGCCAAATACATTTATGGATAATTCCTCACTGGCCTTTCAACTTGTAGATGATATTCAGGATAAACATCTGAAGGTGCTGTATGATATTTATCACATGCAGATTGATGAAGGGAACGTAGTAAAACGAATTATGAAAAACATCCATAAAATTGGACATATTCATGTGGCTGGAAGTCAGGATAGGCATGAGCTAACGGACGGAGAGCTGAACTATGATTACATCTTTGATAAGATTGGAAAAACCGACTACGATGGATACGTCGGGCTGGAATATTTTCCGGCTCAGGATGAGATTGCAGGTATCCTAGAGGTAACAAAAAAATATTGAAACTATAACAGGAGATAAGAAAATGAGTGAAAAACACCCCTTGATTGACTTAGCTGGCATGATTCATATTGCAATTGTGGTGAATGATGTACAGACGGCAGTGGCAGAATGGTCGAAATGGACAGGTATACCTGTTGAAAAGATGAATATGCGTTTGAAAGGAATTACGAAAGAAGATAAAGACCCGCGGAATCATTATAGGAAGGATTATGATTATGGAATGCATGAGGGATATGGCTTTTGGGAAGCTGATGTAGATTTCCCCAATGGACTTCGGATTGAGCTGATTCAGCCGGAACCGGAGAAGGGACCATTCAAAGAATATTATGAAAAGCATGGAACCGGTATTCATCATATAGCATTTCGTTGCGGTAATGACAGCGATGCCCTGAATGATGCCCTGGAAGCTGCTGGTTATCCTTATATTGTTGATACGTATCATCTGAATATTGATCGTTGGCCGGTACATGATACAGAAGAAATAATGGGCACGAATCTATGTATCAAACCAGGAAAAAAAGAAGTTTAGAATCTCATGCGACGGATATTTAAATCAAAACTATCAACGAAGATTACAATATTTATTTTTATATTTATCGTGCTGCCGACAGTCATGATAACAGTTTATTTAACAAAGGTCTATCAAAAACTGATAAAAGAGGATATAGAACGAGCAACGCAGCAGCAGGTCGAAACCATTGAGGATAATATCGGAAATAATTTTAACATCGTCTTTCAGAAAATGAATTCTTTCGGGAACAGACCGGCAGTAACGCGATTGATGAATGAGAATTATTCAAGGAGTGGAACGATCCAGGAGATAAAGATATCCCTACCAGAATTATGCGTGGACACAGGAGCGATTAACCTTTATTTGTATATCAATAGTTTAAACAGTTATTACGCGGCTTTTGGCAGCATTATCCCAGATGAAGTAAAAAGAGCAGTAGAAGGAATGAAAGAAGACCAGTCAATCAATTCGAATGACTTTAAAATTGTAATGGATACAGAAACTCATACGATTTTTTGTATTAAGGTTATTCGGGATTACCGTACCATGATATTTCGTGGTTTAATAATTGCAAGACTGCCGTCATCGGAACTTACGAAATATATAGAAAAAATTCATAACACATACGGTGATATTTATGTTGTTACAGAGGGAGGAAGTATAGTATATGCACCGCTGAAACGGGAACTAACCTACCAGATAGAAGATATCGAACTGAAGAATGAATCGATGCAGCTTCTGGGAGAAGACAGCGTTTATGTGAAATCTCTTAAAAATTCCGATTTATATGTAGTAGGAATTAATAAACGGTTTACAGCTAGCAGACTCAGGTTGCATTTCCAAAGAATATTTATGCTGATTATCGTGAGTGTTGCGTTTTCTCTTGTGCTTTCGCTGGTGTTAATCAAACTTATACTAAATCCGTTGAATGAGCTGACAGAATATATCAGAAATACCGATCCGGATAATTTGAGGACAATAAGCAAAAAATATCAGGACGAGGAAACACAAGTTCTGGCTAACGCTTATAACGAGCTGGTAACAAAAGTAAATGAAAATATCGACAAAAAATACAAGGCAGAACTGGCTTTGAAACAAGCCCAGATTAATTCTCTTCAGTACCAGATTAACCCTCATTTTGTAAACAATACACTGCAGTTAATAGGGGCGATGGCCGCTGACAGGGATATGTTTGATCTTTATGAGATTGTTCTGGCATTTTCAAGAATTTTTTATTACAGTATCAAGTTTAAAGGAGGAAGCTACGTTACGCTAGAGGATGAACTGGAGTTTCTGGATAACTATATTACGCTTCAGCAGGCTAGATATCCGGACAATTTGAAGTTCGAAAAAGTAATTCAGCAGGAATGTCAGGACATTGTTGTCCCTAAAATTATTATACAGCCATTGATTGAAAACTGTTTCAGCCATGCCTTTGTTAAGAAAGATGGGGAATGGTGGATAAAGGTAGGAGCCAGGATCAGGAACCGGATTCTTACAATCAGTGTTTCGGATAATGGCACTGGGATGGGGGCGGATCAGATAAAGAGGTTGGATGCGGAACTCGCTGATCCGGATAAAACGCTGAAAACTGGTACGAGCCATATTGGAATTCGCAATGTGAATGCAAGACTCTGTTTGCTTTACGGAATTGCTTATCGCCTGCGTTTTACCAGTAAAGAAGAGGAGGGAACAACTTTCTATATTCAGATTCCTATTGATTCTGAAGTGCCGGGACAGGAGGAAGAATGATCAGATTACTAATTGTAGATGATGAACGCGCAACAATTCGTATTATTAAAAAGATCATTAATTTTGAACAATACGATATTGAGGTGATTGGGGAAGCGTATAACGGTGATGAGGCAATGTCTTTTATTAATTCAGCCAATCCACCGGAAATTGTCATAACAGATATGAATATGCCAGTAATGGATGGGATATCCCTGATGCGGTATTTACAGGAAAATGAGAAGAATATTCAAGTTATCGTCGTCAGTGGTTATTTTGATTATTCCTATACGCATGCCGCAATCCAAGCAAATGTTCAGGATTATATACTAAAGCCGATTGATCCGAAAAATCTGGAAAGGGCATTAGGTGAATGCTGTAAGAAGGTAATTCGGTCACACCAGATTTCTATCTGTAACAGCAATGAGTGGATGACGCTTGATGCCCGGATTTATCAAATTATCCTGAAGCAGACAAATGAACTGTTAAAAATGATAGGCTATGGAAATCACATAGAAGGCGACCGGTGTCTGGACGATTTATGCGGAAAATTGATGGGAGAAAATATTCGTGAGGGTTCTGGACTTGCAGTATATCGAGTGATACTTGCTTCTATACAGAGATATCTGGCTGAAAATGATATGGACGTCATTAAAGTCGACGAGTTTGAGCAGGCAAAGGTTCGTTCTTTTGAAGATGCGATCAAATTGGTTCGTCAGACCATACATGTTCTGATTGATAAAATCGAGGCGGAGAAGAGTGATAGGAAACGTTCTTTGGATGAGGTGTTGACCCATTTAAATGAACACTATATGGAAAATATCCGCCTCGATATTCTGGCAGATCAGTTTCATTATAACAAAGAATATCTGACAACAGTATTTAAAAAAAAGTATGGGCTGAGTATTGGAGAATATGTGGCGAGGCTGAAAATCGAAGATGCGAAGAGACAGCTGCGTTATACAACAAAAACCATGGATGAAATTATGATAACACTTGGATACAGTGATGTAAGTTATTTTTACCGTCAGTTTAAAAAAGTAGAAGGAATATCTCCGGGACAATATAGGAAGAAATATAATGAATTTATTGAGTAAAGCAGGAATATTGATTCTGCCTGTCCTGCTATTGGCAGGGTGTCGTTTAAATCAGTCTGAAGAGGAAATGCAATTATATGAACAGACAGAACGAGGCACCTGGGGGGTGGAAGAACAGGTACAAACAATCATAATATGGGAATATGACAGAGGAACGGAAAAGTTTCAGGAGACTTTGTCTGGGCTGGCAGAAAAAGCCAGCATGGCGGATATCAATGGAAAAAAATATAATGTGGTAGCAATGGCAGTACCGGAAGAAGCATACGAACAGGAGTTCTTAAAAGCATATGTTCAGGGAACAGCCCCAGATATTGTCTTTGGAACACCGGAAAATCCATCTTTATATACAGGAATCGGGGTGACAATTGATCTGAGGCCGCTTTTGGAGCAATGGGAACAGGAAGACAGCGTTTATCTGAAAGAACTGCCGGAGCTTGCCTGGAAATTCTTTGAAACAAAAGGGATTCAAAATGGAATTCCAGTTACACAGACAGGATATGGAGTTATCTACAACAAAGAAATATTTGAAGCGGCAGGGATAACGGAATTGCCGCAGACATACGAAGAGTGGGGGCTGGTCTGTGATCAGTTGGTAAAGAAGGATATTGTACCATGGATTAATGGTACAGAGACCACAGGTGGGCCAAGCCTGAAGTGTCTTGCATATTGGCTCGGATCTAATGGCACGTCTATGATAGATACGGCAGGTAAGGCGGATTATGGCAATAAAGCATGTATGGAGGTATGGTCTTTCTACGACGGGAACATAAAAAATGCGTATCAGCCTAAAAATGTTTTACAGTATACAGAAGAGGAGGCAAAACAATTACTTTTAGATGGAAAAGCGGCAATGTATTCCGGAGGCATTCCCAATTTTATCCCTGAAGATACCAGAAAGTATGGAGTGTTACCCATGTTAAGCGGAACTGAAGCAAAAGGAATTTCGTATCATCCAATATCATTTCAGGGATATTATGGAATTCGTAGCGGCCATGACAGTGATACGTTAGCAGTGCTGAAGTGGTGGTATGAGCATAATACAGAACTTTGGACGGAGGCGGATGCAGAAAGGGTACCATGCCTGAGGAAAAATGCAGTGAGAATTTATAAAGATAATAATTTGATTTGCGACTGGCTTGAGGAAAACTTATTTGTAAACAATGTATCAACCATTTTTTACCCACAGCCACATTATCCGAGTTATGCTAATGAGCTGATTTCCAGTGGCTGCCTGACCGATGTTTTGACTGCATTATATTCTGGGGGGACGGTTGATGAAGGAATACTAAAGGCAAATTTTGAAACGGACAGGCTATTAGAAAAATATATTATTCAGTGAATCAGGAGGAAGGGAAATTGAGTGATTTAACGATCAATTCTACAAGACTGCTTAATAACGGAGTAAAGATACCGGTTTTAGGTCTGGGGACATCTGAAACCTCCCCGTCGATAAAAGAACAGGCCAGGATCTTTGGGTATGGAATTGAAGCTGGATACAGAATGCTGGATACAGCATGGAGTTACCAGACGGAGAGAGGCGTTGCAGAAGCGATTAAAGCAAGTGGTCTGCCAAGAGAACACTTCTTTATTACGACTAAATTGGCTTCTATGGCAATTCATCTGGGGGAAAGGGAGATTATCCGTAATTTTGAAGATTCCCTCCGAAATCTTCAAACCGATTATATTGATTTATACATGATTCACTGGCCGCCGCATGGGATGCTGCAGCAGACATGGAAACTTATGGAGTACTTTTATTACAGCGGTCATGTCAGAGCACTCGGTATCTCAAATTGTAAAAGAAGAGACTGGCTGGAGATTATGATATCTTGTAATGTGAAGCCGCAGGTTCAGCAGGATGAATTTAATCCGCTTCGTATGAATGAATATAATAGGATTTATTGTGAAGAGCACAATATTTATTTTGAAGCGTTCTCACCATTACAGAGGAGTGGATTAGTAAACAACAAGATATTGATGGAAATGGCAGATAAATATAATAAAGAGGTAAATCAGATTATACTGCGCTGGGATGTTCAGCACGGGATTACGCCAGTGCCGAGATCGGCAAACAGGGATCATATCTTTGCTAATACAAATATATTTGATTTTGAATTAGCAGAAGAGGATATGAGAAAAATTGATAGTCTAAATGTAGAGGCCATCTCAAACAGAGACATGGATAATTTCAATTTTTAAAAGGGAGGTGTTGTCATTGAGCAACATAAATTTTAATTCAACGGTTTCATTGCGAAATGGGCTGAAAATGCCGGTTATGGGATATAGTACAGAAAAACATTCTGAGAATCTAAAGTCACAGATGGATTTTTTTGGAGAAGCGATAGACCTGGGATTTCGCTATTTCAGCACTTCTTATATGGATCGGTGTATTATTCCGTTAAAAAAAGCTATTGAAAGAAGTGGGATAGATCGAGACGAATTCTTTGTATCCTGCAGTGTACCGCGACGCACAAATGCCAATATAGCAGCCTATGCGGATGAAATTGCATATGATTTTGGCGGTCCCATTGATTTGTTGACAATGTCATGGCCCTATTTTATGACAATGGATCTTGTGTGGAATGGAGATCCGGATCTGCCTAAAAATGCAAATGGATTTCGAATCAGTATGCAGGATTTAGGAACGGATTTGACACGTGCGATAGGTGTATGTAATTTTGATATCCATCATCTAGAGGAACTGAAGAAGAGTACAAATTTTAAAATCTTGCCTTTTACAGATGAAAATCAATTTCATCCGTTATATACCTGCGAGACGCTTAGAGAATACTGCAGACAGAATGGAATTGTATTTATTCAGGGGACCGAAATAAATGAACTGGTGAAGGTCCAGAATGCTACATATGCAACAGATGTTGGAAAGAATGGAGAATTATGGGAAGTTGATGAACGCCACAGGAAGGCGAATCAGATGGGGATCGAGATGAATCGGAATGGCTTAAGAGCATACTATGAGGCTTGCCATCCAGAACAACTGATATATACAAGCACGCACAGCAGAAACAGTGAAAAATCCAGCGTTGATCCATTTGACAGAAACAATAATCCCAGAGAAGAGGAGGACTTTTATAAGCACGCTGCGCCAATCGTAGAGATCGGAAAAAAGTATGAAAAAGATGCCAGACAGGTTATTAATCGATGGGTACTGCAGCATGGTGCGGTTGTTCTGGTGAAAGGAATTTTTCGGACAGAAATGGAGCATGCAAAGGATGTGTTTGATTTTGAACTGACAGAAGAGGAAATGTGTAAAATTGATTCCTTTAACATGAATAAGAGATTTGGATATAATCCGGATTTTCAAGACTTCTAAACGAAACGGGAGGTTACTTATGAAAAAAATAAGTGTATTGGAAGTATATGATATAGAAAAAGCAGAGAGAAAAGTGCTTCATGAGTTTGAAGGTGTAATTGAGGCACCAAACTGGCTTAAGGATGGAGATACGTTATTATACAATAAAGATGGCCGGATATGGAAATACAGCATTGTTTCCGGAAAATCGCATCAGTTAGACACAGGAGAGTGCAATCATTGTAACAACGATCACGTTCCGTCATCAAGCAACGAAGAACTTTATATCAGTTGTGCAGCTCAAGGGGAATTTGAACAGGTATCCAAAATCTTTGTTCTGCCTATAGGTGGTGGAATCCCCAGACTGGTAGTAGAGAATGGACCATCATATTTGCATGGCTGTTCCAATGACGGGGAGGAATTAGCTTACTGTGCAATTCGTGGTCAAAGTGTTGACATCTACTCAACATCGATAGTTGGGGGCATGGAAAGAAGGCTGACAGATGGGGTAGGGTATAATGATGGACCGGAATATTCACCGGATGACCGCCATATCTGGTTTAACAGTACAAGGAATGGACTCATGCAGGTCTATCGAATGAATCGAGATGGCAGCAGTCTGATACAGGTGACAGATAGTGAAAGCAATAACTGGTTTCCACATGTATCGCCGGATGGCAAAAAAGTAGTGTATCTTTCCTTCCAAAAGGATGATTTGGAGGTGTGGCAGCATGTATCTGACAAAAATGTGAAATTGTGGCTCATGGATTATGATGGCAGTAATCCGAAATGTATTGTTAGCCTGTTTGGAGGACAGGGAACAATCAATGTGAATTCCTGGGCTCCGGACAGCTGTCGCTTTGTGTTTGTCAGTTATCGGTATGAATAAAACAGAAAAAAGCGCCCCCAATACTTTTGAAACAGAAGGTATTGAGGGCGCTGAATATTTATTTATTTTTGAACCGGACTCTTGCGATAAAGATAAACCGGCCGGCCTGATTCCGTCTTCCTCTGCACTTCGCCCTGAATCAAAGGAAGCGCATAATCGATGAACGCCTGCGTCACATCGGTGCCGCGGGGATTCATCCATTCAGATGGAAAGAGTTTTTCCCTGTTGCAGACCTCATTAACATCAACCGTGCCGCATTCCAGATGGTATGGACCGTTTTCATTCCGTATAAAGGAAATCATGCGTCCGGTAAGCCCTGAGACGGCGGCCTTTACGCCTTCACGGCCGGCGAGAACGGATTCCTCAATATCGGTGGCGGAAGCCATCATGCCGGAACAGCGCTGATTAACGTTTAACTCGATGGAACGGACCTTGACGCCGAACTTGTCCCGTATGAAGTTTTCCAGCATCTTACCGCTGCCGGTCAGCATTTTATGGCCGAAGGTGTCGAGCCGGGCGGCATCCGCATATTCACAGATGAACTTGCCTCTGGCGTCGGAAATGCCCTCGGAGATACAGATGACGACAGTGCTGTTCTTCGATAAGGCGGCAGTCACATCCTCTGTAAACTGTTCAAAATCAAAATGAGTCTCCGGAAGATAGATGAGTACCGGGTTGTCCCCCTCGTATTTGCGGGCAAGGGCGCTGGCCGCGGTTACCCAGCCGGCGTGGCGGCCCATCAGTTCCACGATGGTAACGGATTTCTGCTGATAGACGGAGGAGTCCAGAACGATTTCCCGGACCGTATCGGCCACGTACTTGGCGGCGCTTCCGTAACCGGGGGTATGGTCGGTCAGAACGAGATCGTTGTCTATGGTTTTCGGAACACCGATGAAACGGATCTCGCTGTGATGATGGGAGGCGTAGCGGGACAGCTTGCTGACCGTGTCCATGGAATCATTGCCTCCGATGTAGAAGAAGTATCCGATGTTCATCTTCCGAAACTTCTCAAACAGGGCCGGGTAGAACGGTGAGGATAAGTCTTCCGGCAGTTTATAGCGGCAGGAACCTAAATAGGCCGCCGGTGTTAATTTTAAAATCTCTAATTCATCTGAAGTTAAATCCGCGGTTAAATCCATGCAGGTACCGGACATATAGCCTTCGATTCCGTTAATCATACCGTAGACGTGATCAATGGCTTCCTGGTTTATGCCTTCCCTTATGACGCCGTAGAGGCTCGCGTTGATGACGGCGGTAGGGCCGCCGGACTGGCCAACGATTGCATTTTTCTTCATGTGTATATTCTCCTTTTTTGACGCTCCTCCTATTCTATAATAGAAACGATGGCTTTGCAACCCCCGCTTTTTGTGATCGCGCAAGGTTAGACAAATTTTCACACTCTCAGCCATACCTATTTTTTTTGAAAAATCTATAATTGAGATAGAACGTATGAGACTAAAATACAGTCTCTAAGTGCTCATAGCGAGGAGGATAACGGGATGCAGTACGGACATTTTGATAATGAAAAAAGGGAATATGTGATCGACCGGGTGGACCTGCCCACGTCGTGGACCAATTACCTGGGAGTGAAGGATATGTGCGCCGTCGTGAACCATACGGCAGGCGGATATCTCTTCTATAAATCCCCGGAATACCATAGAATCACACGGTTTCGGGGGAATGCCGTTCCGATGGACCGGCCGGGCCATTACGTCTATGTGAGAGACGATGAGACGGGGGAATTCTGGAGTATTTCGTGGCAGCCAGTGGGAAAACCTCTGGATCAGGCGAAATACACATGCCGCCACGGCCTGTCCTACACGACGTACAGCTGTGATTACCAGGGAATCGAGGCGGAGCAGACACTGTTTATTCCGGCAGATGATCCGGTGGAGCTCTGGGATGTAAAGCTCAAAAATCAGAGTGGAAGAAAACGGAAATTAAGCGTTTACTCTTACTGCGAGCTTTCCTTCCACCACATCGAAATGGATAATAAGAACTTTCAGATGAGTCTGTATGCCGCAGGATCTACGTATGAAGACGGCATTATCGAACACGATCTGTTCTACGAGGAGTTTGGATACCAGTATTTCACCTCAGATTTTGATCCGGATGGTTTCGACTGTCTGCGGGACAAATTCATCGGCCTCTACCGCACCGAGGATAATCCGGCGGCGGTGGAACGCGGCGAGATGAGCGGAAGCTTCGAAAAGGGCGGCAATCACTGCGGTGCCCTGAAAAAATGCCTGGAACTGGAACCCGGAGAGGAATCGAGACTCATCTTCCTGCTGGGCGAGGGGAAGCGGGAGGATGGCCGCGCCATGCGGGCAAAGTATGCGGATCACAGCGCCGTCGATCAGGCATACAGCGATTTGAAAGCGTTGTGGGACAATAAATTAAACCGGCTTCAGATCGATACCCCGGACGAAGGCATGAACACGCTGATCAATACGTGGACGCTGTACCAGGCGGAGATCAACGTCATGTTCTCCCGGTTCGCCTCCTTTATCGAGGTCGGCGGCCGGACCGGACTGGGATACCGGGATACGGCGCAGGATGCCATGACGGTGCCTCACTCCAATCCGGAGAAATGCCGCCAGAGGCTGGTAGAGCTGCTTCGCGGCCTCGTGTCGGCCGGATACGGCCTGCACTTATTCCAGCCGGAGTGGTTCGATCCGGACACGGAGGTGAAGCCGTTTAAATCGCCTACGGTTGTGCCGACTCCGAAGGTTTCTGATATGATTCACGGCCTTGAGGATACCTGCTCTGACGATGCGCTCTGGCTGATCGCCTCCATTGTGGAATATGTAAAGGAGACCGGAGAGTACGGATTCTTCGATGAGGTCATCACCTATGCCGACGGCGGAAGCGGCACGGTCTATGAGCATATGAAGAAAATCCTGGATTTTTCCGCGGAGCAGATCGGGGGTCACGGCGTCTGCAAGGGGCTTCGTGCCGACTGGAACGACTGCCTGAATCTGGGAGGCGGAGAGAGCGCACTCGTATCCTTCCTTCATTACTGGGCCATCGACAACTTCCTGGAGGCGGCTTCCTGGCTGGGGAGAGAGGACGATGTGAAGCACTATACCGATATGCGCCATACCGTGAAGGAGATCTGTGACAGGGAGCTGTGGGATGACGGCTGGTATATCCGCGGCATCACCAAAAACGGAAGGAAGATCGGCACCCATCAGGACCGGGAAGGCAGGCTGCATCTGGAGTCCAACAGCTGGGCGGTTCTGTCCGGCGCTGCGGATTACGAAAAGGGAATCCAGGCGATGGACGCTGTGGATGAATACTTATACACACCGTACGGAATTATGCTCAATGGCCCGTCCTACACGGTTCCTGACGATGATATCGGCTTTGTCACCAGAGTTTATCCCGGTGTAAAGGAAAACGGATCCGTCTTCAGCCACCCGAACCCATGGGCGTGGGCCGCGGAATGTAAGCTGGGAAGAGGCGACCGGGCAATGAAGTTCTATCATGCATTGTGTCCTTACTATCAGAATGATATAATAGAAATCAGGGAGGCGGAGCCGTATTCCTACTGTCAGTTTATTATGGGAAAGGATCACACGGCTTACGGCCGGGCACGCCACCCGTTTATGACTGGAAGCGGCGGCTGGGCGTATTTTTCCGCCACCCGCTATATGCTGGGGATCCGTCCGCAGTTTGACTGCCTTCAGATTGATCCCTGTATTCCGGCCGACTGGAAGGAATTCTCTGTAAAACGCGTATGGCGCGGCGCAGAGTACCGTATCTCCGTGAAGAATCCGGAGAGCGTGATGAAGGGCGTAAAGGAATTGATACTGGATGGCAAAAAGGTAAGTAAGATACCTGCTTTCGAAGCAGGAAGCAGTCATGAAGTAACTGTTGTCATGGGAAATGAAGGAGGAGAATCATGATTAAATTTGGCACAGGCGGCTGGAGAGCCGTCATCGGCGATGATTTTACGAGGGAGAATATCCAGAAGCTGTCCAAGGCTCTCGTAAACAAGATGAAGGACGAGGGAGTCGCGGAACAGGGCGTGGCTATCGGCTACGACAGGAGATTCTTATCGAAGGAATCCGCGATCTGGGCCAGTGAAGTGTTCGCGGCAGAGGGCGTTCCGGTGAAGTTTATCCTCGGTTCCGCACCGACCCCGCTCATCATGTTCTTTGTCATGCGCCATGAACTGCCTTACGGCATGATGATTACGGCCAGCCATAATCCGGCGGTCTACAACGGAATCAAGGTATTCACAAAGGGCGGCCGTGATGCGGATGAACTCCAGACCCAGGAGATTGAACGGTATATTCACGGAATCGAAGAGGAGGTTCTGGAAGCGGCCTGTGTCAGCCGCGGCTCTGAAGCCGGGGAACCGGCGGTTCGCATCATGGAGTATGAGAAAGGGATCGGGACCGGAATCATCGAGGAGATCAATCCTTTAAATGAGTATCTGGATAATATTATCGGCGCGGTCAATATGCAGGCCATCCGGGACCGTGGTTTAAGAATTGCCATCGATCCCATGTACGGTGTCAGCAACACGTCGCTGCGGACCATTTTGGCGACGGCACGCTGTGACGTACAGGTGATTCACGAAGAGCATGACACGCTGTTCGGCGGAAAACTGCCGGCGCCGTCCGCATTTACGCTGAGAAGCCTGCAGAATTACGTGGTAGACCGCAAGTGCGATATCGGAATCGCCACCGACGGAGATGCCGACCGCGTGGGCGTTATCGACGATACGGGCAAATTCCTCCATCCCAACGACATTCTGGTCATGCTTTATTACTATCTGGTTAAGTACAAAGGCTGGAAGGGCGCGGTAGTCCGCAACGTGGCGACCACCCATATGCTCGACAAGGTGGCGGAGGGCTTCGGAGAGAAGTGCTACGAGGTGCCGGTAGGCTTTAAGTATATCTCTGCGAAGATGAATGAGACGAATGCCATCATCGGCGGCGAGTCCTCGGGCGGATTGACGGTTCGGGGCCACATCAACGGCAAGGACGGTATCTACGCATCCACACTTCTGGTGGAGATGATCGCCGTTACCGGTAAGAAGCTGTCCCAGATCGCTAAGGATATCGAAGAAGAGTACGGCGCGATCCATATGGAGGAGCGCGATTACAAGTTCAGCCAGGAGAAGAAGGATCAGATTTATGACACCCTCTTAATCCAGAAACAGCTTCCGGAAATGGATCTGGAGATCGATAAGATTTCCTATCTGGATGGCTGCAAGGTGTACTTTAAGAACGGCGGCTGGATTATCGCAAGATTTTCCGGAACGGAACCGCTTTTGAGGATATTCTGTGAGATGGGAGATCCGAAGGACGCGGTGAGAATGTGCGAGAGTTTTGAAGAGTTTCTTGATATTAAGGGAAACAGGAATTAATGGATTGACTGGTAAAGAAAGTAAACAGATTGGTAAACGGATGTCGGAGGGCAAAACTGAATCGTTCAGTTTTGCCCTCCGTTATTGAAAATGAATTACCTTGATCAGCCGTTTTGCAGCATCGTCATCGCTCTTAACTTTTCTTCATCCTGTATAATCAGGCACCCGTCTTCCCGGGCCAGGATTCCCGTCTCTCTCAGCTTCCTGGCAATGCGGCTTACGGTCACCGGATGCATGCCCAGATAGTTGGCGACCTCTACGAAGGAAAAAGCCTTGGGGATCATGGATTTCCCCTGTTTCTTGATGCAGTAGGTCAGGAGCCACTTGCAGAACTGCGCAGTTTTGTCGCCGTCCATCATCCACTGGATCTTATTCACCAGTTCCAGATAATTTAAGGTCGTTGCGCCCAGAACGCACTGGGTGAAATACGGGGAAGAATCCATCATGGACTCAAACTGTTTTGCCCTCATGCTGTAGTAGACGCAGTTTGTCTTTGCTGTGATCCAGAACGGGGAGGGAGTGATGTAGCGCTGCCAGTCATAGGGGAAGTGCTTCACCAGCGCATTGGCGAAGCCGACCAGCCGTTTTTCTCCGAAATAGAGGTAAATATGCTCCTCTCCATCATCATTGATCCGCGTCAGTGCGGCGATTCCTTCATCCAGAAAACAGATATTGTCACAGCCCTCCCGCGATGGATCAAACAGATATTGATTCTTTTTCGCCTCTTTTCGAACCCCGTAGCGAATAAAATCTTCTCTGATCTGATATGGTTCCATGGTCATCCTCCCGTATAAATCTTTTTTTACTGATATAACTATAGCACACCTTGTCTCCGGTATCCACTGAAAAATGCATTTTGAATCTTAGCACCTGCTATTGGTATGTGTGATATCAGTATGTTAATATTGTGACAATAAAACGTACTAGGGGGAAATACCATGAGACAAAAGAAAAATATGTATCCGTTTCACTGCCTGATCGGCATCGCGATTATGCTCCTGTTTCGTCTGCTTCCGATTAACATGCCCAACATTACGCCTGTGGGAAAGCAGATCTTCGGCATCTTCATCGGAACGCTCTACTTATGGACGACGGTCGACCCGGTCTGGTCCAGCATCCTCTGTATTTTCATGATCGGCACCTCCGGCTATGCGCCGATGGGAGCCGTACTGAACACCGCATTCGGCAATCCAACGGTTGTCCAGCTGTTCTTTCTGATGATCCTGATGAACAGTCTCCAGACCAACCGGATCAGCGCGTATATCGGCCGCTTCTTTCTGACGAGAAAATTTATTATCGGCCGTCCGTGGGCGTTTACCGCCATACTCTTTGTAGGCTCCATGCTGATAGCCGCGTTTGTAGGCTGCTTTGCGCCGATTTTCCTGTTCTGGCCGATCCTATACGATATCTTTGATGATATCGGCATGAAGCCCTTCGAGGCGTATCCGACAATTATGATTATCTTGATTGTCGTGGCCTGTGCCATCGGTTTCCCGGTTCCGCCTTATATGAGCAACGGCCTCGCGCTGATCTCCAACTACACAACCGTGTCTCAGAACCTTCTGGGAACAACCGTTACTATCAACAACGGTCAGTGGCTGTTCGTTGCGCTGATTTACGGCTTCGTGTGCAGCGCAGCTGTGATCCTCTTCACTAAATATGTCCTGCATCCCGACGTGAGCAGGCTGAAGAATCTGACGCTGGAACAGCTCAACAAAAATCCGCTGCCTCCGCTGAGCAGAAGACAGAAGGCTGTGGCCCTGATCTGTGTCTGTTTCCTGCTAAGCATGCTTCTGCCAAGCCTTTTCCCCACACTTCCGGGCATGGCATGGCTCAGCGCCAATTCCTTCGGTATGGCCCTTTTGTTCCTGGTGATCTTATTTGCTGTGAAAATCGATGGGGCTCCGGCTATCACAATTGAAGAAAATGTTAAGGTATTTGCCTGGGGAACGTATTTCCTGGTGACATCCGCGATATTATTGGGAGGCGTGCTGACGAATGAGAGCACAGGAGTGACTGCATTTTTAAATGCAATCCTTTCCCCGATCTTTACGGGTATGAGCCCGCTGGTCTTCGGCGCCATGCTCCTGATCATCGGATGTGTGCTGACCAATGTCTGTAATTCCCTGGTGATCGGCATGATCCTTCAGCCGGTGGTAGCCACCTACTGCCTCCAGGCCGGGATTAATTCCGCTCCATTGGTATCCATCATGGGAATCTTTGTGCTCTCATGTGCCATTGCGACTCCGGCGGCATCTCCGTTCGCGGCCATGCTGTTCAGCAATAAGAGCTGGCTGAAATCCGGAGATATCTACCGCTACAACATCATGTACGTGGTGCTGGAACTGGTGCTGGCGCTTCTGGTAGGGCTGCCCCTTGCCAATGCGCTGATTCATTAGATGAAAAGATGCGGCTGCTATAGCTTTCCCCTGCACTTTATCGTATAATGAAAGAAATACGATTTGCAGGAGGGACTATATGAAAAAGCAATGCAAAAAATTGGCGGTTTATTTCATGAGCGGCAGTCTTCTGGTGTCCACCTTCACCGTGGTTCCCGGAACCCCGTTTTCCATCGAGGCGGAGGCGCACCCCGGGCGTACGGATGCCAACGGAGGCCACAAAGACAACAAGAATAAGAGTGGCCTGGGAAGCTACCATTACCATTGCGGCGGCCATCCGGCGCACCTGCATCCCAACGGCGTATGCCCTTATCAGTCGGGGAATGCCTCGGAGGACAAGCAGACATCAAAGCAGGCGGAGCAGAAGCCGGCAGCACAGCCGGAAACGAAGGCAGAGACTCAGCCGGAGACCCAGGCGGCTGCCATTGGCTGGTATCAGGACGCGAGCGGCTGGTACTACTGCAAAGGGGAGAACCAGTATTACAAAGACGGCTGGCAGGAGATTGACAGCAGGTGGTATTACTTCGACGCCAACGGCTATATGAAAACAGGCTGGCTCATTCTGGGGGACGACTGGTACTATCTGGCCTCTGACGGCCACATGGTGACCGGGGATATGGAAATCGACGGAACCTTGTACTACTTTGAGACGAATGGAGTGCTGACAGACGATTACTACGACTGATGAAGAGATGGCCAGGATTTGTCTTTCTGGAAACTTTTTGGAAAGTGAATTCATATTTCACACATATTTCACAAGTTGTACAAAATTTATTTACATCTTCTACAAACTTACTTCATAACTCTTGCGTATACTATAAACATAGACAAGAAAAACTTGTTTAATAAAAAGACTTTTTTTCATAACTCGCCGGTGGAACCCACATTCCACCGGCTCCTCCCTTTTTATGGGGGATTTTTTTGTTTATCCTCTCTGATTGTAAGTTCTGACCGGCTTCCCCTGAGAATTTCATATTTAGAATAGAAAAGAGCATGAAAAATATCATATTTTATATTTGAAATATATCGAAAAAAGCAGCCATTTTTTTGTAACTATCAGACAAAAAAACGGCTGCTTTTTTTGCTTTTTATCCATTGACGATACGATCCAATCTTTTTATAATGACAATATCAATTGATTCTACATTTAAAAAGATGATTCCATATATGGAATAGAAGGAGGAGCCATGGACCTTCAGGAACAAATGAAAGAGTATAGTGCTTTGAAAGCACTTCAGATCATTCTAGCTTTAGCAGAGCAGAAAGGTTGGGTGAATATCAGTGATATCGCAGAAGCAACCGGTTTAAGCCCGAGTACGGTTCATCGGATTCTGCAGGAACTCCAGGCATGCGGCTTTGTTTCAAAAAACAAAGAGGCGAGGCAGTATAAACTGGGGATGGGCATGATGAATATTGCCCTGAAAGTAAATATGTCGGATTATTTGCTGGAAGCGGCGCAGGAGGAGATGATCCGGTTAAATGAGCTGTCGTTAGAGACCATTCATCTGATCGCGCCGGATAACGATAAGGCAGTATACATAGGAAAGATGGATGCAAAAAACCAGATTCAGCTGAGATCCAGGATTGGATGGAAGATTCCTCTTCAATGTACATCAGGAGGAAAGCTGATTCTTGCGTATCACAGCAGAGAATGGGTGGACAGTTATTTGAACTATAACCCACTTAAGCAGTATACGAATAATACGATTATCCATAAAGAAACTCTGCACAGAGAGCTGGAATTGATCCGGCAGCAGGGATACTCACTGGATAACCGGGAGCATAATCCGGATATCGTCTGTATTGCGGCACCGATCTTTGGAATTGATGGAAATCTTGCCGGAACGATAGGAATATCTGCTCCGGATTACCGATTCTCACCGGAGAAGGCCTGTTCCTTTGCGGAAGAGGTGAAACGAAGCGCAGCGGCAATAACAGAAAAATTACAGGCATAGGAGGACATATGGAGGACTTTACTTATAAAAATACGAAATACAGAAGTGCGGTTGTCGTAAATGGAATGAGTATGGCAGGGCCGAGAGCACACTTCAGGGGGATGGGCCTGTCGAATGAAGAGTTAAGAAAACCATTCATTGGAATTATCAACACACATAATGAGATGCATCCGGGCCACGTCCATCTGGATAAGCTGGCAGAGCAGGTTAAAGCGGGGGTATCGGAGGCAGGAGGCGTGCCGTTTGAGATTAATACAATCTCCATCTGCGACGGTTTTACGCAGGGCCATGCCGGGATGTGCAGTGTGCTTCCCAGCAGGGAAGTGATTACGGATTCCATTGAAGTGTATGTAAACGCCCATATGCTGGATGGGCTTGTACTGTTAGGCGGCTGCGATAAGATTGTCCCGGCCATGCTGATGGCCATGCTGCGGATTAATATACCGGCAATTCTGGTAACGGGCGGACCGATGATGCCTGCCGTCTATCAGTCGAAGAGCTATGCAACTTACGAATTGAAGGAAATGGCTGGAAAACTGTTAAAGGGTGAGATCTCAAAGGAAGAGTATGAGGAAATGGAAGGCATTATGTCACCCGGACCCGGTTCCTGCGCTATGATGGGGACTGCGAACAGCATGTCCATTGCAGCGGAAGCAATGGGACTGACCCTGCCGGGCTGTGCGGGAGCCCATGCAGTGGCGGGCAAAAAGAAGCGCATTGCAAGACAGAGCGGTGTCCGGATTGTCTCCCTTGTAGAGGAAAATATATGTCCGCGGGATATTGTCACCCAGGAGATGCTGGAATTATCGGCGAGAGTATGCGTCAGTGTCGGCGGTTCGACCAATATCACACTTCATTATCCCGCAATCGCGAGAGAAGGCAGGCTTCATATGACAATGAACGAGCTGGGAGAGATATCAAAGACAACGCCGTATCTGGCTAAGATTAAGCCGTCCGGTGTGCACACCATGCTGGATTTCGACGAAGCCGGCGGAGTGGGCGCCGTGCTGAAAGCCCTGTCCGGAATGGCAGATCTGGACCTGATGACGGTGAATGGTAAAACTCACAGACAGAATGCAGACCGGCTGACAAGCTGGAATCAGGAGGTGATCCGGACTGTGGAACACGCCTATGCACCTGAAGGCTCCATTGCAGTTTTGCATGGAAATCTGGCGCCGAAGGGCTGCGTCGTCAAGCAGAGCGCGGTTGTGGCGCAGATGAGAAAGCATACCGGACCAGCCCGCTGCTTTGAGTGTGAGGAGGACGCGGTAAAGGCGATTTACGAAGGTGCGGTTAAGGAGGGAGATGTCATCGTCATACGCAACGAAGGTCCGAAAGGGGGCCCTGGAATGCGGGAAATGCTGACCGCTACGGCAGCACTGGTAGGCATGGGATATTCAGAAACGGTGGCTCTGATTACGGATGGCCGCTTCTCCGGTGCGACACGGGGGCCGTGCATCGGCCATATTTCACCGGAGACGTCACAAAGGGGGCCCATCGCGGCATTGCAGGATGGAGACAGAATATCCATCGATATCGATGGCGGCAGCCTGTCGGTGGAACTGTCCGAGGACGAGATAGAAGGAAGGCTGAAAAAGCTGCCGGAATTTCAATATAAAATTACAGAGGGGTATCTTTACCGTTATGCGAGGGAAGTTTCCTCTGCGGATGAAGGCGCTGTCTTAAAGTGAGGAGAAAGTAAATGAAGAATATAACATTGCAGGGAATTACAGCTCCGGTACTCACTCCCTTTTGCGAAAATGGTGAAGTCAATACCGGAGAGTATGCAAGGTTAATTAAGTATATCACCGGCTGCGGAATAAGAGGGATTTTTGTAGGCGGAACCAGCGGTGAATTCGTTAATCTCAGAACGGAAGAGAGGGAGCGTCTCCTGGCTGCTGCGAAAGATGCGGCAGAAGAGGATGTAACAGTACTCTTTAATGTGACTGCCATGAACGAGCATGAATTGTACCATATGATCGAATGGGCTAAGAAGGAAGGTGCGGATGCGGTCTCTGTTACCGCTCCGTACTATCACAGATATGATGAGAAGGCGCTGTGCCGGTACTTTGGAAAAGTGGCGGAAGCGGCGGAGGGAATGCCGGTATATCTTTATAATATGAGCGGCATGACGAATAATCCCATCACGCCGATGGTGTTGAAAACAGTGGCAGAGCAGCATCGGAATATCTGCGGAGTGAAGGACAGCAGCATGGATTTTATGACCCTGCTCAACTATCAGGTTGCAATGGAAAAGATGGATTTTGAGCTGATCACGGGAAATGATGCCCAGGTGCTCCCTGCCCTTATGGCAGGAGCCGCCGGAGGGATTATCGCTGTTGCCAGCGTATTTCCTGAACTTTCATTCAGCATATGGTCGAATTTTAAAGAAGGAAACATAGAGGCGGCCAAAGCGTCGCAGAAAACAGTCTTACAGATTCGGGAACTGTTTCGCTCTGTTATGCCGACAATCGCACATAAGGAAGCCTTAAAATTAAAAGGCTTTGATATGGGACCGTCTCGTTTTCCGTTCAGAGATCTGACGGAAGAGGAAATGAGGAAGCTTAAAAGGGGCCTGGTAAATCTGGGCATGATTAAGGGAGATTAAGTGGGAGGTTTATATGGTTACTGGAGGATGGTTAATCGTTATTTTTCTGATTGCGATCGCAATTTTACTGATTACAATTATTAAATTCAAAG
This sequence comes from Hungatella sp. L36, assembly GCF_014288035.1. Lineage (NCBI taxonomy): Bacteria > Bacillati > Bacillota > Clostridia > Lachnospirales > Lachnospiraceae > Hungatella > Hungatella sp. L36. The sequence continues at coordinate 10,239 of NZ_JACOPC010000010.1, read as the reverse complement.
TCAACGCTTTTATTGCATTGCTGGTAACAACAATTGGAACAGGCCTTATGGTACGGATGCCGGTCTCGGATATTTCGAAAGTAATCGGAAACGGATTCGGCAATACACTGGGGAGCATCGGTGTTATTATCGGCCTGGGTGTAATGCTGGGAAGATTTTTGTATGAATCCGGTGGAATTGAGGTCATTGCGGATACATTCCTGAAAAGATTCAATGGCTCAAAATCCAGAATAGCAGTGGCTATGGCAGGCTTTATCACCGGAATTCCTGTCTTTGGAGACGTTGTACATATTATGTATGCGCCTATGGTGCGTGTGATTTCAAAGAAAACGAAGGTATCAATCGTTTCCCTGTGCTGTGCGACTGTCTGTGCGACTGTGGCGACAGGCGCGATGGTAATACCGACTCCGAATCCCATGGCAGTAGCGGAAAATCTCCAGCTGGACTATGGTGTCTTCTTCCTCTATGCTGCGCTTGCAGGCTTGTTCGGTACCATTGTAGGCGGCTTGGGATATGGCAGATTCCTGGATTGGCAGGACCGGAAAAATCATCATGAATATGCATTTGAGGATATCGAGGATTTTGAAAAGGAGAGCAGAACATCGGCTGCGGGAAGAAAGGTTCCGGGCTTTGGTGTGGCGGTATCAATTCTTCTGGTTCCAATTATGCTGATACTCTTTGGAAGCTTTGGACCTATGATCCTGCCGGAGGGCGGGACGCTCGTTAAGATACTGAACTTTGTGGGGGATAAGAATATTGCGATGCTGATCGGCGTTATTTATGCCGCTCTTGTTTCTCTTCCATATCTGCAAAAACCGGTTGGAGATGTGATGAACGATGCCGCCGGTCAGGTGGGCCTGGTGCTTCTGATTACCGGCTCGGGCGGTGCCTTTGGAAAGATGCTTCAGTCAACGGGAATCGCTGATTTTATAGCTGCCTCACTGTCTCAGTTCCATATCCCGGTACTGGTGCTGTGCTTCATTATAGCCCAGATACTCCGCTGTGCACAGGGCTCAACAGGAGTTGCGCTGATTACGACCTCCTCCATGTTTGCCCCATTGATTGCCGCCAGCGGGATATCGCCTGTTCTCTGCGGTATTGCGATCTGCGCAGGCGGAATCGGTTTATCCCTTCCCAATGATTCCGGCTTCTGGGCGATTAACCGTTTTTACAAAATCTCAGTTGAGGATACGATACGTGCATGGACGATCGGAGGTTTTATAACGGGAGTTGCCGCACTTGTGTTCGTCTGCATCTTATCCGTATTCCAGGCACATCTGCCGGGCTTACTGTAGAAAAGATAAATTATGGAATTGGCGTCTCTTATATGGTCTTTGATCATACAGGGGGCGCCGCTTTTATTTCCAGGAACGTTCGGGACATTATGATATTGATTTGTTTTAATAATAATAGTACAATTTATGCATATGGCCTTAGGGCCGAAAATGGGATTCAAATAGGAAAACAGCCGTCAGGCACGGCAGGGGAGCAGAGATGAAAAAGCAGGAAAAAAACGAAATTTCCATGAAATGGCGAATGATAGGCATCATGCTGATGTGCTGGCTGCTGCCGTTCTGCCTGATCATCGGAGTGGCGGGCTACTATATTTTAAGCAACCGCTACGGGACCGTGGCGCAGGGCGTCGTGGACCAGGTGGTCTATGACGGGCAGATCTGTGTGGAACGGCTGAATTACGGCATCAACGCGTCCCGGAAGGCGACCTATGACCAAACGCTGGAGAAGGCGTGGAGAGAGTATACCCGCGGCAGCTTAAGCTACGGTGGCCTCTATTCCGCGAGCAATGACTATTTAAATAAGGAGTACCGCCAGAACCAGTGTTTTTCCACTACCATTCTGTGGTGCTACGAGGAGCCGGAGCGGATGAACTGCAGCGTCTACAACAACGCGGCCGGCGGTACGTATCAGCAGGTGCAGACCTACTGGAGAGAGGATCATGAAAGGGTTAAGGCGTTTCTCTCCACCCTGGACACGGCACTGGGGTACATCAATCTGGACGGCAGGATCTACATGGTCAGAAACCTCCTTGACAATTCGTATTATCAGTTCGGAGCGCTGATCATGCGCCTGGACAAATCATACTGTTTTGGCCCCCTCATCGATTCCCCGCAGGGGGAGAATGTCCTCGTCCGCCTCGACGGCCAGGCCATTCTGCTGAAGGGCGGAGATATCGAAGAGATGATAAAAGAAAGCAGCGCCGCCGCACGGCAGACGGGATACAGCCGCAAAAACGGAAATCTCTACGTTTATGACACGCAGAAGGAAGAGTATTTCACCCTGTCGGTGATGATGCAGGCGGATAAACGGATTATTCAGGCGCCGTTTTATGGCTATCCGTTCGTTGTCGCAGGCATGCTTTTGTTCCTGGTGCCTCTGCTTTTGATTCTGCTTCGCGTATTCAACCGGAATGTCACGAAGCCGATTACGGACATGATGGAGGGAGCCGATCAGATTGAGACGGGAAATCTTGGCTATCAGATTAAGGAGGAACCGGAAAATCTGGAGTTTAAGTACTTGATGGAGTCCTTTAACCAGATGTCCGAACGGCTGAAGTATCAGTTTGACCACATCTATGAGGAGGAGATCGCGCTGCGGGATGCCAGGATTATGGCGCTCCAGTCCCATATTAACCCTCATTTCATGAATAATACGCTGGAGATCATCAACTGGGAGGCCCGCCTGGGCGGAAATGAGAAGGTATCCCGGATGATCGAGGCCCTTGCTACGCTGATGGATGCGGCCATGGACCGGAAGAAGCGGACCTTTGTCCCTCTTTCCGAGGAGATGATGTATGTGAACGCCTATTTATACATCAATTCCGAGCGCTTCGGCAAACGGCTCACCGTAATCAAGGAGCTGGATGAATCCATCATGCAGTATGAAGTGCCGCGGCTGATTCTGCAGCCCGTTATTGAAAATGCCATCGAACACGGCGTCAGGCCCAGCGGCCGGGGAACCGTGATCCTGCGGGGCTATGAGAAGGAGGGATTTCTCTATCTGGATATCGTGAATGACGGAACCCTGACACCTGCGGAGGAGGAGAAGATCTGCCGCCTTCTGTCGCCTGATTATGACTTCAGCCGGGAACCCTCGGGAAACCTGGGCATTGCCAACGTGAACCAGCGTCTGAGGATCCTGTATGGGGAGCCATGCGGCCTTACAATAGAGAAAGACGAGGAACAGCATGTCATCGCACGTCTTACGATAGCTGTCCAGTAGAGAGCACCAGTTCTGCCATTTGTTGTATTTTCTTGTTCTGTGATAAATGAACAAGAAAATACAACAAATGGCAGAACTGGTTATTCATTTTTGCACCCAAATCAGCGATAATAATGACATGAGGTATACAAATTGCAGGAATGCAAAGGGTGTATAAAAAAACAGGAGGCAATTAATATGAAGAAAAGAACGATGGCATTATTACTGGCAGGGGCTATGACAACAACCGTATTCACCGGCTGCTCCAAACAGTCCACAACAGATACGACGGCTGCTCCGAAGACCGAGGCAGGAACCGAGGCGAAAACAGAGGGAGAGGCGAAGACAGAGGCCCCGACCGAAGCAAAGAAGGCAGTCGCATTAAACGTTATGACCACATTCGCAGGCGAGGATGGCAACGCTCCGAACTACCAGAAGGCAGTGAAGGACTGGGAAGCTTCGACTGGAAACACCGTAAACGATTCCTCAGCAGTTTCCGACGAGACCGTAAAGGCCCGTGTGGCAAGTGATTTTCAGATGGGTTCCGAGCCGGACGTACTGTTCTGGTTTAACGGCGCAGACGCCAACTCCTTCATCGAGGCGGGCAAGGTTATGTCCATCGATGATATCCGCAAGGAATATCCGGAGTACGCTTCCAATATGAACGACGATTTAATCGCCGCATCTCTCGTAGACGGAAAGAAATACGCAGTGCCGGTTAATGGTTTCTGGGAGGCCATGTTCGTCAATACAACAGTTCTGGACGCAGCAGGCGTAGCTGTACCGGGACCGGATTACACATGGGATCAGTTCCTGACAGACTGTGAGAAGATCAAGGCAGCAGGCTACAGCCCAATCGCAGCGGCGCTCGGCAACATTCCTCATTACTGGTGGGAGTACACCATCTTCAATCACAACACACCGGCAAACCACTGTGACATTCCGGAAACCGTAGAAGATACACAGGGCCAGTCATGGGTAGCAGGCATTAACGATGTCAAAGACTTATATGAAAAAGAGTACTTCCCGAAGAATACATTATCCGCAACCGATGATGATACATTCCTTGCCTTCACAGAAGATAAGGCTGCATTCTTAATCGACGGTTCCTGGAAAGTCGGCGGAATCGCAGGCGCATGCCAGTCCGACCCGAATGACCCAACCACCATGGATACCGAGAAGCTCGACAAATTCACCGTTACTTACGTACCAGGCATGGGAGACAGAAAAGCAACTGATTTAATCGGCGGTTTATCCATGGGCTACTACATCTCGAAGAAAGCATGGGATGATCCGGATAAGAGAGAGGTTGCAGTCAACTTCGTAGAGTATATGACTTCCAATGAAATCGTACCGATCTTCGCACAGCATACAGCTTCCGCACTGAAAGAAGCGCCGGCGGTAGACCAGAGCCAGTTCAACTCCTTACAGGTAAAGGCAATGGATATGATGAGCGGCGTTACCTCCTTAACACCGGCTGTTCAGGATATTTTCCAGGGCGAATGCAGAACGTCAACCTTTGACGGCATGCCGCAGATCGTAACAGGCAAGGTAACAGCAGAAGACGCTGTCAAGGAAGGCCTGGAGATTTACCACGCAAACTAAATAACTGTCAATACAAAGCCGGAGACGTAATGGCCTTTCGTCTCTGGCTTTTTTACGGAAAAATAGGGTGAGAATATGGGAGCAAATATCTATAAAAACAAAAAGCCGCTGTTCCTTTTTCTGGTTCCGGCGTTCGCCTTCATGGCAATTTTCTTGTACTATCCATTTATACAGAACATCTTAAACAGTTTTAAGCAGATTACAGAACTGGGAGCCGCCAGCAAGGGATGGAATGATCCGTGGTACACCAACTACGTGACCATGTTCCAGGATGAGAACATGCGTGTGGCAGTCAGAAACACCATCCTCATGATGGTAGTCACCATCATCGGCCAGGTAGGAATCGCCATTGTCCTGGCGCTTCTGGTTGACAATATCAGCCACGGAGCAAAATTCTTCCGGACTGTCTACTTCTTCCCCATCGTCATTTCCGCCACTGCGTTAGGTCTTATGTTCAATCTGATCTTCCTGTACGACAAGGGCATGGTGAATCAGCTGCTGGAGAGTCTCGGCGTCACCGAACTCATCGACTGGAAAGGCGAGAAGCTGGCGCTCATCACGATGATGCTGCCTGTTATGTGGCAGTATGTGGGCTTCTATTTTGTAATCCTGATCACCGGACTCAATAATATATCCGGCGAACTGTATGAGGCGGCCGCTATCGATGGTGCAACAGGATTCCAGAAAGTAAGATATGTCTCCATTCCTCTGCTTCACAATGTTATGTGTACCTGTGTGGTCCTCGGCGTTACCGGTGCATTAAAGGTATTCGACCTCCCATGGACTATGTTCCCGAAGGGAATTCCGCTGGGTGAGACATGGCTGACCGGCACATACATGTACTACCAGACCTTTAATACGAAAAATGTCGATTACAGCTCCGCCATAGCGGTTCTGATCGTAGTTCTTGGAATTGTGACGGCGAAAGTGATCAACACAATTTTCAAAGAGAAAGATTATTAGGAGGGGATTCATCATGAGCAGAGGGAAAAAAATATCGCTGGGAAGTGTGGTAATCTACATCGTTCTGGGCTTCTGGGCACTTACCACGATTTATCCGATTTTCTGGGTCATCATCAACTCCTTTAAGGCGAAGGGCGAGATCCTTTCGAACTCCTTTGCACTTCCTACAGGAGCAATGTTTACCCTGGCCAACTACCGGACCGCATTTGAGCGTCTCAGTATTTTCAGCGCATACCGCAACAGTATGATTATATCCACTTCGGTGGCGGCTATCGTTATCGTTCTGGCCGGCATGGCATCGTTCGGCCTGGTCCGCTACGAGTTCAAGCTTCGCAAACCGCTTAATTCACTGGTGGTGGCAGGCATGATGTTCCCGGTATTCTCCACAATCATTCCGGTATACCGTATGCTGAGTTCCGCCCACATGGTCAATACGGAGAGTCTGGCGCTTTCCTTAACGAGCGTGATTCTTCCGCAGGTAGCAGGCAATATGTCCTTCGCCATAGTCGTACTGACCGGCTACGTGCGGAGTCTCCCGATTGAACTGGAGGAATCGGCCTATCTGGAAGGCTGTAATCCATTCCAGATCTTTTACAAGATTGTAGTGCCCCTTGCAAAACCGTCCTTTGCGACAGTAGCGATCTTTTCCTTCCTCTGGAGTTATAACGATCTGTTTACACAGATGTTCCTGCTTCGTCTTCCGCAGCACCGTGCCATCACGCGTCTGTTAAACGAGCTGACTTCCAATGAAGGAACGAACTTCGGCCTTATGGCCGCATCTGTGGCATTGGTTATCATTCCGATCCTGATTGTCTATATCTTCCTTCAGAAGTATATTATCAAGGGCATGACGGCCGGCGCTGTCAAGGGTTGATAAAAGGGAAAATTATTTTCGGGGTTCTTTGAAACGCCCGAATATGGTATACTGATAGCAGCAGAGCGTTTGTAAAAATGACGTTCGGGGAAGAGTGGGCAGCAGATGTATAGAGTGGTGATTATAGACGATGAACCGATTATAGTAGAAGGTATTTCCAAGGTGGTGCCGTGGGCGGATTATGGCTGTGAAGTGACAGCGACCGCCTGCAGCGGCTTAGAGGGGCTGGAGATAATCCGAAAGCTGCGGCCGGATATTATCTTTACGGATATTTCCATGCCCGGAATGGATGGGCTGTCCATGATTGCGGCGCTCCGTGTGGAGTTCCCGGAGATGATGATCGCCATCCTGACCGGTTACCGGGACTTTGATTATGCGCAGAAGGCCATACGCCTGGGGGTGAACCGTTTCCTGCTGAAACCGTCCAATATGGATGAGATCAAGGAAGCGCTTCAGTTCATGGCGGATACGCTGAACAAACGAAAGGAACAGGAGAACGCTTTAAAGACGCAGAACACGGCGGAAGTCCCCGGTTCTCCGGCAGCAGAACCGGAAGGGGCTGCGGAGCAGGAGACTGGCGGTAATGAAGATTCATCTGAACATAATGCCGGAAGTTTTATTGTGAAGACGGCTCTCAAGTACATGGAAGAGAATTACACCCAGAAGATCACCCTGGCTGAGGTGGCGGAAAAGACGTATGTCAGCCAGTGGCATTTGAGCAAGCTGTTAAACGGCCATACCGGAAAGAGCTTTTCCGAACTGTTAAACCACATCCGGATCGAGGAGGCGAAGAAGCTGTTAAAGGATCCGTCGCTTCGGATCGGTGATATCTCAGAAGAGGTGGGATTCATGGATGTGGCACATTTTTCCAAGGTTTTTAAGAAGCTGGAAGGGATATCGGCGAACGAGTACCGGAACAGCAGGATTTAGCAGAAGAATTTAATTAAAGAATTTACCAGAAGGCAGGGCGTTGTAGAAAATGATTATTTTCTATAACGCCCTGTTTTCTGATTGTGAAAATTGCATAAACTGTGTTATGCTTACTATAAATGGCAAATTATAGCGTAGACCGCAAAAACAGAAGCTGCCATGAACTGCGATCTGCGTGCCCACGATCTGGCGGCCAATAAGCAGGGCGATCTATTCCTGTTCCCAACGCACGCAAATGAGGATCACCAGGTAATTAAACTGCGCCGGATACGGAATTAGCGATAGGGAAAGGAAAATACAGATTAAAATTAATTATAAGAAGAAACGCCTCATGATAATAAATGCGGGCGTTTCTTTTGTTTACTTTTTTGACGTTCCCTCTGCCCGCTTTTCCCGAACTCATGACGAGACAAAACAGTACTGCGCTATACTTTTATAGCATTATTGAAAAGGCCATGGTATAATTGTCTATATATTTTTGGAAGCAAGCGGCATGGTATTGGCAATGAATTATTTTAATGGAGGAGATTTTGAAGAAATTATACGATGGAATGATTGGTCTGGCAATCGGAGATGCGCTCGGTGTACCTGTTGAGTTTAAAACGCGGCAGGAAATAGAGGAGAATCCCGTTCGGGAAATGAGGGAATATGGAACCCATCATCAGGCCAGGGGCGTATGGTCGGACGATACAAGCCTGACGCTTGCTCTGGTGGACAGCATTGTAAAATGCAGCGGTATAGATTACAAGGATATCATGGAAAGATTTTCGTCATGGCTGCTGTATGGAGATTATACGGCGGCGGGCGAGGTGTTTGATGTAGGGAATGCTACAGGCAGGGCAATCATGAATTATGGACACGGGACTGCACCGCTGCAGTGCGGTATGGTATCTGAATACGAAAATGGCAACGGTTCCTTAATGCGCATTCTGCCGATGGCATTTTATCTGTATTTACATGATCAATTGCCTGTGAAGGATCAAATCAGGCTGATCCATGAAGTGTCTTCCTTAACGCATCGCCATATGAGAAGCCTCGTGGGCTGCGGGATCTATGTCCTCACTGCAAAAGAATTAATCCGGGAGAAGGGGACTTTAAAGGATTCCGTAGAACGGGGAGTCAATGCAGCGTTTTCCTGTTATGATGCAGCGGGGAATCCGGAGACGGCGGCCTATGAAAGGCTGAGAAACATAAACGGGTTTAGCGCGTTGCCGGATCATGAGATAAAGAGCAGCGGATATGTAGTCCATACACTGGAAGCCGCCATATGGTGCCTGCTGAATACAGATTCCTATAAAGACTGTGTCTTAAAGGCTGTAAACCTCGGGGATGATACCGATACGGTTGGAGCAGTCGCCGGAGGTTTGGCAGGGATTTATTACGGGAGCGAAAACATTCCATCCGAATGGCTGAACGCGGTTGCTAAGAGACAGTATATTGAAAGCTTATGTAAAAATTTTAAATAGTGGCTGGTATGAGCAGAATTCATCGAAGCGGGTAAAATGCGATGAAACTACATAACAAAGGAGCTGACCATGAATCAATTTGAAGAAGAGTACATCCTGGTAAACGGCATCGAGCACTTTTTGTTACACTACCCCAAAACCTCCGACGCCCCGGTGCTCCTGTATCTCCATGGCGGCCCCGGAAGCTTTGAATCGCTTTTCGCATACGAGCTGGATAAAGCCTGGGGAGATTTATTTACTCACGTACACTGGGACCAGCGCGGTGCGGGCAAAACGCTCCGCAGAAACAAGAAGACCGGCATGCCGGAAAATGTGGATCAGATGCTGGAAGATTTACATGGCATCGTCAAGCATTTGCAGCAGAAATATCGAGTGGAGAAGCTTGTCATCCTGGGTCATTCCTGGGGCAGCCTGCTAGGCAGCCTGTATGTGCTGCAGCATCCGGAAAATGTTTTGGCCTATATCGGTATAGGGCAGGTAATCAGCATCATGGAGAATGAACGGACTGCATATCAGGAAGTATCAGAGCTGGCCAGGAAAGCGGGAAACAAAAAGCATATACAGGCGCTGGAGCGTATGGGAGATTATCCCCCCGATAATCCGGAATTACTGCTGAAGCAGCTTCCCAAATTACGAAAAATACAGGAGGCATACGACAATGGCCCGGTTTCCGGTTCCGGTATAGGTGAGCTATTTAAAACCTTACGGCGCAGCCCTTCCTTCCAATGGGGCGATCTCGTCAGTTTTATGCGGATTATGAAAGTCAATCATCCACTCCATCTGCAGATGCTGTCATTTAATCTTGGCGAAATCCTGCCGCACTATGAGGTGCCGGTTCACTACATACTTGGGGAGAACGACAACATTACGCCAACGGCGCTCAGCAAGGCATACTTTGATACGATTGATGCACCTCTTAAAACGATGGCCATGATTCCGGCAGCAGGGCATAATCCCATGTACGAGCGGCCGGAGGAGTGCACTGCGGCGCTTCGGGCTGTGCGTGAGACCCTGTAAAGATATTATGTAACAGTTCAGCCTCCGCTTCCAGCTGCCGCTGCCCGGCCCGGCGCTTTCGTTTCCTGGACCTTTCCAGTTCCGGTTTCGGGCATAAGCATTTCTAAATGTGCAGGATTTTTCTAAAAACCAGTGAAAATCCCCAAACTCGCTGCGCTCAGACAGGTG